>DATFGL010000272.1:0-2849 GCA_035249465.1 Rhodanobacteraceae bacterium | reverse complement strand
AGCATGACGAAGCGCGTAGCCGCTGGCTTGCATTGCGCGGCATCGAGGTGTTGCGCTACACGAATCTGGATGTATCCCGGCGGATTGACGACGTGCTGGATGACATCGTGCGAGCCGTAATGCGATTGCAGCAGCATCCCCCCGCGCCTGCGGCGCGACCCCCTTCGGAACGAAGGGGGTGAGCATCCCCCCGCCGCTGCGCGGCGACCCCCTTCGTTCCGAAGGGGGTGATGCTCTGCTTCCCCCTTCCGCGGGAAGGGCGGAGCGAAGCGAACGCGCACGAAGCGCGACGAGGGGGATGGCTCTTCGGGCGAACGGCTACGCCGCTCTTAGCCCACGAACACGCGCGCGTTGCGGAACATGCGCATCCAGGGTGAATCTTCTTCCCATTCGCTCGGGTGCCAGCTCATCTGCGCGGTGCGGAACACGCGTTCGGGATGTGGCATCAGGACGGTGACGCGGCCGGATGCGGCGGTGAATCCCGCCACGCCATCGGGCGAACCGTTCGGATTGTACGGAAACGTTTCGGTCGGCTTGCCGCGGTTGTCCACGAAACGCACGCAGGCGGTGGCCTTCCCAGACTTGCTGCCCTCCGCGAACACCGCGCGGCCTTCGCCGTGCGCGGTGACGACGGGGATGCGCGAGCCCGCCATGCCGCGGAACATGATCGAACCCGCGTCCAGCACTTCCAGCGTTACCAGCCGCGCTTCGTATTGCTCCGACGCGTTGCGCCGGAACGTGGGCCAGTGCTCGGCACCCGGAATGATGGACTTGAGTTGCGCCAGCATCTGGCAGCCGTTGCACATGCCGACAGCGAACTTCGAAGGGTCCGCGAAGAACGCGGCGAATTGTTCGCGCAGATCGTCGTGGTACAGGATCGACGCGGCCCAGCCGCGGCCCGCGCCCAGCACGTCGCCGTAGGAAAAGCCGCCGCACGCGGCGAAGCCCGAAAATTCATCCAGCTTGTGGCGGCCGCTGACCAGGTCGCTCATGTGCACGTCGATGGCATCGAAGCCCGCGCGCGTGAACGCGGCGGCCATTTCGACCTGCCCATTGACGCCTTGCTCGCGCAGCACCGCGACGCGCGGGCGTGCGCCTTTCCCGATGTACGGCGCGGCGATGTCTTCGGCGGGATCGAACGTCAGCCTGGCATTCACGCCCGGATCGTTGTCGTCGCAGCGCCAATCGCGCTCGGCGTCGGCGCTGGCCGGGTTGTCGCGCAGGCGCTGCATCGCGTGGCTGGTTTCGTGCCAGGCACCGATCAGCTTCTGCCAGTTCCACTTGGCGACGGTTTCATCGCCGCCGTACAACTTGATGCCGAGTTTCGCCTTCGGGCGTGCGATCACGCGCGTCATCGCCGCCAGTCCATGCGCTTCGGCAATGGCAGCGAACGCGTCGTGGTCGTCCACCCGCACCTGCACCACCGCGCCAAGCTCTTCGTTGAACAGCGCGCGCAATGCACTGTCGGCCCAGCCGTCGAGGAACACTTCAAGCCCGCAATGGCCCGCGAACGCCATTTCCAGCAGCGTCACGATCGCGCCGCCGTCGGAGCGGTCGTGGTAGGCGAGCAGCAGGTTCTTGTCGCGCGCGGCGCGGATGGTGTCGAACAGGCCGCGCAGGCGTTCCGGGTTTTCGAAATCGGGCGGCACGCCGCCGCCGCGCTCGTAGGCCTGCGTCAACACCGAACCGCCGAGGCGGTCGCGGCCCGCGCCGAGATCGATGAGCCACAGTTCGGTGTCGCCCGCATCCATGCGAAGCTGCGGCGTCAACGCGCCGCGCACGTCGCCGACGCGCGCGAACGCGCTGACGATCAGCGACACCGGCGCGATGGTGCGCTGCTCGCGATCGCCGTCGCGCCACAGCGTGCGCATCGACAGCGAATCCTTGCCGACCGGAATCGAAATGCCGAGCGCGGGGCACAGCTGCAGCGAAACCGCCTGCACCGCATCGAACAGCGCGGCGTCCTCGCCGGCGTGGCCGATCGCGGCCATCCAGTTCGCGGACAGGCGGATTTCCTCCAGCTTGTCCACGGGCGCGGCGATCAGGTTGGTGATCGCTTCGCCCAGCGCCATGCGCGCGGAGGCCGCGCCGTCCAGCACGGCGACCGGCGCGCGCTCGCCCATCGCCATCGCTTCACCGGCGTAACCCTCGAAGTCGGCCAGCGTCAACGCGCAGTCCGCCACTGGCACCTGCCACGGGCCGACCAGCTGGTCGCGCGCGCACAGGCCGCCGACGCTGCGATCGCCGATGTGGATCAGGAACGCCTTGCCCGCCACGGCGGGCATGCGCAGCACGTGCCCGATCGCGTCGTCGAGGCCGATACCGGTCAGGTCCGGGACGATGTCGAGTTGCGGCTTGATGCGGGTCGCGTCGCGCTGCATGCGCGGCGGCTTGCCGAGCAGCGTCGCGAGTTCCATGTCGATCACGCGCGGGTCGCGCTGCGAGCGCACCCACAGGCGTGGCTCTTCCGTCGCCGTGCCGACCACCGCGAACGGGCAGCGCTCGCGCTCGCAGATGGCGCGGAACGCGTCGAGGTCCGCGGGTTTCACGCCCAGCACGTAGCGTTCCTGCGACTCGTTGCACCAGATCTGCATGGGCGAGAGCCGCGGGTCGTCCAGCGGCACGGCGTCGAGGTCGATCTCGCCACCGACGCCGGAATCGTGCAGCAGCTCGGGGATCGCGTTCGACAAGCCGCCCGCGCCGACGTCGTGGATCGCGACGATCGGGCTGGCGTCACCGGCCGCGCAACACGTGTCGATGACTTCCTGGCAGCGCCGCTGCATTTCCGGGTTGTCGCGTTGCACGGAGGCGAAGTCGAGCGCCTCGCTGGATGCGCCCGCCGCCATCGA
>DATFGL010000271.1:0-10186 GCA_035249465.1 Rhodanobacteraceae bacterium | reverse complement strand
GGCGGGTTCGGGCATTCTTCACTGGATCCCCGCCTTCGCGGGGATGACGTTTTGGCAAAGCCGCGCGAAGCGCGCGGGCCAAAACGTCACTTGATCTTGCCTTCCTTGTAGATCACGTGCTTGCGGACGACGGGGTCGTATTTCTTGACCTCCATCTTGTCCGGGGTGTTCTTCTTGTTCTTGTCGGTGGTGTAGAAGTGGCCGGTGCCGGCCGACGAAGTCAGGCGGATCTTGTCGCGTTTGCTTGCCATGGGAGTTCTCCTTACACCTTTTCGCCGCGTGCGCGCAGATCACTGAGCACGGCGTCGATCCCGTTCTTGTCGATGGTGCGCAGGGCCTTGCCGGATACGCGCAGTTTCACCCAGCGGTTCTCGCTCGCGACCCAGAACCGGCGTTCGTGCAGGTTGGGCAGCCAGCGGCGGCGGGTCTTGTTGTTGGCGTGCGAGACATTGTTGCCGGTGCTCACACCTTTACCGGTGACCTGGCATACGCGTGCCATGGCATTCTCCTCATGGTGATCCGCGTGGCCCGCGGAAGTTCGGCCCGACCTTGTGCGACCCGCGAGGTGTCGGATTTGCCGCATCGGCCCCGCGTCGCGTCGCGGGGCGCCCGGGAGGCCGGGCCGGCTTGGAAGGCAGCCGCTAAATGTAGCAGCAGACGGGCTTTCAGGCAATCGGAACGCGTGCACGATGGCCGAGGGTGTGGGACAATCCCCAATCTTTGACCCTTTCCCAGCGGAGCTTGCAAGAACATGGCAGAAGTGACCCCGGCCCCGAGCAACGGCCAAGCCGCCCCCCAGATGCAGATGGCGCTGCAGAAGATTTACGCGCGCGACGTCTCGTTCGAGGTTCCCAATGCGCCCAAGGTGTTCCAGGAAGAGGGCCAGCCGCAGGTCCAGTTGAACCTGAGCCACAAGGCCGCGCCGGTCGAGGGCGACAATTACGAAGTGGTGTTGACCCTGACGGTCACCTGCACCCTGAACGAGCGCACCGCATACCTGGCCGAAGTGCACCAGGCCGGCGTGTTCTCGTTCACGGGTTTCGACCCGCAGAACCTTTCGGTCGTCCTGGCCACGTATTGCCCGAACGTGCTGTTTCCGTATGCCCGCCAGGTCGTCTCCGACCTCGTCTTGAATGGCGGCTTCCCGCCGCTGCTGCTGCAGCCGATCAATTTCGACGCCCTGTATGCCGAACAGCAGCGCCAGCAGCAAGGGCAGGGCGACGCCAGGCCGGCGCTCAACGCCTGAAATCATGACGACTCGCGCGACGGTTGCCGTACTCGGCGCCGGATCGTGGGGCACCGCGCTGGCGGCGCTGTTGTGCAGCAACGGTACCGCCACCCGCCTGTGGGGACGGGATGCGGACGCACTGGCGGACATCGCCGCCAGCCATCGCAATCAGCGCTATCTGCCGGATGTCGAACTGCCGGCGGAGCTGGCGTGCGTGCCGGATCTCGCCGGAGCGCTGCACGGCGCCGACATGGTGCTGGTCGCGGTGCCGAGCGATGCCTTCCGGCAGGTGCTGATCGAAGCCGCGCCGCTGTTGCCGGCGGCTGCGGGTTATGCCTGGGCGACCAAGGGCTTCGAGCCCGGCACGGGGCGTTTCCTGCACGAACTGGTGGCCGAGCACTTGCCGGGCACCCCCGCCGCGATCGTGACCGGCCCGTCGTTCGCGCGCGAGGTCGCGGCCGGTATGCCCACCGCCGTCACGGTTCATTCCGACGACGATGCCTTCGCGCACCGCGTGGCCGAGGTGCTGCACGGCAACGCCTTTCGTGCCTACACCGGCAACGACATGCTGGGCGCGGAACTCGGCGGCGCGATGAAGAACGTGCTGGCCGTGGCGACGGGCGTTGCCGACGGCATGCAACTGGGCCTCAACGCGCGTGCCGGCCTGATCACCCGCGGCATGAACGAGATGCTGCGTCTTGGCGCGGCGCTGGGTGCCAGGCCGCAGACGCTGATGGGCCTGGCCGGGCTGGGGGATCTGGTGCTCACTTGCACCGGCGACCTGTCCCGCAATCACCGCTTCGGTTTCGCGCTGGGCCGTGGGGTGCCGCTCAAGCAGGCGCTGGCCGACATCGGCCAGGTGGTCGAAGGTGCCGTCACGGCCGATGAAGTGATGCGGCTGGCCGCACGCCACGATCTCGACCTGCCGATCTCGCAGCACGTGCAGGCCGTGCTGCGCGGCGAGATGACGCCCACCGACGCCCTGCATTCGCTGCTGGCTCGGGAGCGCAAGCCCGAGTATCCGGAAAACCTGTTCGGTTAGGACAACTCCGATTCGAAGCGGCTGTTGCGAAAAGCCAGGACAGGAAGTCCGTTCTGGCGTTCCGTTGGGCGAATACCTGGCAGAAACCTGGGGCCAGGTGGTGCAGCGATCATGGATGATCGCAAAAGTACGTGTATGCTTGGGCCTTTTGAGTGTTTGATCGATCGCGGATGCAACACCGCAGCAGCCCGAACGAAACCCTTCCGCCGAAGCGTGCGACCGCCACGGGTGCACCGCTGCCGGCCGCATGGTCGCGCCTGATCGACGCGGCCGACGCGACGGCGTCCGTGCCGTCCGGGCAAGTCCCCACGCTCGGCTTCCTGCTGGAACTGCTGCAGGACGAACCGGCGCTGTCGCGCCTCGAAGTGGCACCCGTGTTGCTGGAAACCGTCGCGAAGGGCCGGCTCGGGCGTGCGGTGCCGCTGGATTCGAAACAGCTTCTCGGCAGCGCATTGCCCGACGCCGAAACACGGCTTGCCGCCAGCGTGCTCGGTGTTCCGCAAACGCAGCGCAAGGGCCGCAGCTACGCGCACCTTGCGGGTCCGTTCGGTGATGCGCTGCTGCGCGAAATCCTGGCCGATGCGCCCAGCCTGCTGGGCGGCGTCGCCGGATTGCGCCTCTCGCTGGGCAAGCCGCGTCCGCTGGAATGGGAGTGGCAGCTCGAACGCGACGGCCGCCAGCGCCTGCTGCCAAAATTGCCGGCGCACCAGCGGCTGATCCGCGTCGGCGGCTTGTGGTACCTCGATGCGGAACGCGCCGAACTCGGTCCGCTGGATGGTGATGCCGCGGAAATGGCGCTCATCGACGCGCCTCCACTCGCACCCGAACATGCGGAGCCCCTGGCCGCGCGGGTCGCCGCATCGCCCTGGGCCGCGCGCATTCCCGCGCCGCAGGCGTTCGCTGCCGTGCAGCGCGCAGATCTCGCACCCAAGCCGGTGATGATCTTCCAGGCGCTGACCCGGCACGCGCGCATCGGCGCCGGCACGCCGCCGCTCGCGTACACGCGGCTCGCGTTCGACTACGGCAGCGATCGCTTGCCGGGCCGTGGCGGTGAGGCCATCGTGCGGCGCGTGCGCAACGGCAAGCTGGTCGAGATCGTGCGCAAGCGCGCGGAAGAACTCGCGACGATGGAGCGCCTGGAATCCTTCGGGCTCGCGCCCGCGGTCGATTGCGAGGGCCTGCCGTGGGACATGGCCGACGCGCTGCCGGAAGACGCGTGGGTGTTCCCCGGCAAGGGTTACGCCGGCGCGCTGGAGGTGAACACGCCCGCACGCTGGCTGGGTCTGCGCGAAAAGCTGGAGGCGGAAGGTTTCGCCGTCGAGTACGCGTCGAGCTTTCCCTTCGAAGTGCTGGAAGGTCCGCCGCGCTGGTACGGCGTCGCCCACGTCGATGACGGCGGCGAGGCATTCGAGTTCGAGATGGGCATCGAGGTCGAAGGCAAGCGCGTGAATCTGCTGCCGACCGTCGCGCGCGCGTTGTCCGAACGCACGCTGTCGCTGAGCGCGCCCGAGAATGAAACGAAGGACGCGGTCTGGTATGCGCCGGTGGACGATCGCCGCCGTGTCGCGGTGCCGCTGGCGACGCTGCGCAAACTCTTGGCGCCACTGGCCGAATACCTCACGCACCCGCGCGACAAGTTGCGCCTGCCGCGGGTGCAGGCGGGGCGCCTGGAGGAATTCGAGGGCGCGCTGCCGAAAAACGGCAAGCTGGATGCACCGAAGGACCTCACCGGTTTCACCACGCGCCTGCGCGAAGCGGCGGAGCACGCCTCCGATGCGGTACCCGAAGCCTTGAATGCCGAGTTGCGTCCCTATCAGCGCGAAGGCCTGCGCTGGTTGAACGCACTCGCCGACGCGGGACTGGGCGGCGTGCTGGCCGACGACATGGGGCTCGGCAAGACGGTGCAGATGCTCGCGCACGTCCTGGCGTTGAAGCAGAGCTCGGCGTTGACGCAGCCTGCGCTGATCGTCGCACCCACCAGTTTGATCCCGAACTGGCAGTCCGAAATCGAACGCTTCGCGCCCTCGCTGAAAGTGCTGACGCTGCACGGGCCGGAACGCGTCAAGAGTTTCGACCGCCTCGCCGGGCACGACGCGATCCTGACCAGTTACGCGTTGTTGCCGCGCGACCTGGCGGTGTTGCGCGAACAGCCGTTCGCGCTGGTGGTGCTGGACGAGGCGCAACAGGTGAAGAATCCGCGCACGCAGGCGCGACGCGCCCTGTTGTCGATTTCCGCGAAGCGCCGCGTGTGCATGACCGGCACGCCGCTGGAAAACCATCTGGGCGAGCTATGGTCGCAGGTCGATCTGGCGGTGCCGGGCCTGCTCGGCGACGAGGGCTCGTTCCGCCGCCACTACCGCATTCCGATCGAACGCCAGGCCGATGCCGATTGCCAGGCGCGCCTCAATCACCGCATCGCGCCGTTCATCCTGCGCCGCACCAAGGCGCAGGTTGCGAGGGAGCTGCCCGAGAAAACCGAAATCGCGCGGCGCGTGGTGCTGTCCGGCAAGCAGCGCGAGTTGTACGACGCATTGCGCGTGTCGCTGGGCGACGAAGTGCGCGAGGTGGTGCGCCAGCGCGGCCTCGAGCACAGCGGCATTATCGTGCTGGATGCGCTGCTGAAACTGCGCCAGACCTGCTGCGATCCGCGCCTCGTGAAACTCGAATCCGCACGCGGCGTGCGCGAATCGGCCAAGCTGGAATTGCTGATGGACATGCTGCCGGATCTTCTGAGCGAAGGCCGGCGCGTGCTGCTGTTTTCGCAGTTCACCGAAATGCTGGCGCTGATCGCGCGCGAGTTGAATCGCCGGCACCTGCAGTACGTCACGTTGACCGGCGACACGCGCGACCGCGCCGAGCCCGTGCGCAAGTTCCAGGACGGCGAGGTGCCGCTGTTCCTGCTGTCGCTGAAGGCCGGTGGCGTGGGCCTGAATCTCACGGCCGCCGACACCGTGATCCACTACGACCCGTGGTGGAACCCGGCCGCGGAAACCCAGGCCGCCGACCGCGCGCACCGCATCGGCCAGGACAAACCGGTGTTCGTGTACCGGTTGATCTGCGCCGACACGGTCGAGGAACGCATCGAGGATTTGAAAGCACGCAAGGCCGAGCTCGCCCTGGCCGTGCTGGAAGGCGGCGGGACGCGGGACAAGTTGAAGTTCGACGAGGACGATCTGAACGCGCTGTTTGCGGCCGACTGAAATCAGCCCCGCACCGTTCGTCCTGAGCGCAGGCGCGAAGCGCCGAAGTCGAAGGACCTGCATTTCGACTGCGCTCGATGCGAACGGGGGAGATCACGGAGACTTCGATGACCACCGAAACCTTCGAAGGCGGCTGCGATTGCCGCTTCATCCGTTACCGGCTCACCCGCACGCCGATGTTCGTGCACTGCTGCCATTGCCGCTGGTGCCAGCGCGAAACCGGCAGTGCGTTCGTGCTGAACGCGTTGATCGAAACCGAACGCGTCGAGTTGCTCCACGGCGAACCCGAAATGGTGATGACGCCGTCGAACAGCGGCAAGGGCCAGAACATCGCGCGCTGCCCGCATTGCCGTATCGCGCTGTGGAGCCACTATCCGGGCGCGGGTCCGCTGTTTGCGTTCGTGCGTGTCGGCACCCTGGACGATCCGGACCGCTTCCCGCCCGACATTCACATCTTCACGATGTCCAGGCAGCCATGGGTGATCCTGCCGGAAGGCGTGCCCGCGATGCGCGAGTATTACGATCGCGAGGTGTACTGGCCGAAAGAAAGTCTCGCGCGGCGAGCGGCGGTGCTGGCGAAAACTCCAGCGTAGGTTGGGCTGAGCTCAGCGATGCCCAACGTTGATGCGCGACATTGTTGGGCTTCGCGTAAAGCCGCTCAGCCCAACCTACTTGGGCCGCGGTCCCCGCATCGGCACGGGATGACCGTACAGCGACGCCGGGTCGCGCGAAAGCCCGTTTTTCTCCAGCGCGTCCAGGTAGGACTGCCAGTTCCTGTCCAGATTGACGCCGAGGTCGTGCAGCGTTTCCCATGAATAGATGCCGGTAGCGTGGCCGTCGGTGAAGCGCAGCGACACGGCGTAGTTGCCGACCGGCTCCAGTTCCATGATCCCGACTTCGCGTTTGCCCGCGACCAGCACCTGCTGGCCGGGGCCGTGGCCCTGCACCTCGGCGGAGGGCGAATGCACGCGCAGGTACTCGGCCGGCAGCACGAAGTGTTCGCCCGAGTCAAACGCGACTTCCAGTGTGCGTGATTTCTTGTGCAGGGTGATGTCGGTGGGTTTGGGTGTGGTCATGCGTGCAATTTTAGCGATGCAGGACCATCCGCCGCCTGACGGCGATCAGCAAATCAGCGGTGTCCGGCGTCGCTCGCCGCCGAAGCGGACGGCGCCATGCCCGCGGCCGGCACAGGAACGGCCGCGTTTGCAGCCGCAGCGGGCGCTGCGAGGGAGGGCGACGCCGGCGCTTCGCTGGCGGGCAGCCCGTCGATCATCTGCTCTGCCAGGCGCTGGTAGCCCTCGTCGAAATGGTGTCCCCCGGCCTCGCCGCGTACCGTCACCCAGGCAGGCAAGCCATGCTGCGTGCACAAGCTCTCGCCGGCATCGTCCTTGCCGTAGTAGCAGACCACCGGGAACCGGTTGTCCAGGGCCACGACGGGTGGCAGCGCGGGGTAATCCGGCACCTTGTTGAATTTCTCCGACAGGGTTTTCACGAACGCCTTGAAGCGTCCCTGCGCAACCATGTAACCCTCGAACTGGATTTCGAACGTGATGTCGCGGCTGGGCGACAGCAGTACCAGCTGGGTGATGCGCGACCGCGTGGCCGGGCTGAGTTTGTCGATCAACGTCGGCAAGGCATCGGCGCCGAACGAGAATCCGACCAGCCACACACGCTGCTTGTGCCATTTCGCGAGCGAATCGGTGATCAAGGCGTCGAGTTGCTGCGCGGCGACATCGGGCGAACGGCTGCGCCAGAAATACTTGAAGCTGTTGATGCCGAGTACCGGGATGCCGTGCGCCGCGAACGCCGTGCCGAGCTGCTTGTCGAGATCGGCCCAGCCACCATCGCCCGAGTACAGGATGGTCAGCACATCCCCGTCGCCTGCCGGCGCGCCCACGTTGGCGGCAGGCGCCACCACGACCGTGGAGTCCTCAAGGCTGGGCCGTGCGAAGGGGTTCCAGATGAACGCCGCCACCAGCACCACCATGGCACCGATTCCGGTCCACATCATGCGTCTGCTCCGTTGCGACCTGCTCATCTGCGCACCACCCCGGTGATCCCGCCCGAGATCAGGCTGGCCACGTTCGCGAGGATCATCGGCAGCGCGATGCCTCCCGGAACGGCCATGTAGCGTGGTTCCCACTCGGGGTCGAACTTGTCCTTGTAGCGCTTCAGCCCTTGGAAATTGTAGAAACGTTCGCCGCGCCCGAACACCAGCGCGCCGAAACGGTTCCACAAGGGCGCCAGCCGCCGGTTGGTCATGCCGGCCATCGACGCCATGCCGAGGTTGAACCAGCGATAGCCTTCCCGGCGCGCCCAGTCCATCAGTTCGATGAACAGGAAATCCATGCTGCCGGAGGGGCTTTCGGGCGCGAAGCGCATCAGGTCCAGCGAGGCTTCCTCCTTGTTCCCGGTGAGGAACAGGTTGGCGAACGCCAGCAACCGTTCGCCTTGCCAGACCAGCGCCATCGGTGTGCGGGAGAGATATTCCGGATCGAACGCACCGAGCGAGAATCGTTTCTCGCGTGCGCGCTTGTCGGCCAGCCACGCGTCGGAAATTGCCTTGAGCCGCGGCATCAGCGGCGGCACCGCTTCCGCCGGGATGACTTCAAGCCGCAGCCCTTCGCGTTCGAGTTTGTTGAGCGTGCCGCGCAAGGTCTTCTTCGACTTGCCGTCGAGGTTGAAATCCGGGAGCGGCACCCGTGCCTCCTCGCCGATCTTCAACAGGTTCATGCCGACTTCGAGATACAGGTCGAGATCGGCCGGACTTACCTGGTAGAACACCGGCCAGCCGCCCGCGCGCTCGCACTGCTCCATGAAACTCCACACCAGTTCGCGGCGCGCGTCGTCGTCTTCGCCCACGGGATCACCCATGCTCACCCAGCTGCGTCCTTCGATGCCGTACATCAGGAACGCCCGGTCGCCTGGGGAAAAAAGAAGATGCTTGTCGCGCATCAGCGCAAGGTGCGCCTGCGCCGACCGGTAGTTGCGGATCAGGGGCCATGCGCGCTCCAACTCCGCCGCGCTGGGCGACGCGTGGTGTGGCGTTTGCGGACGGATCAGGCTGGCCAGCGCGAACATCAGGCCGGCCGCGGCCGCGGCCACCAGCGCGCGCAGGGCACGCGGTGCGCCGCCGTGTTGGAAAGTGAATTCCCACCACAGGCTGTTGCTGTAATCCACGTGTTTGTAACTGAAGAACACCAGCCACGCGGCGCAGCCGAACACCGCGAGGATCGCCACGATCCAGCCCGGTGAAAAGTTGGTGCTGAACAACGAGGCGCGGCGGTAGAACAACTTGTGTGCCGGCATCAGCGCGAGCGCGAGCAGGCCGAGGAAAATCGCCTCTTCGTAATCGATGCCCTTCAGCAGCGAGAACACCGCGCCCGCCAGCAACAGTACGAGCGTCAGCCAGTACGCGGCATCCAGCCGGCGCTGCAGGCCGCGCGCGAGGATCAGCAGCAGCATGCCGATCACGCTGGCCAGCAGGTGCGAGACTTCCAGCACCGACAGCGGCAGCACGCTGCGCAGGATCGCCATGCGATCGGGCAGCGCCTTGGTGGCGCCGGAAAACAACAGCACGGCGCCGGACACCAGCGTCAGTCCCGCGAAGAACGGCGGCAGCAGTCCGGCGAACCAGGGCGACCACGGCACGCGCCGGCGCAGGCTCTGGGCCTCGCGCTGCAGCACCAGCACCGTTGCGGCGCCAAGCGGCATCAGGTAGTAGATGATGCGGAAGGTTGCGAGCGAACCGAGGATGGGCGCGGCAAGATGCGTGTTGCCGGTCGCGTGGAAGCCCGCCAGCATCACCGCTTCGAACACGCCCAGCCCGCCCGGAACGTGGCTGATCAATCCGGCGATCTGCGCGACCACGAAGATCGCAAGGAAATGTCCGAAGCCGGCGTTGAGCCCATCGGGCATCAGCACGTACATCACGGCCGCGGCGAGCCACCAGTCCAAGGCGCCTACCGCGATTTGGCGTATCGCATGCA
Source organism: Rhodanobacteraceae bacterium (assembly GCA_035249465.1). GTDB lineage: Bacteria > Pseudomonadota > Gammaproteobacteria > Xanthomonadales > Rhodanobacteraceae > 66-474. The sequence goes on along the minus strand of DATFGL010000271.1, from coordinate 727 downwards.
GAGGCGTAGGCAGGCTCAACTTCCACCGCCAGAGTTTCAGCGGGCGTCGCACGAAGCTGCCAAGGATCCACGCCAGCGGGACCGCCGCCATCACGCTGGCGAATGCGACGCGCCAATCGCTCAGCGGCAGCCCCGATGGCAATGGCACCACCAGCAGCGTTACACCGGTCAGCGCCAGCAGCCCAAGCCAGAAGCTCAGCGTGCAGTACAGGACCAGCTTGCCGATCTCGGCCGTCGAGAGACCGCTTTGCAGGTAGAAACGGTAGCGGATCGATCCGGATACCAGCAGCGACATGCCAACGGCGTTGCTGAAGGCGTAACTGATGAACGAAATCAGGGTCACGCGCCGCCACGGCAATCGTTTGCCGATCGCGGCCAGGCCGAAGCGGTCGTAGAAGCTCATCACGCCGAATCCGAGCGTGGTCAGCACGATGGCCAACACCAGCCGTTGGCGCGACACGCCTTCGACGTAGTGGCGAATTTCGTTGTAGGTGACGTGGCGTGCGAGCAGGTGCAGTGCCCACAGCGCCAGGGTCAGCATGCCCAGTGACACCAGTGGTCCCGCGATCCGCCGCAGCCACACGCTGCGCGGATTGGGCGGCGTCAGCGCGCCATCGACGCCTGGCATCTGCGCAAGCTTCTCCACCGGCCGATCACATTCCCCTGGGAGGCGCCAGTGTAAGGCACGCGCGGCGGCTGGCCGTGAATGGCCGCATCGCCGCGATCG
>DATFGL010000270.1:0-4260 GCA_035249465.1 Rhodanobacteraceae bacterium | reverse complement strand
GCGCAGGATCGCCATGCGATCGGGCAGCGCCTTGGTCGCGCCGGAAAACAGCAACACGGCGCCGGACACCAGCGTCAATCCGGCGAAGAAGGGCGGCAGCAATCCCGCGAACCACGGTGACCACGGCACGTGCCGGCGCAGGCTTTGCGCTTCGCGTTGCAGCACCAGCACCGTCGCCGCGCCGAGCGGCATCAGGTAATAGATGATGCGAAAGGTCGCCAGCGAGCCGAGGATGGGCGCCGCAAGATGTGCGTTGCCGGTCGCGTGGAAGCCGGCCAGCATCACCGCTTCGAACACGCCGAGGCCGCCCGGAACGTGGCTGATCAATCCAGCGATCTGCGCGACCACGAAGATCGCGAGGAAATGCCCGAAGCCGGCATTGAGGCGATCCGGCATCAGCACGTACATCACCGCCGCGGCCAGCCACCAGTCCACGGCGCCGACCGCCACCTGGCGTATCGCATGCATCGGCGCCGGCAGGCGCAATTGCCAGCGCCACAGTTTCAGCGGGCGTCGAACGAAGCTGCCGAGAATCCACGCCAGCGGGATCGCCACCATCACGCTGGCGAACGCGACCCGCCAATCGCTCATCGGCAGTCCCGACGGCAACGGCACCGCCAGCAGCGTCACGCCGGTCAGCGCCAACAGCCCGAGCCAGAAGCTCAGCGTGCAATACAGGACCAGCTTGCCGATCTCGGCCGTCGAGAGGCCGTTTTGCAGGTAGAAGCGATAGCGGATCGATCCCGATACGAGCAGCGACATGCCGACGGCGTTGCTGAAGGCATAGCTGATGAACGAAATCAGGGTGACGCGCCGCCACGGCAATCGTTTGCCGATCGCGGCCAGGCCGAAACGGTCGTAGAACGACATCACGCCGAACCCGAGCGTGGTCAGCGCGATGGCCAACACCAGCCGTTGCCGCGACACACCTTCGACGTAGTGGCGGATCTCGTTGTAGGTGACGTGGCGCGCGAGCAGATGCAGCGCCCACAGCGCGAGGGCCAGCATGCCCAGCGACACCAATGGCCCCGCGACCCGGCGCAGCCACACGCTGCGCGGGCTGGGCGGCGTCAGCGCGCCATCGGCGCCTGGCATCTGCGCAAGGTTCTCCACCAGCCGGTCACATTCCCCTGAAAGGCGCCAGTTTAAGGCACCCGCCACAGCCGCCCGTGAATGGCCGTGGCGTCGCCGCTATCGGCGTCGATCTCCGGTTCTCGCCATTCCGGCGCAAGCCGGAACCCGGTGCTTTTGCCATTACGCCTGAAGCGAGAAGGCGCTGGGCCCCGGATGTCGCTTTGCGACTGCGTTTGCAGGATTGCAAACGCGAACGCCGAAGGCGGCGCGTAGCGCGAGCGCCATGGATGGCGCGTGTAATCCGGGATGACGGCAAAGCCAAGCGTGGCGCGGCGGACATGGATGACCGCCCAGGCTATTGCGCGCTGCCAAACCCCGATCCCGCGAAATCGATCCGCGGCGGCTGGTCGGCGACGTCCAGCAGCACCTGCGCGTAGGGTTCGTCGAAGCTGACGGTGGAAATCTCGTCCCAGCCGAAGAACGACGGCTCGTGCAACCATTCGGCGTCGGGGGTGATTTCCTGCAGGGTGAACCCGTCTTCCTCGATCCCGAGCGGGCGGCCGATGTAACAGACCTCGTGCTCGTCCTCCGTATCCACGTGCACGCACATCACCGCCGCGTATTCGGCCGCGGCGCGCACCACCTGGGTGACGTCGTCCAGGGGGAAATTGCGCGGCAGGCGCGGGTGGATGTTGCGGATCGCCAGCGCCTTCTCCATGAAGACGTGGTGGCTGTCCGGCGCCTCGACCTCGGTGATGTCGGCCAGCCGCATCGCGTACAGGCCGTCAAAGCTGATCTGGTCGCCGACCACCCACATCAGCAGCCATTCCTTGCCGATGCCCGCGAGATAACCGCAGAAGCTGCCATCCTCGATGTCGTTGCGCCACACCCGCACCAGCTCGCCGCGTTGCATCGCGCCGCGCAGCTTCGGGCGTGGACTCTCGGATTGAAATTTCAGGACCTTGCCCATGGCCTCATTCTAGCCGGAGCGGACAGGGGTTGCCCGGCCGCGGGTCTCACAGGATGTAGCGCGATAGGTCTTCGTTCGAAGCCAGATCTTTAAGGCTTTTATCGACATATTCGGCGTCAATCGAGTAGCGTTCGCCGCTTTTATCCGCGGCCTCGAACGAGATCGACTCCAGCAGCCGCTCCATGACCGTCTGCAGGCGGCGGGCGCCGATGTTCTCCGTGCTCTCGTTCACCCTGAAAGCCACCTCGGCCAGCTTGGCGATGCCATCGTCGGTGAATTCCAGCTTCACGCCCTCGGTGTTCAGCATCGCGGCGTACTGCTTGGTCAGGGCGTTGTGCGGCTCGGAAAGGATCCGTTCGAAGTCCTTCACCGACAGCGCCGACAGCTCGACCCGGATCGGCAGGCGGCCCTGCAACTCGGGGATCAGGTCCGAAGGCTTGGCCATCGAGAACGCGCCCGAGGCGATGAACAGTACGTGGTCGGTCTTGACCGGTCCGTATTTGGTGGAAACGGTGGAACCTTCGACCAAAGGCAGCAGGTCGCGCTGCACGCCTTCGCGCGAGACGCCCGCGCCGCCCCAGTCGCTGCGTTGCGCGACCTTGTCGATTTCGTCGATGAATACGATGCCGTTCTGCTCGCAGTTCTCGACCGCCTGCGCGCGCAACTCGTCGTCGTTGAGCAGCTTGCCGGCTTCCTCGTCGATCAGCATCGGGCGCGCGGCCTTGATCTTGAGTTTGCGTTTCTGGATCTTGCCGCCGCCCATGCTCTGGAACATCGAGCTCAGTTGCTGCGACATCTCTTCCATGCCGGGCGGCGCCATGATCTGGACACCCACGTTCATGGAAAACTCGAGTTCGATTTCGCGCTCGTCCAGCGCGCCTTCATGCAGTTGCTTGCGCAATTTGCCGCGCGTGGAGGAATCGGAATCGATCTGTTGCGCGTCGCTTGGCTGGTCCCAGCCGCCGCTTTGCTCGCGGCGCGGCAACAGCGCGTCGAGGATGCGTTCGTCGGCGTGTTCCTCGGCTTGCGATTTCACGCGTTCCTTGGCGAGGTCGCGGGTCAGCTTGTAGGCGACATCGGCGAGGTCGCGCACGATGGAATCGACGTCCTTGCCGACGTAGCCGACCTCGGTGAACTTGGTGGCTTCCACCTTCACGAAGGGGGCTTTCGCGAGCGTTGCAAGACGGCGTGCGATCTCGGTCTTGCCGACGCCGGTCGGGCCGATCATCAGGATGTTCTTGGGCGTCACTTCGTTGCGGAACGAAGGTTCGAGCTGCATCCGGCGCCAGCGGTCGCGCAGCGCGATCGCCACGGCGCGCTTGGCGTTGTGCTGGCCGATGATGAAGCGGTCGAGTTCATTGACGATTTCGCGGGGAGTGAGTTCGCTCATTTTTTTCTCAGAGTTCTTCGATCGTCACGTTGTGGTTGGTGTAGATGCAGATGTCGCCCGCGATGCTCAGCGCCTTCTCGACGATGGCGCGTGCGTCCAGGCCGGAGTTGTCCAGCAGTGCCTTGGCCGCGGCCTGTGCGTAAGGGCCGCCGGAACCGATCGCGATCAGTCCGTGTTCGGGCTCCAGCACGTCGCCGTTGCCGGAAATCAGCAACGACGCATCCTTGTCGGCCACCGCCAGCATGGCTTCGAGGCGCCCGAGCCGGCGGTCGGTGCGCCATTCCTTGGCCAACTCCACCGCGGCGCGGGTCAACTGGCCGTTGTGCTTGGCCAGCTTGTCCTCGAACAGCTCGAACAGGGTGAACGCGTCGGCGGTCGCGCCGGCGAAGCCCGCCAGCACGTCGGCGTTCTTGCCCAGCCGGCGAATCTTGCGCGCGTTGGCCTTCACCACGGTATTGCCCAGCGTGACTTGGCCGTCGCCGCCGAGGACGACCTTGCCGTCCTTGCGTACGGACAGGATGGTGGTGGCGTGGAACGATTCCATGGCGGCCTCTTGGCGGCGGGCGATTTCGGCTAGGTGGGGGCGGCCCATGGCGATGGCAAGCGCGCTGCTGCTGGCCCGCAGGGGAGCGGCAGGCCTGCCCTGCCCGAACGATGGCTTGCGTCCGTTGGGCAGGCGCGAGGGGCGGCGTGCACACGGCGGCATTGCGCGAAATTGGCGTGACGAGTATCGTTAAAGCGCGGTTAACGGGAGGGGTGACTTTTGGCAGGGCGCCTGAGTTCGCTTCGTATCTGTGAGTCCGGTGCGGCCAAAGATCGCGCTGGC
>DATFGL010000269.1:0-26618 GCA_035249465.1 Rhodanobacteraceae bacterium | reverse complement strand
CCGCCGTTCGTCGCGTTCTGCGTGATCAGCGGAAAGCAGATCCATTACCTGCTGCCGCTGCTGCCGGCATGGGCGTTGGCAGGCGCGTGGCTGTTGCAACGATCCGGCGCACGCCTGCGTCCATTGCTGTTCGGCCTGTTGGCGTTGCTCGCAACGATGGGGATGGCGGCATTGCCCTGGCAGGCGGCGAAGACGTTTGGCTATCCGGCGCAGCCCGCGATTGCCGCCCTCGCACTGATCGGGTTGATCATCGCGGTTGGCGTATGGCGCCCGTGGGGTCGCGATGCGCGATCGCTGGCGCTGTCCGCGACTGCGCTGGTATCGGCTGCGATGCTGGCGGGCGCACTCGCATATCTTCCGGCGCTGGATGTCAGGCCCGAGGCTGCGTTCGTGAAGCAGGCGCTGGCGGAGCATGTCGCGATCGCGCACATCGAGTGGAACAACGGCCTGTTTGGTTACACCGGGCGCCTGCACCAGCCACTGCCATGGATTCCGCACGACCAGGTGCAGGCGTGGTGCCGCGCGCATCCCGGTGGCATCCTGTTGACCAGCGATCGCAGCTCCGAGCCGCGTGGTGCGGAGCCGTTCCGCACCTGGCCGTATTTCCTTTCCGGCGATCGCCGCATCGCCGCGTGGCGCGCGTCGCAAATACCGGGCGCAGCAGCACACTGACCTTCGCCACGTGCAATCGCGCCGCGCCGGGTTTACGCTCGGGCGGTTGCCTTCGGAGGGAAACATCATGCTGCGCATTTGCACGCTGTCCGCCGTGGTCGCCGGCGCCCTGGTCGCCGTTGCTGCTTTCGCCGCGCCGCCGCCCGTGAACACGCATCCCGAGTTGCACGAAATCGCGGGGGCGGTCAAGGCGTCCAACCTGCACGCGACGGATGCTGCGCTGGTCGGGTTCGGCACCCGCCACACGCTGTCGACCACCACTTCGAAGACGCGCGGCATCGGCGCGGCGCGGCGCTGGGTGGCGGCGCAATTCAACGAGATTTCGAAGGGCTGCGGCGGCTGCCTCGAAATTGCGAAACCTTCACAGGTGTTCACCGGTGAGCGCATGCCAAGGGCCGGCGCCGAGGTGATGGACGTCGTCGCGATCCAGCGTGGCACGAGCGATCCGAATCGCGTGATCGTGATGACCGCGCACCTCGATTCGCGCCGCAGCGACGTGATGGACGCGACCGGCGATTCGCCCGGCGCCAACGACGATGCGGCCGGCGTCGCGGCGTTGATCGAAACCGCGCGCGTGTTGTCGAAGTACAAGTTCCCGGCCACGCTGGTGTACTCGGCCGATTCCGGCGAAGAGCAGGGCCTCTACGGCGGCAAGATCATCGCGCAGTATGCGGTCGATCATGGCTGGAACGTCGAGGCCAATCTCAACAACGACATGGTCGGCAACTCGCACGGGGGCAATGGTGCGTACGACCCGCACACCATCCGCGTGTTTTCCGAGGGCACCAAGTCCAACGAGACGCCGGAGCAGGCGGCGTACCGCCGCTACCACGGTGGCGGGGTGGATTCGCCCTCGCGCAACATCGCGCGTTACATGCACACGCTGGCCGAGCAATACCTCGACGGTTTCCACGTGCGCATGGTCTACCGCACCGATCGCTGGGGCCGCTCGGGCGATCAGGTGCCGTTCCTTGAGCAGGGCTTTCCGGCGGTGCGGCTGTCCGAATCGAACGAGGATTACGATCGCCAGCACCAGAACGTGCGGGTCGAAAACGGCGTGCATTACGGTGACGTGATCTCGGGCGCCGACTTCGACTACCTGGCCAACGTCACGCGGCTCGATGCGATCACGATGGCGTCGCTGGCGATGGCACCGCCGCCGCCGCCCGGCCTTTCAGTGAGGGGCGCCGTGGCCTACGACACCACGCTGTCGTGGAAGCCATCGCCCGGCGCCGCGAGCTACAACGCGTGGTGGCGCGAAACCACCGCGCCGCAGTGGCAGCACATGCAAGGTGCCGGCGACGCCGATTCGGTGGTGCTGAAGAACGTCATCCTCGATGATTGGTTCTTCGGCGTGTCGGCGGTGAGCAAGGGCGGCTGGGAAAGCCCCGTCGAGTTCCCGGGTTACGCTGGCAGTTTCGCGCGTTCGCCGAAATTTGGCCCGGACGGCAAACCGTCGAACGAACGCTATCCCGGCGTATTCGGAAACACCGGCGGTGGCGCGGTGGGACCGGCGTCGTGGCGTGGGAAATCGGACGGATGACGGGCATTCGCCGCGTCGCGTGGTCTCAACGCCGCGGTTTCGCGCGATGGGTCGGGGTTGCCGTCCGCGGATCGTCGGGCCATGAATGCTTGGGATAACGGCCCTTCAATTCCTTTTTCACCTCGGCGTAAGTGCGTTCCCAAAAACCGCTCAGGTCCTGCGTAACCTGGATCGGCCTGCCGGCGGGCGAGAGCAAGTGCAGCATCACGGGCACGCGGCCATGGGCGATGCGCGGGGTTTCGGCCAGCCCGAACAATTCCTGCAGCTTGACGGCGAGTACGGGCGGGGCTGCTCCTCCATCGCCTTGGGCGGCGACGGCGTAGTCGAGCTTGCGCGTCATTCCGCTCGGCACGGTGATCGCGTCGGGCGCGGCTTCGTCCAGCAGCTTGCGTTGCGGCCAGTCGAGCAAACCTGCAAACGCGTTCGACAAATCCTCCGTCGACACCGCGTCCAGCTTCCGCTTGCCGGCCAATGCAGGCGCGATCCAAGTCTCCAGCGAACCCAGCAGCGCCGCATCCGAAACATCCGGCAAGCCGGCATCAGGCGTTGCGTGGCGCAACCATTCGACACGTGCGCGCAGGCGCATTGCCGAATCGCTCCATGGCAGTGCGGTGATGCCGCGTGTGCGAACCGTCGCCAGCAATGCGGGCAGCGCGTCTTCCGCGCTGACGGGCAAGGCGCGCCGTTCCAGCAGGATCGCGCCGAAGCGCGCTTCTTCGAAGGCTTCGACCACATCGTTTGCGTTCATCCGCACCACGCGTTCGTGCTGGAAGTGTTGCGGGTAATCGCGTTCCAGCAGCGCGGCTTCGAATGGTGCGGCTGCGAGAATCAAACTGTCGCGCGCGTCGAAACGCGCTTCTGTGACGATGAGCCAGGGTTCCCCGAACAGTACCGAGGCCTCGTGCAAGCGGGCACCGCGGCCGTTCGCTAGCTGATACCGGCGCGGATCCTTTGCATCCTGCCTGGCAACCCGGTCGGGAAACGCATGCAGCAACAGGTCGCCGATGCTCAGCGCGTCCGGCGTGCCGCTGGCTCCGTGCCGAATCCCGAGGCGTTTGCGCCACCCGCGTGCGGCTTGTTCGATCGCGGACAGGGCTCCCGCGTCCGCATCGCGGACGATGCGTGCGCCGCCATCGCGGAAACGATGCAACGCGTCGACGCGCGCGCGCAAGTCATCGTTGAATTCGCCGCGCAGCGGCGAGCGCATTTCCACCAGCGCGAGCAGATCGGCGACCAGAGGGCGCGACGTTTCCTGTGCGCGCAGCACCGCCGCAGCCATGCGCGGGTTTGCGCCCAGTTGCAGCATGGCGCGCCCCGGCGACGTGATGCGCAGTTCGACATCAAGTGCGCCAAGCCATTGCAGCAGGTCGCGCGCCGCGGCCAGCGCTCCCGCAGGTGGTGCGTCCAGCCAGCGCAGCGCCGCCGCCGCATCGGCGCCGACGCCCCATGCCGCAAGTTCCAGCGCAAGGCCGGACAATTCCGCTTGCGCGATTTCCGGCGTGCGCGAGGCATCGAGGCGCCGGCTTTGCGGCCACATTCGATATGCGATGCCGGGCGCGACGCGTCCCGCACGGCCCGCTCGCTGGTCGGCCGACGCTTGCGAAATATTGACGGTCGCGAGTCGCGTGAAACCCGAGTTCGGATCGAAACGCGGTTCGCGCGCGAGCCCCGCATCGATCACCGCGCGCACGCCCGGCACCGTGATGGATGATTCGGCAACGTTGGTGGCGAGGATCACGCGGCGCGTACCCGCGTCGGCGGGTGACAGTGCGGCGTGTTGCTCCGCCAATGACAGTTCGCCGTGCAACGGCAGGATTTCGATATTTTCGGAAAAATTCCCCCTCCCTTCGGGAGAGGGGCGCAAAGCGTCCAGCACCCGCCGCGCCTGCTCGATCTCGCGTCGCCCCGGCAGGAACATCAGCACATCGCCGTCGGTTTCGGCGAGTGCCTGTTGCACGGTGCGGCGCAAGTGCGCGAGTTCATTCTCGCCGCGTCGCGGAGACGGGTAATCGATGCGGACAGGAAACGCGCGGCCCTCGCTGCGCAATATCGGAGCGGACAGCCATTCCGCGACCCGCGAGCCTTCCAGCGTCGCCGACATCACCACGATGCGCAGGTCGGGTCGGAGCGACGCCTGCACGTCCAGCGCCAGCGTTGCGCCGAGATCACCTGCCAGGTGCCGTTCGTGGAATTCGTCGAAGATGATCGCGCCGACATCCGGCAATTCCGGATCGTCCTGCAGCATCCGCGTCAGGATGCCTTCGGTGACGACTTCGACCCGGGTTGCGCCGGACACGCGCGACTCGAAGCGGATGCGGTAGCCGATTGTCTGCCCAACCGCTTCGCCGCGCTGCGCCGCCATGAATTCCGCCGCCGCGCGCGCCGCGATCCGGCGTGGTTCCAGCATCAAGATTTTGCGACCCGCCAGCCACGCTTCGTCGAGCAACGCAGGCGGTACCTGCGTGGTCTTGCCCGCGCCGGGCGGGGCTTCCAGCACCAGCCGCGGATGTTCGCGCAACGACGCGCGGATGCGCGGCAGCAGCGAGGCGATCGGGAAATCCGCGGCGTTCATCGTGCCGATTGTAGAAGTGGCCGCGTCGACGTCCGGCGCGCCGCGCCGAGCCGCGCCATTTCCGCTGTGCCGCCGCTTTTGCCAAGTGTGGTGGCCGGCCCACGATCGATCTCAGCCCCGGCCTGTCATGACATGCGGCAATACGTTGCTGGCATGCCATGCGAGGGTCCGGATCGGCGGCCACTCCGAACTTCGCACGATCACTGCCTGCGCGAGCGGTACGGTGAGGATGCCACAGCAGCGCGCGCTTGCTACGCTTCACGGATTACATTCTCGCGGAATATCCATGCGACTGATCGACATCGGTGCCAATCTCACCCACGAATCCTTCCGCCGCGATTTGGCCGTTGTGCTGGAGCGCGCGCGCAAGGCGGGCGTGGAACGGATGATCGTCACTGGCGCTTCGCGCGAAGGCAGCGAGCACGCACTCGAATTGGCGCGCGAGCATCCCGGCGTCTTGCACGCGACGGCGGGTGTACACCCGCACCATGCGGGCGACTATGGCTCCGAAACGGACGCGCTTTTGCGCGGGCTCGCACGCGAACCGGAAGTGGTCGCGGTGGGCGAAACCGGTCTCGATTATTTTCGCGACCTGTCACCGCGGCCGGCGCAGCGCGCGGCGTTCGAGAAGCAGCTCGCGATCGCGGTCGATTTGAACATGCCGCTGTTCCTGCACCAGCGCGACGCGCACGACGACTTCCTGGCGTTGCTGAAATCCGCGCGCGACCGTGTGCCGGCGGTGGTGGTGCACTGCTTCACCGATGAACGCAGGGCGTTGTTCGATTACCTCGACCTGGATTGCCACATCGGTATCACCGGCTGGATTTGCGACGAGCGCCGCGGCGTGCACGTGCGCGGGCTGGTGCGCGAAATCCCGGCGAACCGGCTGATGCTGGAAACCGACGCGCCCTATCTGTTGCCGCGCGACATCCGCCCGCGGCCCTCCGACCGGCGCAACGAGCCGATGTACCTTGCGCACATCTGCGAAACCGTGGCACGCGAACGCGGCGAAGAAATCGAAGTGACTGCCGCGAACGCGACCGCAACGTCGCGCGCATTCTTCGGCATCGATTCGTAGGGCGGGAGGAGCGCAGCGCATCCCGCCGAGTGAGTTGTCCGAGGCGGGTCATCGACCGCCCTGCGCCGGCTTATTCGACGCGTCCCGCGCGCATGGCAAGCGTCCAGCGCACCGGCTGCACGTGTTCCGGATCGTGCCAGACCGCCAGCAATTCATCCGCGATCGCGGCGATCGCGTCTTCGCCCGTGGCCTTGAGATAGTGCTGCGCCGCCGACCATGAAGTGAGGTAGGCGAGTAGTTGACGGGCCGTCCAGTCGACGCGCATCTCGAACGCCGGCGCCGCGACGGGCACGAATGGAATGTCCAGTGAAGCGTAACCTTCGTCCACCAGCCGGCGTTCGGGCGACCAGTACGTGCCGAGAACGTCGTCGTACAGGTGTGCGATCACCGCGTCCACCGCGGGCGTGACGCTGCAATTCGCATAGCACCACGCTGCGAACAGGGCGCCCGGTTTCGCGACGCGGCGGACTTCAGTGATGAAGGCGGGCAGATCGAACCAGTGCAGCGCCTGTGCGACGGTGATGGTATCGACCGAACGTGCGTCGATGCTTGTGTGATACCCGCCGCCATCCTTCGTGGAAAAATTGCGCGGCTCGTTGCGGTAATCGATGCGTGGGTGCGCGATGGCGTTGCCAAGTTGCTGAGCGCTCGGGTCGGTCGCTATCACGCGTTCGAAGTGTTGCGCCAGCGCCATGCTGGCCTGGCCATTGCCGCAGCCGGCGTCCCAGGCGCAACCGCGCGCGGGCGCTTCGGCCGCGACCCAGTCGAACAGCGCCTCGGGGTAATGCGGCCGCGACTTCGCGTACAAGCCGGCGTGGCTGGAGAAATGATCCTTGAAATTCACCGCGGCGTTCCCCCTGGATGGCGCGCGCCATATGATCCGGTGATGCGGTGCGCGCCGGACGCAAGATCGCCGAGTGCGTGATCGCCGACGCGAACGCGCAGCAAGCGCAGGGTCGGCAAGCCCACGGCGGCGGTCATGCGGCGAACCTGGCGGTTGCGGCCTTCGTGGATCGTCAGCTCGATCCACGCATCCGGCACGGTTTTTCGAAAGCGCACCGGCGGATCGCGCGGCCACAGCCATTCGGGCGCACGGCGCAACATGCGTGCCTCTGCGGGGAGCGTCGGGCCGTCGTTCAACGTCACGCCGTCACGCAGACGTTGCAAAGTCGCGTCGTCAGGCGTTCCCTCCACCTGGGCCAGATAGGTTTTTGGTTGCTTGTGGCGCGGATCGGTGATGCGGTGGGCGAGCGCGCCGTCATCGGTCAGCAGCAGCAAACCCTCGGAATCGAAATCCAGCCGGCCGGCCGGATACACTTTGGGCGGCAATCCGAATTCGGCCAGCGTGCGGCGCGTCGGCGTGCTGCGGTCAGTGAACTGGCACAACACGTTGAAGGGTTTGTTGAACAGGACCAGCATCGGATATGCCGCCGGGGTCAGTGTGCCGAGGATGCGGCAGCGGGTGCGGCGCTGTCCGCTGAAGCCGGATCGTTCGCAAGCTCCGCATCCGGTGCGGTCACGGCGTAGCCGCGCGCCTGCAACGCCGCGAGATAGCCGTGCGGGTCGAGCAGGTCGTGCATCGGCAACACGGCGAAGCTTTGCGCGTTCGTCGCCAGCGCGGCATCGGCGGCCGTCAGCCACGCACCTTCCACGCGCATGGGCAGGTTGTCGATGCCGAGTGCCTTGGCGAAGCCCGCGCCGGTGATCGCGGAACGGCAGGTGTCGCGGTACGCGCTTTCGGGCACCTTGCGCAGGGTGTCGATGTCGCCGGTCGCCCACGCGTTGGCACGCGCGCGGAAGTCCGGAAGATCGTGTTCGACCACGTCCAGCACCAGTCCGAGGCAGGCGATGCCATCCGGCCCCTGCGCGGCGAAAGCCTTGACCGCCTGGCGCGGCTCCTTGATCTCCAGCGTGGCCTCGGGGTTCACGACCTCCACGCCGTGTTGCTTTGCCAGCGCCGCCACCGTGTCGGTGACTTCGCCGTCACCGCGCAAGCCGTTCGCCTTCATGGCCTTCTTCATCAATTTCCCGGCGGCGAAAATGGGGCGGTAGCGTTCGATGCCGTGGTCGCCGCCGCCGAAGTAGTGTTGCCTGGCGGCTTCCCAGCGTGCATACAGCGGCCCCGGCAGTACGTCCTGGAGTTTCTTGCCATCGGGATTGCGCTGCGCGCGGTACACCGACGGCAACAGGAACAACTTGCCGAACCAGTTGGTATCGACCTTCAGCTTTACCTCCGGCGCGTCGAGTACCGTCTGCGAGGCGGCGATGGTTTGCGCGACCTGGCTGGATCGCCACTCGATGCCGGCCGGCAGCGTCGGCACCACGCCGAGGATCCACAACACGTGGTCGCCGCGCGTGACCTTCCACAAACCGGGACCCGGCACCACGCCGGTGACGGTGACCGCCTGCAAGGTGGTGATCGATGACGCGGAGGCGGGTTGCACGGATGCGGTCGACGGCGGGCTTGCGGTCTGCGCGACGGCACACGCGCCCGCGAGCAGAAGTGCGGCGGCAAGAACGGTTTTGTGCATGCATCCATGACCCCGTATGGCGCCACAAGTTCGCCAGAGCGGAGCGCGGCCGGCGTCGTCGCTTGGCTGGGCGCTCGCAACCGGCGACAATGGCGGATTGCGTGCTGTGTCCACGGAGCCTTGCATGTCCAAGATCATCTACACCCTGACCGACGAAGCGCCCTTCCTGGCCACGGCCTCGCTGCTGCCCATCATCGGGGCCTTCACCGGATCGGCGGGGGTCGGGCTGGAAACCCGCGATATTTCACTGGCGGGGCGCATCCTGTCACAGTTCCCGGACGTACTGAAGCCCGGCCAGAAGGTGGCCGATGACTTGGCCGAGCTCGGCAAACTGGCGCTGGCGCCGCAAGCCAACATCATTAAGCTGCCGAACATCTCGGCCTCGCTGCCGCAGATGAAAGCCGCGATCCGCGAGTTGCAGGGCAGGGGCTACGCGCTGCCGGATTACCCGGACGAGCCGCGCGGCGACGTCGAGAAGATCAACATCAAGGCGCGTTACGACAAGGTGAAAGGCAGCGCGGTGAACCCGGTGCTGCGCCAGGGCAATTCCGATCGGCGCGCGCCGGCGTCGGTGAAGGATTACGCACGCAAGCACCCGCACAAGATGGGCAAGTGGAGCGGCGATTCCAGGACCCACGTTGCGCACATGGACGCGAACGATTTCTACGGCACCGAAAAATCCGCGACGCTGGAGAAAGCCGGCAGTCTCAGGATCGTGCTGGACGGTGCCGACGGCAAGCAGCGCGTGCTGAAGGAAAGCATCAAGGTGCAGGCGGGCGAAATCGTCGATGCCGCGGTAATGTCTCGCCGCGCGCTGGCGGCGTTCATCGGTGCACAGATCGCCGACGCGCGCGCGTCGGACGTGCTGTTTTCGGTGCACTTCAAGGCCACCATGATGAAGGTTTCCGACCCCATCATGTTCGGCGTGGTGGTGGAAGAATTTTTCCGCGACGTGCTGGCGTCGCATGGTGATGCACTGAAACAAGCCGGCTTCAATCCGAACAATGGGCTGGGCGATCTCTACGCCTGCCTCGCGAAAATGCCCGAGGACCAGCAGCAGGCGATCAAGGCCGACATCCAGGCGCAGTACGCGGCGCGGCCGCGCCTGGCGATGGTCGATTCGGACAAGGGCATCACCAATCTGCACGTGCCGTCGGACGTCATCATCGACGCGTCGATGCCGGCGATGATTCGCGATTCCGGCAAGATGTGGAACGCCGGAGGCGAGCGCGAGGATTGCAAGGCGGTGATCCCGGACCGCAGCTACGCCGGCATCTACGAAGTGATGATCGAGGATTGCAAGGCGCACGGCGCGTTCGATCCGGCCACCATGGGCAGCGTGCCCAACGTCGGCCTGATGGCGGATCAGGCCGAGGAATACGGCTCGCACGACAAGACCTTCCAGATGCCGGTCGACGGCGCGGTGCGCGTGACCGATCAGGACGGCAACGTGATCTTCGAGCACAAGGTCGGGGCCGGCGATATCTGGCGCATGTGTCAGACCAAGGACGCGCCGGTCACCGACTGGGTGAAGCTCGCTGTTTCACGCGCGCGCCTGTCGAACACACCCGCGATTTTCTGGCTGGACAAGAATCGCGCGCACGATGCGCAGGTCATTGCCAAGGTTGAGGGTTGTTTGAAAGACCACGACACCGCGGGGTTGGACATCCGCATCCTGACGCCCGAGGACGCGATGCGCCTTTCGCTGGCGCGCATCCGCAAGGGCGAGGACACCATCTCGGTAACCGGCAACGTGCTGCGCGATTACCTCACCGACCTGTTCCCGATCATGGAGCTCGGCACCAGCGCCAAGATGCTGTCCATCGTGCCGCTGATGGCCGGTGGTGGCCTGTTCGAGACCGGCGCCGGCGGCAGCGCGCCCAAGCACGTGCAGCAGTTCGTGACCGAGGATTACCTGCGCTGGGATTCGCTGGGTGAATTCCTCGCGCTGGGCGCGTCGCTGGAACACCTCGCCCGCGAGTTCGACAACGCGCGCGCGAACGTGCTGGCGCAGGCGCTCGACAAGGCGATCGGGCGGTTCCTCGAAAACAACAAGTCACCCGCGCGCAAGGTCGGCGAGATCGACAATCGGGGCAGCCATTTCTATCTGGCGATGTACTGGGCGCGCGCGCTGGCCGGGCAGAAGGACGACGCCGAGCTGGCGGCGGTGTTCGGCAGGCTGGCCGACGCGCTGGAAGCCGACGAGCAAACCATCATCGACGAGTTGAACGGCGCGCAGGGCAAGCCGGTCGAGTTGGGCGGCTACTACCGTCCCGACATGGCCAAGGTCGGCGCGGCGATGCGCCCCAGCGCCACGTTCAACAAGGCGTTGCGGGTGCTGCAACCGTAGCGGCTTGCCCCGGGTCAGGGTGAGTCCCTGCGATCCGGTGCGCGGCGGCTTCCGGAGTCGCACTTTCCAGTGTCAGTGAGAATGCGTGCGGGCCGACGAGGCCTCATTCTTCGGCGCGGTCAGTGACGGTGGAGGCCAACCGACCGCGTTGCTCTCCGTCCTGGATTCGCCGCTTGGCGTCAGTGCCGATCGTGTTCAACGGGCCGACCCCCGGTTCGCAATCCGCTCGATCAGCGCAGTCGTGGATTTTTCCGGAACGAGAGGCACGAGCACGACGCGTCCGCCGCCCGACTCCACGAGGTCACGCCCCACAACCTGTTCTGCCTTGTAGTCTTGGCCTTTCACGAGCACGTCCGGGCGGATGGCCTGCAGCAGCGACAATGGCGTGTCTTCATCGAAGACGGTCACAGCATCCACGCAAGCGAGCGAGGCCAGCATGGCAGCACGCTCGCGCTCGGGGATCAGGGGGCGCTCGGGTCCCTTGAGTCGTTGCACGGACGCGTCGCTGTTGACCGCGAGGACAAGCACGTCTCCGTACTGCGCAGCCTGGTGCAGAAGCGAAAGATGCCCCGCATGGAGCAGATCGAAGCACCCGTTGGTAAGCACGATGCGCTTCCCGGCGGTGCGCCATTGGCGCACCTGGGCCGCAAGTGCTTCGCGGCCCAGCACCTTGTGGGCGTTCCCGCCGTTCATGAATTCGACGATTTCGGTGGGATCCACGCTCACGGTTCCAACCCTGCCGACCGCGATGCCTGCGGCGGCATTGGCGAGGTGCGCGGCTTCGTCGAGCGTCGCTCCCGCCGCCAGAGTCGTTGCCAGCAACGCGACGACCGTATCGCCGGCGCCCGTGGCGTCGAACAGCGTACGGCCGCGTGACGGAATGGACAGGCAAGGTTCACCCGCGGGCGCCACCAGCATTCCGCGTTCCCCGCGCGTGACCACGAGCGCCGCAGCGCCGGCTTGCGCGGCAAGTGATTGCGCGGCCGCCGCGATGGTTGCGGTGTCTTCGGGATCGAATTTCATTCCCGCGGCCACTTCCAGCTCGCGCAGATTCGGCGTCATGACGCATCCGCCCGGATAGGCGCCGAGGTCACGGCGCTTGGGGTCCACGACAATCCGGATGTCCGCCGGCGCAGCGGCTTCCGCAACGGCTTTCAGGAGTTCGTCCGTCAACAGGCCTTTCGCATAGTCGCTCAGGATGATCACGTCGGGGGTGCGGCCCGAGCTCAGGCGCTCCAGCATCCAGTGCGCATCCGCGACGGGACAGGGTGTTGCGTCTTCCCAATCGAGCCGCACCAACTGCTGGTTCCTGGCAAGTGCCCGGAGTTTGCGTGAAGTCCGACGCTCTCCGAGTCGCCGCACGGCACGCGTGTCGATTCCCGATGCGCCGCACAGCTCGAGGATCTGCTCACCTGCCGGGTCATTGCCAATCAACCCGGCCAGACTGACGTGGGCTCCCAGTATCGCGACCTGGCGGGCGACATTGGCCGCACCACCGAGGCGGGATTCAAGACTCCCCACCCGAAGCACGGGAACGGGCGCCTCCGGAGAGATCCGGTCCACGCTGCCCACGGCATATTCATCGAGCATGATGTCGCCGACGACCCAAACCGCGAGGTCGCGCGCTCGATCGAGTATTTCCTTCGATGAGGGGCGGTCCGGCGTTGGAGTGTGGACGCTCATGACCCGGCCACGCCGCGTACCTGCTCTTCAAGCGCTTCGGCCAGCGCATGGATACAGACGTCGTGGACCTCCTGGATTCGGGCCACGACGCGAGAGGGTACCCGCAGCGGGATATCCACGAGCGGAGCAAGCTCGCCGCCATCCATTCCCGTCAGTGCGACGACGGTACAACCCACCATGCGTGCCGCCTTGACAGCTTCCACTACGTTTGCCGAGTTGCCGCTAGTGCTGATCGCAACCAAAACATCACCTCGCGTCCCGATGGCTTCGACTTGGCGTGCGAAAATTCGACCGTAGCCGTAATCATTCCCTATGGCGGTCAGGGTCATCGTGTCGGCGGTGAGCGCAACCGCTGCCAGCGCCCGGCGGTCGTCGCGAAAGCGGCATACCAATTCGGCGACAAGATGCTGTGCCGAAGCCGCACTGCCGCCATTGCCACACGCCATCACCTTCCCACCCGACGCCAGGCAATCCCGCAGCACCGCCGCTGCCTGGTCGAGAGGTTGCGCAAGTAATGCGGCGGCTTCACGCATCACCGCGTCGTGTTCAGTGAAAATCGCCTGGACGGTCATGGGGTTCCTTCGAATGCAAGCCGCGACTCGGCGAGGAATGCAGACGCGAAGTCACGCAGGTCGTCAAACACGGGCACTCCGGAGCGCGCGGCGGCGGCTTCAGTCAGGCGGCCTTTGCCCGTGCGGACCAGCACGGGAGCAACACCGGCGGCCCGTGCGGCTTCCAGATCACGCAGATCGTCACCCACCGCGACCGTTGCGCCCGCTGGTATTCGGGCCGCCTCCATCGCGCGCAGAAGCAGCCAAGGAGCCGGCTTTCGACAATCACATCCGCTGTCCGGAAGATGGGGACAGACGAACACGTGGTTGATGACGCCGCCCGAACCCGCCGCTTCGGTGATCATGCGCTCATGGATGGCATCCAGCTCATCGCGCGTGATCAGTCCACGCCCCACGCAGGCCTGGTTGGTGGCGACGGAGATTTGCACACCTGCGCCGCACAGCGTCCCAAGGCCTTCGAGTGCCCCGGGGAGCCATCGCCATTGCGACCAGTTTTCGATGTATCCGCCATCGCTTCGCTCGACATTCAGAACGCCGTCGCGATCGAGAATCACATGCCTCAATGAGGGCTGCATCAGGGATTCCTCAGCGATAGATATCGGGTTGCGACAGATAGCGTTGGACGTAGAGACGCACCCCTTCCTCGATCGGCTTGAAAGGCTGCGTGAATCCCGCTTCGCGCAAGCGGGCGATCGGTGCCTGGGTGAAATATTGGTATTGATTGCGTATCGCCTCCGGCATCTCCGTGTAGCGAATGCGTACCGGGCGAGTGAGTGCCGCGAAGAGCGAACCGATCAGGTCGGCGAAGCTGCGCGCTTCGCCGGTTCCAACGTTGAACAATCCGTTGACGGTCGGGTGATCGAGCAGCCAGAGGGTCACATCGACGCAGTCGCCGACAAAGACGAAGTCGCGCTTTTGTTCGCCGTCCGCAATGCCGGCCCGATATGACTTGAACAGCCCCACCTCCCCGCCCGCGACGGCCGCAGGGTAGGAATGGACGACCACGCTCTGCATGGCGCCCTTGTGGTACTCGTTCGGTCCGTACACGTTGAAGAACTTGAGGCCCGCCCACTGTGCGGGGAGCGCCTCGCGTTCAGCCACGGCGCGCGCGACGCGCCGATCGAACAGGTGTTTGCTCCAGCCGTACAAATTCATGGGCCGCAATTTGGCCAGGGCTTCCGGAGAGCCGTCGTCGTCATAACCCAGCTCGCCGGCGCCGTAGGTGGCCGCGGAAGACGCATACAGAAAACGCTTGCCATGCCGGGCGCACCATTGCCAGAGGTTCCAGGAAAGTCCGAAGTTCGTGCGCAACACCAGATCGCCGTCGCTGGCGTCGGTTGCGGAAATGGCGCCCATGTGGATCACGGTTTCCAGCCCGTCCACGTATCTTTCAAGCCACGCATCCAGTCGTTCCGGATGGACGATGTCGCACAGCTCGGCCTTGGCGAGGTTCCGCCATTTGCTTCCCTCTCCGAAGTAATCGCACACCGCGACCGGCACGCCGCGCCCGGAAAGCGCGGCAACGATATTGGAACCGATGAATCCGGCGCCGCCCGTGACGAGAATCATGCGTGTGGCCAAGTTGGTTGGCGGCCAGCGAGGGCAACGGCGGGGCCAAGGTCCGTGTCCGATTGATGCCCTTTTCGATCGCCTCGCGGAATCGGCTGCCCGGGACTTGAAAAGGTCGCGGTGTGCAGGCTTTCCATGTGCGCGCCTGCAAGCCGCGCGATCTCTTCCGGGGTTTCCCCGTTGGTGACGAGCGCTCGGCTTCCGCGTCCGCAAGGCTCGTATTTCGAAACATCGGTTACCGAGAACAGGCCGATGGTCGGCGTGCCGCTGGCGCTGGCCAGATGCATGACCCCGCAATCGGCGCTCACGAAGCACGTCATGTTGGAGATCATGGCTGCGACCTTGCGGGGGCTGCGCGAACTGAAGGTCGGCAGGTCCATCGACAGGCGCGGACGCCCATCGGGCGGCAAGATCTCCACGAGGGCGCAGTCGGGATGGCGGACTCGAACCTCGGCGATGAAGCGCTGCCACCAGTCGAGCGGATAACGTTTTTCGCCGGTAGCCTCGGCGAACAATCCGATGATCAGCCTGGGTTGCGGCACGTCGTGGACGCGCAACAGGTTGTCGAGCACTTCTCGAGCCTGTTTCCGCTCGTCCGCCGAAAGGCGGATGTCCAGGTCCGGAAAATTGCGATCGGAATCAGGCGGGTGACGCGTCGCTGCGCGGCGCAGCAGATAGACCGGCCACTGCGCCATGTGCCTTGGTGCGCGAAGCATCGCCGCACGTTCCCCTTGATCGACGAGTGTGCCATCGCGCGGAAGGCCGATCACGTATCTCGCGTTGGCCAGGGTCACCAGCAGGCGGCTGGATTGCGAGGCCTCGCAAGGGTCGATCGCCAAATCGTAACCAGCGCGTCGGATCCGCAACGCGGTGCGCACGAGTGTCACCGGATGCCGGATCATTCGGCGTGACAGCCCGTAGATGTGCCTGACGTTGCCGAATGCGCCGAACAGCTCTGCGCCATCGTCCCCGGCCAGAACCATGTCGACTTCCGCGCCCGGAAATGCCCGCTGCAATTCCGTCACCAGGGGCGTGAGCAGGAGCAGATTGCCCAGCCGGTGATTCGGGCGACAAATGAGGATGCGCCGGACTACCGCCCCGGACAGGTCCCTGGTTTGGCGCAGGCGCGTGTCGCTTGTCCGGAACAGCGGCATCAGCGCATTGCGGATGATGCGCCGGCGCATTTCGCTGTAACGGTGGCGATTCGCTGTCATGTCGGCAATCGATCGGAAATTTCAGCCACTCCGGCGCACTGCCGCCGGATCCCCATGTCGCTTCCAGGCAGCCAGCCTGGTGATCAGAAGCGGTGGATGAACCCCACCTGGAAGCCGCCCGGCAACCAGCCGAGGATCAATGGCGAATCGCGGTGCGCGGCCCAGATGCCGACCGCCGTGCCGATGCCCCAACCGACCAACACATCACTCTGCCAATGGCCGCGCGTCTTGACTCGTGCGACGGCATCATAGAGCGGCAGCAATTCCAGCGCATAGACCGCGGGATGGTCGTGGCCGTAGGCCACCACGAATGGCGTCACCGCGCCCGCGATCGCGGTAACTTCGCCACTGGGGAAGCTCTGGTAGCGCGTGCCCTGGAAAAACCTGTCCGGATTGTCGGTTTGCGAAGGACGCTCGCGCTGGAATATCCACTTGCCGCCCTGCGCAAGCGCCGACGATACCGCCATCGAATCCAGCGATCTCCAGAATGTGTCGCCAAGCTTGTCCTGGTCGCCGAGCGCAAGCGAACCACCCACGACCGTGAGGATGGTCGCGCCCATCAGCGCCTTCTGGTTGCTGCGCGTCCAGATGCCGCTGTTGTCGTAGGCAATGCGATGGTCGATGCCGAACGGGCCGCCGGCCAGCGCCGTGCGCAGCGGCGCCAACGTGCAGATGCCGATGAACAGCACCGTTGCGAATCGTCGCATGAGGATTCCGGACTTCATGCCAAGCATCGCAGGCGTGCGATGCGGGGTACTTTGCAACCAGACGCTTAGCGGCCGCTTCACCACACCTTTCACCAACCTTGCAAGGCTGCCGCGGGCACCGGCGGCTCAGGTATCCGTTCCGGACATCGTAGTCTCGATCCGGCCTCCGTGCATGGACACGTGGTAGTGCGCGATGCGCTTGCCATGATCCTGAATGACGTCGACATCCACGCGCGCCTTGTCGCCACGGCCCGCCGCATTCGCTTCCAGCGCGGGGCCATGGCCGACGCGCTCGGCCTGTGCGATGGCTTCGCCGAATGTCAGTTTGCTGCCGTCGAGCGCGTGTGCGCCGCGCGCATCCTCGCCGCGGGCCTGGCTGCTGCCGAGCACCCTGCCGGTGGTCGCGTCGATGCGCAATTCGAGCCTGGCATTGCCGCGCAATACATCGACTTCATACCAGTGGCCGCGGTGCGTGGCTTCCATGCCGCAGCCGTAGGCGCGCCCGCCGCCGGCTTCCGCGATCTTCACGGCTTGGGTCGGGGTGACGGGCGACTTGAGCACGGCTGCCATTTCCAGGTGGTCGCCCGGTCCGATGCTGCCGGCAGAGGCGACCAGGGTCATGCCAATGGCGAGGGTGGCGATGAGGGTGCGGGATACTACGCGTGTCATGGGAAACCTCCGCGGAATGGAAGGCTCAGTCTGTGGCACGAGTCTTTGTTCGCACTTCGCGGGGGCTTAGCCCTCGCTTAGTGGAGGCTGCTCGCGCGCGCTGTTAGCTTTCCCGCATTGCATGACGGGTGCTGCACATGAAACTGCTGCTGGTCGAGGATTCCGAACGCCTGCGCGACAACCTCGCGCGCGGCTTGCGGGCAGCCGGCTTCACGGTGGACGTCGCCGGGGACGGCATGGAAGCCAATGGCTATCTCGCCGGCTACGCGTACGATTTCATGGTGCTCGATCTCGGGCTCCCGCGGCTGGACGGCTTCGGCGTGTTGCGTGCGCTGCCCGCCGGTGGCGAGCGCCCGCGCGTACTGGTGCTGTCGGCGCGCGACCAGGTCGGTGATCGCGTGGATGCATTGAACGCCGGTGCCGACGACTACCTGGTCAAGCCGTTTGCGTTCGAGGAAGTCGTCGCGCGCCTGCACGCGCTGGCGCGGCGTCCCTCCGAAACGCACGCGGACGTGCTGGAGCACGAGGGCGTGCGGCTGGATGCACAAGCGCATCGCGCCACGGCGAACGGCAGCGTGCTGCAACTCACGCCGCGCGAGTTCGCGTTGCTTGAATTGTTGCTGCGGCACCGCGGCCGGGTATTTCCGCGCGCGGACATCCTTGAGCGCATTGCCGGAAGCGAAAGCGAGGCTTCCGATCGCAGCATCGAAGTTGTCGTGTTCGGCGTGCGCCGCAAGCTCGCGGATGCGGGCTGCGCGAGCCTGATCGAGAACCGGCGCGGCGCGGGATATCTGATTCCATGAAAGTGATGCGGCGAAACGCCGCGCATGTTTTCCTTCTCCCGCTTGCGGAAGCTGCCATCCTTGGCCGAGAGCTCCGTGGTGGCCGGCAGGGCCGGATGAGGGGAAGCGAACCTTGAGGCTCGGGCGAAAAAAGCAGACCTTCTCGCTGCGCGCACGCCTGACGCTGCTGTTGGCGCTGGCCGTGCTGGTGGTATTCGGTGCGGCGGCCAAGATCGTGGACTGGCGCGCCGACACCGAGATGCAGCAGCGTTTCGATGCTTCACTGCTGTCGCGCGCACAATCACTGGCGGCGCTGACCCAAATCGAGAACGGCCGCATTGCCGTCGACGCCGACAATGCCGAAGCCAACGTTTTCCCCGGCAACGCGGATACCAGCTGGTACGAACTGCGCTGCGGCGACAACGTCGTCGCGCGAACCTCGGAAGTGCCGCCGTCCATGGCCGCCGGCGTGCAGCCGGTTTTCGCGGATGCGGAACTTCCGGGCGGACGTTCGTTGCGCGTGGTCGCCTTGCGTTTCGCGCCTGCGGCAGAGGGCCACCGCGCAGTAGCCCCTGGTGCGCCTGCGTGCCAGCTGCGTTACGCACTCGATCGTGGGCCCCTGGATGACCTGCTCGGCACGCTCGACATCATTCTTCTCGGCAGCCTGCTGGGCGCGTGCGTGCTGGTGATGCTCGTGACCCCGTGGCTGGTGCGACGCGGCCTGCGTCCGCTCGCGGTGCTGGACCGGGCGATGGCCGAAATCGGCCCCGATGCGCCCGGCGGACGCTTGCCAGCCAGCGGCACCACCGAGCTCGCGCCACTGGTGGCCCGCATCAACGAGGTGCTGGCGCGGATGGACGCGGGCCTTGCGCGCGAACGGCAATTCGCCTCGGGACTGGCGCACGAATTTCGAACGCGGCTCGCCGAATTGCGCACGTTGGTGGATGTCGAAACCCGTTATCCGAGTGGACGCGATGCGCACAGCCTGCTCGGCGAGGTGGGCAGCATCGGTGCGGAACTCGAAGCGACCGTAACCGCGCTGCTGCAGTTGACGCGAATCCAGTCCGGGCTGGAACAGTCCCGATCCGAACGCGTGCCGCTGTCGCCGTTGCTGGCGCGGGTTTGCGCGCGGCGTCAGGACGCGGCGCGTGCGCGCGGCGTGCGGATCGAATCCGATCCTGCATGCAAACGGGATTTCGCCGTCGAGGCGGACCCCGCGCTGCTGGAAATCGTGCTGGACAACCTGCTCGGCAATGCGGTGGCGTACGTGCCGGCTGGCGGCGTCGTCGGTTTGCGCGCGAGCGAGGGGGGCATCGAAGTGTGCAACGCCGCACCCGCGTTGCACGCCGGGGATCTCGCCAACTTCGGCCAGCGCTTCTGGCGCAAGGGCGCGCAGGGTGCGGGCCATGCGGGACTCGGACTTGCACTGGCCGCCGCCGCCGCGCGCGTGCTGAAGATGGCGCTGTCGTATGCATTGGAAGATGGCGTGTTGCGTGTGACGTTGAGTTGGGGCGCTGACGCGGATTCGCGGATTGCGCGGGCACCTGGATAGGCGTCGCGAGCTAAGGCAGATTGCGTGACGCCGACTGAATCGGCGAGGGTTGCCGATTTGAACGCCACGGGCGACCCTGAGCACAAGTGACGGGCGAGCAACATGGATGTGGCCAGTGGCGGAGCGGGCTAGCCAGGCGTCCGCTGCCGCATCGCCAGCGAGTAGAGCACCGGCATCACCACCAGCACCAGCGGCACCGCCACGAACATGCCGGCGATGATCGCGATCGCCAGCGGCTGCTGCATCTGCGAGCCGCGTCCGATCGCAAGCGCCAGCGGCGACAGCGTGAGGATCGCGGCGATGGTGGACATCAGGATCGCGCGCGCGCGATTGCGCCCGGCCGCCAGCAGCGCTTCGCGCAGGGTCGGCGATTGTTCGCCGCGCGCCGCCTCGGTCTGGATTTCCGACAGCTCGGAGAAATAGAAGATAGAGAGTTCGGTGACGATGCCGACGATCATCGTCATGCCCATCATCGATGAAATGTCCAGCTCGGTGCCGGTAACCCACAGGCCGATGAACACCCCGCAGATCGCCAGCAGCGGCTGGATCATCACCACGATCGCGGCGCGGAAGCTCTCGTACAGGAACAGCAGCAGCGTGAACACCAGCGCGATCGCCGTCAGCAGCACGATCGTCAATCCGCGGAATGCGATCTGCTGCTGCTGGTACAGGCCGCCCAGCGAGTAGTACATGCCGACCGGCAGTTCGCCACGGGCATCGAGCACCTTCTTCACGTCGCGCATCGTCGAGCCCATGTCGCGCCCTTCGATGCGCGCGGTCACCGCCAGCATGCGCTTCAGGTTTTCGTGGTCGATTTCCGGTTGGCCGCGCTGTTCGGCCAGCGTCGCCACCCGCGACAGCGGAAACACATGCCCGCGGCCATCGCTGATCGGCAGCGCCGCGAGTTGTTCGATTTCGGCGCGATCACCGGGCGGCACCCACACGCGCACCGCAACCATCTTCGGGCCCTGCGGCAGTTCGGCGGCGATGGAGCCCGTGACCGCGGCCGACACCTGGTCGGCGACGCTGCGCGGATCGAGCCCCAGCAGCGCGGCCTTGGCCGGATCGACGTGCACCTCCAGCGCGTCGCCCGCGGGATTGATGCCGCTGCGCGCGCTGACCACGCCCGGAATCTTGCCGAGTTGCGCCGTGACTTTTTTCGCGGTGGCGTCGAGTTGCGCCACATCGTCCGAAAACAGCTTCACTTCGATCGGCTGCGGCACCGCGGTGAGGTCGCCGATCATGTCCTCCAGCAATTGCGAAACGTCGACGTCCAGCCCCGGCACTTTGGCGGCGACCTGCTCGCGGATGTGCTCCATCACGGTTTCAGTCGATGGCCGCGAGCCGTTCTTCAGGCGCACGAAGATATCGCCGCTGTTGGCTTCGGTGAGGCCGCCACCGAGTTGCAGGCCGGTACGGCGCGACCATGTATCGACGTACGGATCCGCGCGCAGGATGGCGCCGACCTTTTCCAGCAGGCGGTCGGTTTCTTCGAGCGATGTGCCGGGCGCGGAACGATAGTCCAGCGTGAACCCGCCTTCGTCCATCTTCGGCATGAAGCCGGTGCCGACCGATTTGTAGGCGAAGAAGCCGACCACCACCAGCGGGACCAGTCCGATCAGCAGGAGCATCGGCCATTCCAGAACGCGCAGCAGCACGCTTTCGTAGAAATGCATGAAGCGCTGCCACAGCCGGGTCGGCGGACGTTCCTCCGCGTGGCGTTCGTCGATCAGGCGCTCGGCCAGCAACGGCACCACGATGAAGGTGAGCAGGTAGGAGATCACCAGCGCGCTCGCCATGGTCAGCGACAGCGCCTTGAAGAACGCGCCGGTGACGCCGGTCAGGAACGCCAGCGGCAGGAAGATCACGATGGTGGCGAGCGAGGAGCCGGTTTGCGGACGCGCGAACTCGTGCGCGGCGAACGCGATGCGCTCGTGCACATGGCCGGTCATGCCGCGCAGGCGGCGCATGATGTGCTCCAGCATCACCACCACGTCGTCGATCAACAACCCGACCGCCGCCGCCATGCCACCCAGCGTCATCATGTTGAAGCTCATTCCGAATATCTTGAGCAGCAGGGTGGTGATCGCGAGTGTCGCCGGCACCACCAGCATCGCGATCAGGATCACCCGCGTGTTGCGCAGGAACATGAACAGCACCAGTCCCGCGAGCACGATGCCGATCAGGATCGCGTCGCGCACGCTGCCCGCGGAAGCCCGCACCAGCTGGGTCTGGTCATACCACGCCGCGATCTTCACGCCCTTCGGCAACTGCGGCGCGTAGGACGCGAGACGCGCCTTCACCGCGTCCACCATCGCGATGCTGTTGGCGGCGGGTTGCTGGAATACCTGGATCAGCACTGCGGGATGCCCATCGGCGACAGTGCGTATCCATTGCGGCTGCACGCCGCGCGCGACGGTTGCAACGTCGCCCACCCGCACCGCGCCACCGGGTCCGGCGCGCACCACCACGTCGCGCAACTTCTGCACGCTGTCGGGCTGGTTGTCGGCCAGCAGCAGGAACAGTTTGTAGTGATCGGCCAGCCGCCCCAGCGCTTCGATGTCGGCGGCCTGCGATACCGCGCGCGAAACATCGGCCAGCGTCAGGTCCTGCGCACGCAGCTTCGCGGGATCAATGTCGATGTGAAGTTCGCCGATGCCGCCACCCTGCACGTCCACCCGCGCGACACCCGCGACGCCGCTCAGCAAGGGGCGCAGCTGGTATTGCGCGAGGTCGTGCAGTTGGGTCGGGTCCAGGGTGTTGCTGCGCAGGCTGTACGCGACCACCGGCTCGTCCGCGGTCGGGTCCATGCGGAGGGCGTGGATGCGCGTGCCTGCGGGTAGGTCGGGCAACACCTGGCTCATCGCGGCGTTGACCTCGAGGAACGCGCGCGCCATGTCCGCACCCCAGTCGAAATCCACGTTGATTTCGGCGCTGCCGCGGCTGGTGGTGGAACGCACGTCGCGCACGCCGCGTACGCGGCGAATGGCTTCCTC
The DNA here is from genome assembly GCA_035249465.1 of Rhodanobacteraceae bacterium. Classification (GTDB taxonomy): domain Bacteria; phylum Pseudomonadota; class Gammaproteobacteria; order Xanthomonadales; family Rhodanobacteraceae; genus 66-474. The sequence continues at coordinate 4,128 of DATFGL010000269.1, read as the reverse complement.
GACCGGCGTCGTAACCGCGACCACCATTTGCGTGGCGGGACGATCGCCTGCGTCGATGTCCACGCGCACGCGCGGGAACGAAACGTCGGGGAACAGCGCGACCGGCAGGTTGAACACCGACGCCAAGCCGCCCAGCGCGAGGATCAGGACCAGGAACAACAACGAACGGCGGTGCGCCTGGAACCACGTGGCGATGTTCATCGCGCGGCGGTTCCCCGTGAAGCGCTGCCGGCCGGCGCCGATGCGTGCACGGCGTCGCCGTCGGAAACTTCGTAGCTGCCCAGCGTGATCACCGGCGCCTGTGCATCGAGCGCGCCTTCGACACCGACCGGACTGCCGTCCGGCGCGAGCACCTTCACGTCCACGCGCCTGGCTTTGCCCTGCTCGATCTGCAGGACGAAATCGCCTTGCTCGTCGCTCTGCAGCGCGTCGCGCGGGACCGCCCATGCAGTCAGCGGCGTGGTCGCGATGCTTGCCGAAAGCGCGGTTCCGGCGGGCATCGGGGTCTTCGCGTCGAGGGTGGCGACCACATCGATCAGATGCGTCTGTGCATTCACCGCGTCGCCGATCATCGCTACCGTGGCGTGCAGCGGCGGCACGCCGCGTGCGGCGTACACGGGTTTCAAGGTCACCGGCATGCCCGTGTGGACACTGGCTGCCGCGCCGGGATCGATGCCGAGTTGTGCGGCCAGAGCCGCGTCCGGCGTGAACTGCAGCAACGCCGTGCCGGCGGCCACGCGCTGGCCGCGCTGCACGTCGAGCGCGGTGACCACGCCGTCGGCGGGCGCACGCAGCAGCGCCGCCACCTGCTCTCCACCAAGTTTCGCCTGCGCATCCAGCGCGGCTTGTGCATCCGTCACGGCCTTGCGCGCGGCATCGAGCTGCGCGTTGGTGGCAAGTTTTTCCGCCTGCAGGCGCGCGGTCCGCGCGAGGTCGTCGCGCGCGACCGTCACGGCGCTTTGAGCCTGCAGGTACGCGCTGCGCGTGGCGGGATCGGTGGTGAGTTTCAGCAATGCAACGCCACGTTTCACGCGCTGCCCGGCAATCGCTTCGGTGGCGGTGACCTCGCCGGCCTGCGGCAGACTGAGTGACAACGCGCTGCGGCTGTCGGCGGCCAGTTGTCCGAATGCGGCGACCTGCGCATGGAACGTCTTCCGCACCGGCATCACGGTGTTGACCTCGACGGCGGGCTGCTCGTCGCCGGCATTGCCGCCGGATCCGGAACAGGCGGCCAGCGCAAGCAGGGCGAACGCGATGCAACCACGTGACAGGCTGTTCATGACGGTTTTCCGGTGTGGGCGCTCGCCGCATCGGGCCAGTTGCCCACCAGCGCATCCAGCGCGATCGCGGTTTCGCGGGTGTCCTGTTCCAGCGTCAGCAACGCCGAATCGGCGGCCAGCGAGTTGGCACGAATCGCGAGGTAGGTGGGCCAGTCCAGACGGCCGGCGGCGTAGTTGGTCTCGGCCGCTTCGCGCGCAACGGCCAGCTGCGCCGCGTGCGCGGCAAGGGTCGCGTGCAGCGCATGATCGCTTTGCAGATCCTGCATCAACCGTTGTACGTCGTTGCGATCGGTCAACAGCCGCGCGGAGTACTCGTCATGGAGTTGTTGCCGCGTCGCGCGTTCGATCGCGATGTTGCCGTGGTTGCCGTCGAACAGCGGCAACGACAGCGAGATGGACAATCCGTTGCTGGAAATGTTGCCGTTGTCGCGCGCTTTAACGAAGCCCACGGTGATCGCCGGAAATTGTGCCAGGATCGCCGCGCGCAATTTTTCGTCCTGGGCACGATACCCGGCCTCCAATGCCAGCAGGTCGGGGCGGCGCCTGGCCATGTCGGCCAACGCAAGTTGTACTTCGCCTTGTTCCGGGTCGACCGCGAAGGGTGCGCCGGCCAGATGCAGCGGCACCGCGGCGTCCAGGCCCAGCAAACCGTGCAGGTCGTGTTCCGCCTGGTGCAGTTGCCGTTGCGCGTCACCCAGTTGGTTGGCGGCGTCGGCCGCGGCACTCAATCCGGCGCCCGCAACTTCGTAGGTGAGGTCGCCCGAATGCAGCGCGCGCGTGATCGCGACCTGCATGGGCGCCAGCGCAGCGCGTTCGCGTTCCAGTCGATCGACACGTTGGCGCTGGTAATACACGCGGTCGAACAACGTGCGCGCCTGGGCGATGGCCTGCCATTCGCTCCACAGCAGATTCAGGTCCACTTCCTGCGCGCCTGCGCGCGCCGATTTCACCCGCGCCGAGCGCGTGATCAGGTTGCCGAGATCGAAGCTCAGCCCCGCGGTGTAGGCCGTGGTCGTGCCCTGCGGACTGTCGGCGGCCGGACGGTCGTGCTCGTAGCTCAACTGCGGATCGGGCAGCAGCCCTGCGGAATAGGCCTGCGCGTGCGCCACGCCGGCCTTGTCGCGTTCCACTTTCAGTTGCGGATCGTTGGCGACGGCCAGCATCGCGACTTCGGTGACGTCGAGGCCGTTCGCCGGATCGAAGGTGTACGCGCGCAACGCCGGCGTCGGCATCGAGGCGGCGGGTACCGTGATGTCCGCGACCTTGCGGGGACCGGGCTGCGTGTCCAGCGGCAGCGGGTGGTAAATGGCGCAGCCGACCAGCAATGCGGTCGAGAAGCCGGCGAGCAGACACGGTGCGTGAACCGGGTGTTTCGGCATCCTCGCAGGATGCCGGCCAATGCTTAGCCGGTACTTAGGAATGCCCACGGCGGGTCCTGGCTATGTCAAGCGTGCTTGACAAACCCGAAAGCGTGGTTTAACTTCGGACTGTCAAGCGTACTTGACATGAGGGGTGTGCGATGGCGCGGGTATCCAAGAGCAAATACAACCTGCAGGTGATGCTGATCATGCTGGTCTACGTCGCGCTGATGTTGTTCGAGTGGCCGCTGGTCGGAAAGACCCACGACCTCGCGTGGCGCGCCGTGCGGCCCTGCTGCCCACCGTGCCGGTCGTGGCCGTGATCGCGCTGGCCGCGCGCCGGGTGATGCGCGGCGACGAGCTGGAGCAACGGATGCAGTTGATCGCACTGAGCGTCGCAGTGGGCGTGGTCAGCGTGGCCAGTCTCGTCGGCGGCTTCCTCGCCATCGCGCACGTCTGGCAGGTCGGCGGCGACGTTCTGATCTGGGTGTTTCCCGCGCTGTGCTTCGTCTATGGCGCGATGCACGTATCGCTGATGCGCAAATTTACCGGCGCCTGGGATTTCTGGGGCTGCTGATGAAAAACCGCGTGCGCGAATTGCGGGAGGCTCACGGCTGGTCGCAGGGAACGCTGGCCGAACGCCTCGATGTTTCGCGGCAGACCGTGAATGCCATCGAGAACGGCAAATACGACCCCAGCCTGCCGCTGGCATTCAAGCTGGCGCGCTTGTTCAGGCAACGCATCGAATCGATGTTCGAACCGGATGAGGATCGCTGAATGAAGATGAATTCGCGCGTGATCATGCGCATTGCTGCGGTCGTGGTGCTGGCGGCCGTGCTCGGCTGGCAGTGGCGGGGCAAGCATCACGCGGGGAACTCCGACGTTGGCACGAAAGCAACGAGTGCCCCGGCATCCGCGGCCACCGCTCCCGCCGCGCGGGTGAAACCCGCGCCGCCCGCGACGATGAAAATGGGCATGCTCACGCTGACCGCCTGCGAACTGAAACGCCCGAACTCGGCGGCGACCGTCGCGGCCTTCTGCGCGAAGTTTCCGGTGCCGGAGAATCGCGCCGATCCGGAGTCGCGCACGATCGACCTGAAACTCGCGATCCTGAAAAGCGATTCGGCCGTTCCGGTGCAGGACCTGGTGGTGTACCTCGCGGGCGGTCCGGGGCAGTCGGCCATCCAGACGTATCCCGAACTTGCCACCGCGTTCGCGCCGCTGTTGAAACACCACGACGTGTTGCTGCTGGACCAGCGCGGCACGGGCGAATCGCATCCGCTCAAGTGCCCGGCGATCGAAAAGTTGTTGAAGAAGCAGGACGACACGCAGCCCGACATCGAACAGCGCGTGCAGTGGCTTGACCAGTGCGCGCAGGAAGTCGGGAAGACCGCCGACCCCCGTTATTACACGACCCGTGACGCGGTGGCCGACCTCGAAGCCGTGCGCCAGGCCTTGGGCGCGCCAAAGCTCGACCTCGTGGGCGTTTC
>DATFGL010000268.1:0-8583 GCA_035249465.1 Rhodanobacteraceae bacterium | reverse complement strand
CCGCCGCCCGTATTGATTGGACAGGCATCCTTTTCCACGCCCATGTCAGACCGCTTCCCGCCCACCATCGACGCACGCACCCGCCAGTTGTTGCGCGCGCTGATCGCGCAGTACCTGGAAGAGGGTCAGCCGGTGGGTTCGCGGACCCTGGCGCGTTCGGCCGGTCTCGACGTCAGTCCCGCCACGGTGCGCAACATCATGTCGGACCTCGAGGAGTTGGGCCTGGTCGCTTCGCCGCACACCTCGGCGGGGCGCGTGCCCACTGTGCGTGGCCTGCGTCTGTTCGTGGACAGCCTGCTGGAATTGAAACCCCTGCCGCGTGGCGCGGTCATGCAAATCCAGCGCGAGCTGCCGCGCGATCTGGCCACGCCGCGCGAGCTGCTGGGCAACGCCTCCAGCTTGCTTTCCGCGATGACGCACTTCGTCGGGCTGGTGACCGTACCGGGTGCCGCCGATGCGCCGCTCAAGCAGATCGAGTTCGTGTCGCTCGATGCGCGCCGGGTGCTGGCGATCCTCGTGTTCGCCGATGGCCAGGTGCAGAACCGCGTGTTGAATCTCAGCCAGCGCTTCGGCGCGCGCGCGCTGGAGCTTGCGGCCAACTATTTGAACGAGCATTACGCCGGGTTGCGGATCGACGAGATACGTAGCCGCGTTCTGGCCGACCTGCGCGCCGCGGGCAGCGAGTTGAATCGCCTGCTGGACACCGCGGTCGAAGTGGCGGCCGAAACCTTCGCACCGGAACCCGAATCCGACATGCTGGTTTCGGGCCAGACCAACCTGATGTCGGGCGATGAAGGCCAGCAGATGGAACGCCTGCGCGAGCTGTTCGAGGCGTTCCAGCGCAAACGTGAGTTGCTGGCCTTGATGGAGGGCTGCGCCCGTTCGCCCGGCGTGCGCCTGTTCATTGGCGAGGAGTCCGGCTTCGAACCGTTGAAGGGCTACAGCCTGGTCAGTGCGCCGTACGGCGTGGAAGGCCATGTGCTGGGCGCGATCGGGGTGATCGGGCCGACCCGGATGGCTTATCATTCCGTGATTCCGGTGGTGCAGGCGACGGCCAAGTTGCTTACGGACGCCTTGCGTTCGCCGGAATGATCGCGGCGAAAACCGGCGGATTCTCTTGAACGTGTTCTCTTGAACGCCTTCTCTTGAATCGCAGCGCCGCGGCCGCATAGATTTGTCTGTTGTGCCAGGGTTTCCGCGTCTATCCGGGATGCGAACCGAAGCGCGCCGTTGTGAAAAGTCAGCCACGGAGCTCTCTGCCAAAGGATGGCGGCTCTTGGCTGTTGTTTGATTCTCGCGATCAAGGACGATCGCAAAAATTCCACCTGAGGAACCAGCATGACCAACCCGAAGGAATCGCCCGATTCGGCGCCGCAAGACAACGCGCCCGCGGACGCGGGCAGCGCCGATGAGCTGGAAACCCTGAGCCGGCAATTGGCGGAAGCGGAAACCGGCCTCGCGGGCATGCGCGAAACGCTGCTGCGCGAGCGCGCCGATCTCGAAAACCAGCGCAAGCGCATGCAGCGCGACCTGGAGCAGAGCCTCAAGTTCGCCAACGAGAAATTGCTGCGCGACCTGTTGCCGGTGTACGACGGGCTCGAAAGCGGGCTGGCCGTCGAGACCGCCGATGTGGCATCGATGCGGGAAGGCCTGAACCTGACCCTCAAATCGCTGCTTAAGATTGCCGAGAACAATGGCATGCAACAGATTGATCCGGTTGGCCAGCCGCTGGATCCGGAACGCCACCACGCGGTCAGCATGGTGGATGCGCCAGGCAGCGCGCCCGGCACGGTGGTCAGCGTGATGCAAAAGGGCTATGTGCTGAACGGCCGGCTGCTGCGGCCCGCTTTGGTCAGCGTCGCCAGGGAGTCGTAGGAGGGCCGGCAGGCCCAAAACAGATCGCGGCTTGCGCCGCTTTTGTAGGAGGGCCGGAAGGCCCGACCAATGTCGCGGCTTCCGCCGCTCCTACTTGAGTTGCATGAGCCAACCCCCAGTTTGTGTTCAAGATTCGACGGCCTTCGGGGCCGCAAACATCCAGGAGCTGAAACATGAGCAAAATCATCGGTATCGACCTCGGCACGACCAACTCGTGCGTCGCGGTGATGGAAGGCACCAAGACGCGGGTGATCGAGAACTCCGAAGGCGACCGCACGACGCCTTCGATCGTCGCGTTCGCGAAAGACGGCGAGGTGCTGGTCGGCGCGCCTGCCAAGCGCCAGGCCGTCACCAACCCCAAGAACACCTTCTACGCGGTAAAGCGCCTGATCGGCCGCAAGTTCACCGACGCCGAAGTGCAGAAGGATCTGGACATCGTTCCGTACAAGATCCTCGCGCACTCGAATGGCGATGCGTGGCTGGAAACCTCCGACGGCAAGCAGATGGCGCCGCCGGAAATTTCCGCAAAGGTGCTGATGAAGATGAAGAAGACCGCCGAGGATTTTCTCGGCGAGACGGTCACCGACGCCGTGATCACGGTGCCGGCCTACTTCAACGATTCGCAGCGCCAGGCGACCAAGGACGCCGGCAAGATCGCGGGCCTCAACGTCAAGCGCATCATCAACGAGCCGACCGCGGCCGCGCTGGCCTATGGCCTCGACAAGGAAAAGGGCAGCGCCGACCGCAAGATCGCGGTGTATGACCTTGGCGGCGGCACCTTCGATGTGTCCATCATCGAGATTGCCGAAGTCGATGGCGAAAAGCAGTTCGAAGTGCTGGCCACCAACGGCGACACGTTCCTGGGCGGCGAGGATTTCGACAAGCGCGTCATCGACTATCTGGTCGATGAATTCAAGAAGGATCAGGGCGTGGATCTGCGCAACGATCCGCTGGCCCTGCAGCGCCTGAAGGACGCGGCCGAGCGTGCCAAGATCGAGCTGTCATCCACGCATCAGACCGAGGTCAATCTTCCGTACGTGACGGCCGATGCCTCGGGTCCGAAGCACCTCAACATCAAGCTGACGCGCGCCAAGTTGGAAGCGCTGGTCGAGGACCTGGTCAAGCGCACCATCGAGCCCTGCCGCACGGCGCTCAACGACGCCAACCTGCGCGTGTCCGACATCGCCGAAGTGATCCTGGTCGGCGGCCAGACCCGCATGCCCAAGGTGCAGGAAGCGGTGAAGGATTTCTTCGGCAAGGAGCCGCGCAAGGACGTGAACCCCGACGAGGCCGTCGCGGTGGGCGCGGCGATCCAGGGCGGCGTGCTTTCGGGCGACGTCAAGGACGTGCTGCTGCTCGACGTGACGCCGCTGTCGCTCGGCATCGAAACGCTGGGTGGCGTGATGACCAAGCTGATCGACAAGAACACCACGATCCCGACCAAGGCGTCGCAGGTGTTCTCGACCGCCGAGGACAACCAGAGTGCCGTGACCGTGCACGTGCTGCAGGGCGAACGTGAACAGGCCCGCTTCAACAAGTCACTGGCGAAGTTCGACCTGGCCGGCATCCAGGCTGCGCCGCGCGGCATGCCGCAGATCGAGGTGTCGTTCGACATCGACGCCAACGGCATCCTGCACGTGACTGCGAAGGACAAGAACACCGGCAAGGAGCAGCGCATCGAGATCAAGGCCGGTTCCGGCCTGTCCGACGAGGAAATCCAGCGCATGGTGTCGGATGCGGAGACGCATCGCGAGGAAGACAAGAAGTTCCAGGAACTGGTCGTCACGCGCAACAAGGCCGACCAGCTGGTGCACGCCACGCGCCAGGCGATCAAGGATCACGGCGGCAAGGTGGGCGGCGACGTGATCGGTCGCGTCGAGGAGTCGCTGTCCGAACTCGAAAAGGTGATGAAGGGCGACGACAAGGACGCCATCGAATCGCGCATCACCAAGCTGGAGGAGGCCGCGCAGTCGTTGTTCGCGGCCGCGCAGGCGGGTGGACAGGCGGGACCGCAACCCGGCGCATCGCAGCAGGCGCCGGGCGGCGGCGCGTCGCCTGAAGATGTGGTCGATGCGGAATTCACTGAAGTCAAAGGCGACGAAAAGAAATAGCCGTTATCCACCAACGCGTGCGTTGCACGCGTTGGTGGATCAACTGTCCGCGTTCGAGCGACGCTGGGAAACGCGACGCTCAACGCGGACAAAATTCAACGCGGATTGGTGGCGGCGAAATCGGATGATTCTTGCGACGCATGGCTTGCCTTTTGGGGAGTGATCGCGTACGAACTAGCAGTCGGCGCGGGGGAAATCGATGCACAAGGGCAGGATGGAGGCATTCACCGATGGCGTGATCGCAGTCATCATCACCATCATGGTGTTGGAGTTGAAGTTGCCACACGAGGCGACGTGGCGTGCGTTGCTCGCGGACCTTCCGGTGTTCCTGAGTTACGTACTCAGTTTCGTCTATGTCGGCATCTACTGGAACAATCATCACCACATGTTGCAGATGGTCACGCGCGTCAGCGGGCGCGTGTTGTGGGCCAACCTGTTTTTCCTGTTCTGGCTGTCGCTGTTCCCGTTCACGACAAGCTGGTTGAACGAATCGCATCCGGTCCCGGCGCCGGTACCTACCGCGGTTTACGGCATCGTCCTGCTGCTGGCTGCGCTCTCGTGGGTGCCCTTGTTGCGTGCCCTGATCGCGGTCAATGGCGGCGAAAAAAGCGGACTTGGCGAAGCCCTCAGGGGTGACTGGAAAATCGTCGTCTCGCCGATCGGTTACGTGATCGGCATTGCATTGGCGTTTTTTGCGCCAATATTGTCTTGCGTGATCTATGCCGCGATCGCGGCCCTGTGGCTCATCCCCGATCGCCGCATTGAAACAAGACTCGTCACATGAAACGTTGCTACTACGAAGTCCTCGGCGTCGCGCGCGGCGCGAACGACGAGGAACTCAAAAAGGCTTTTCGCCGGCTGGCGATGAAGAACCATCCGGATCGTTGCCCCGATGATCCGCAAGCCCAGGAACGCTTCAAGGAAGCCAAGGAAGCGTACGAAATCCTGGGTGATCCGCAACGCCGTGCGATGTATGACCAGTATGGCCACGCGGCGTTCGAGAATGGTTCCGGACGCCGCGGTGGCGCCCCATTCGGCGACGTCGGCGACATCTTCGGCGACATCTTTTCCGACATTTTCGGCGGCGGCCGGCGTGCGACGCGCGGTTCGGATTTGCGCTACGTGCTGGAACTCGATCTCGCAGAAGCGGTGGCCGGCGTCGACAAGAAGATCCAGGTGCCGACCCTGGTCAACTGCCACCACTGCAACGGCACGGGTTCCGAAGACGGCAAGTTGTCGACGTGTTCCACTTGCCGCGGCCATGGCCGCGTGCGGATGCAGAATGGCATTTTCTCGATCCAGCAGGCTTGCCCGCATTGCGGCGGCGCGGGCCGCATGGTGGTTACGCCGTGCAAGCATTGCCACGGCGAGGGCCGCCTGGAGGATGAACGCGGCCTCGAGGTGAAGGTGCCGCCGGGCGTGGACGACGGTGACCGCATTCGCCTGACCGGGCAGGGCGAAGCCGGTCCTTCGGGTTCGACGCCGGGCGACCTGTACGTCGAAATCCATGTGCGGCCGCACCCGATCTTCAAGCGCGAGGGCGACCACCTCCGCTGCGAAGTGCCGATCCGCTTTGCGCAGGCCACGTTGGGCGCGACCATCGAAGTGCCGATCCTGGATGGCGCCACCAGCATCACCATTCCGCCCGAGACCCAGACCGGCCAGGAATTCCGCCTGCGCGGGCAGGGCGTGAAATCGGTGCGCAGCCGTCAGCCCGGCGACCTGTTCTGCACCGTCGTGGTGGAAACGCCCGTGCGTCTCGACAAACGCCAGCGCGAATTGCTCGAACAATTCGAAGCCACCTTCGCGGACGCCGAGGAAGCGAAGAAGCATTCGCCGCGCAACAGCGGTTTCGTGGAAGGCGTGAAGCAGTTCTGGGCGAAGATGACGTCGTGACTGCGGGGAATTCCAGTGAAACCTTTCATCCTCTCGTTGCTGGCGGTGATGGCGTTCGTTATCCCCACTGCCAGTTTTGCCAAGACTAAGGGGTCACCGGCAACTCCATACATCCCCACGACAACCGCGTTTGCTTCGCATATTGACGCAGGTGCCACCGGCTTCGAAGCACCGAAACTTTCACCCGACAGTAGTCTTGTCGGTTGGCTCGTGGATTTTTCGTCGTGTTGTGAGAGTTATTCTGTTCCGATGGAGCTCGTCGTGATGGGCCTTACGGGCCGGCTGCATGTTTTCTCCCGGCCTCGGAGCATCGTGGGTTGGTGTTTCAGCAAGGATTCCAGAGCTGTCGCATTCAGCATGACAGCGTTGCATGGTCCCACGGATGAATCCTTCGAACTTCGCCGGGTGGAGGATGGCAAGTTGCTCATGGAATTCGACTTGCCATGGAAAGATCTGGACAGGCAGATAAACGGGTTGTCGTCGAAAGTCCGAATACCCGCTTGGGCAGTGTGCGCCGCAACCTACCCGGGCCAGAAAGCCGGCGCGGGTCAATGACATTCCATGTCCGCTCGACCCGCTGATAAGCTGGTGCGGACGGTTAGTGGGCTTGCACACTCGGTGATGGCGGGCTGGATATCCCTTGGAATAAGTGGCGCTAACGGCCGCATGGGCCGCGTGTTCCAGGCGCTGCTGCGCGATGACGCGCGTTTTGAATTGGCAGCGAAGGTCGCGCGCAGCGACGATTGGCGCACGGCGCCAAAGCTCGACGTGGTGATCGATTTCAGCACGCCGCAGGGTTTCGACGCCGCGCTTGCACATTGTGTCGCACACCGCGTCGCGCTGGTCAGCGGCACCACCGGGCTCGATTCTGCGCGACGCCCGGCATTGACCGAAGCGGCGGGAACGATTCCCGTGCTGCACGCCGCCAACTTTAGCCTCGGCGTCGCGGTGTTGACGCGCGCTTTGCGCGAAGCGGCCGCGGTGCTGCCGGACTGGGATCTGGAAATCCTCGAAATGCATCATGCGCGTAAGCTCGACGCGCCTTCGGGTACCGCGTTGGCGCTGGGGCGCGCCGCCGCCGCAGCGCGCGGGCAGAACTTCGATGAAGTTGCGGTGTTGTCGCGCGAAGGACAAGTCGGCGCGCGTCCGGCCGGCGCGATCGGCTTTGCGTCGGTACGCGCCGGTGATGTCGTCGGCGAACACACCGCGATGTTTGCCACCGTCGGCGAACGCCTCGAGCTGTCGCACCGCGCGACCGATCGCGCGATCTTCGCGCGCGGCGCGCTGGTTGCCGCGGCCTGGATCGTCGGCAAGCCCGCGGGCGTGTATTCGCTTGACGACGTGCTCAACGTGTAAGCGAAAAAAGCAGCAATCCACCATCAGGCGCTGCCTGCATCCACTCAGGGATTGCCGAAAACAGCGCCATGCGGCATGGCGCTGCCGTGCCAGCCATCGGGCCACGTGCGCGTGAAATCGATCGTCTGCGATTCCAGTGTCAGCCTCCCGGTGTCGCGATCGATGGTGGCGAAGCGGACCTTGGTAGCGAGCGCGCCATAGCCCGTGATGACCAGACGATCGCCGCCCGGTTCGAGCGCAAGCCAATGCGGGTACTCATCCGGCGGCAGCAGGATGCGGCTGACCTCGTGCGGATGTTCTGGATCGCGCACGTCGAGGCTCACGATGGCGTGTCCGCTTTGCGCGGCTTCCACCAGGTAGTCGCCCACGGTCACGGGTACTTCGCACATGCGATAACCCAAGTCATAAACATGCCGCAAAGCCGGATGGTCACTCACCAGATTCCGGACCACGAACAGGCCGCAATTGAACGTGGGTACCAAAACGGTCTTGCCATCGGCAAGCAACCGAGGTTCGGAAGAATCCGCAGCCGTGTCGTAATACCAGTCGGGTGGCGGCGGCAGCGGCATCGTCGCGATCAGCTTCAAATCGGACAATCGCCAGACCTGCGCCACATGGCTGACCTGCGCGCCCATCATGTCCGCGCTGCTGGTGACGACGCGGTCGAGTTTTGGAACGATCGCCAAGCTGTACGGGCGGATATTGGAGTGTCCGGGCGCAGTTGCCGAAGCTGTCCTCACGATCCTGCCTTGCGGATCGAACTCCACCAGTCCGCCCGCGGCATGATTGAATCCACCGGAGTACTGAAACGTTGCCAGAGTGTCGCCATCGGGAAGGTGGACGAACGAGTGCGGATAACCAAACGCGCCAACGTCGCCGAATTTTCGTGCGAGCCGCGGATGCGCGGGATCGTGCAGGTCGAAGACGTACGTATGGTTGCCTAGCCAGTCGTTGGCGTAGAGCATGTGGTCCGGCGGTTCCGCATAGTTGGTGTGATGCGCCTGTGCCGCATCGCCGACCGGCAGCATCGCCACGAGTTTTCCGAATGCCGGACCCGGCTGCACGTCGAACACCGCGAGGAAGTCCTTGCCCAATCCCAATCCGCTGCGCCGCGTGGGAATGTCGGCCGGCGTCATCTCCGGCACGGAGGCCAGAGGATGCCTGGCTTCCATCGCCCATACGAAAAGATAGTGGCTGGAACCCGGCGCCGCTGCCGCGATTAGGGGCAAGAGCGGGACGACCACCAGCAAGCAGCGGGACACTGCCTTTTTCATGACTTGTTTCCTTGCGCGAAGTCCCTGGAGAAGAAGGGTTACGGTTTGCGCGACGCCGCATACGCCGCGAC
>DATFGL010000267.1:0-8880 GCA_035249465.1 Rhodanobacteraceae bacterium | reverse complement strand
GGCGGGTTGTCACCCGCCCTACACGGCCTGATCCGTGCTGCTTTCTTCGCCGTCTGCGCCCTCATCCTCGTTCTCGATCTTCACCACGCCGGCAAGTTTTTCGTCGTCGGGCAAGCGGATCAGGGTGACGCCCTGGGTGTTGCGGCCGACCTGCGAGATTTCGGCGACGCGGGTGCGCACCAGCGTGCCCTTGTCGGAAATCAGCATGAGCTCGTGGCGCGCATCGGTGCACACGGCCGCGACGAGCTTGCCGTTGCGTTCGGAGCACTGGATCGCGATCACGCCCTGCGAACCGCGGCCCTTGCGCGGGAAATCGGCCAGCGGCGTGCGTTTGCCGTAGCCACGTTCGGTGGCGGTGAGCACGTCGCATCCTTCGGCCTCGGTGTGCCGGTCCGCGACGATCATCGACACCACTTGGGCATCGTCGGTCAGGCGCATGCCGCGCACGCCATGCGCGGTGCGGCCCATCGGGCGTACTTCACCGCCCGCGAAGCGCGCGGCCTTTCCGTTGGAGGCGAACAACAGTACGTCGCAGTTGCCGTCGGTGAGTTCGGCCTCGACCAGCCCGTCGCCCTCGTCCAGGCCGATCGCGAGCTTGCCCTTCTGCAACTGGAACTCGAATTCCCTGAGCGGCGTCTTCTTGACGGTGCCGTTGCGGGTGGCAAAGAACACGAAACGGTCGTCGGTGTACTCGCGCACCGGCTGCACCGCCTGCACCTTTTCGCCTTCTTCCAGCGGCAGCAGGTTGACGATGGGACGGCCGCGCGCGCCGGGGCCCGCTTCCGGAATGCGATACACGTCGAGCCAGTACACGCGTCCATTGCTGGTGAAGGTCAGCAGCGTGTCGTGGGTGTTGACGATCCACAGCTTCTCGACGAAATCCTCGTCCTTCATGCTGGTCGCGGAACGGCCCTTGCCGCCGCGTTTCTGCGCGCGGTAGGTATCCAGCGTCTGCCGTTTCACGTAACCGGTATGCGACAGCGTGACGACCACGTCTTCTTCGGCAATCAGGTCCAGCGTTTCCAGGTCTTCCTGGGTGTGCAGGATTTCGGTGCGGCGCGTATCGCCGTAGAGTTCGCGCATCTCGACCAGCTCGCCGCGGATCACCGCCATCAGCTTGTCGGGGTCTTCCAGGATCGCGATCAGGCCGCGAATGGTTTCGAGCAGTTGCTTGTATTCGTCGGTGAGCTTGTCCTGCTCCAAACCGGTAAGCCGGTGCAGGCGCATCTCCAGGATTTCCCTGGCCTGGATTTCGGACAGCTGATAGCCGTCGTCTTTCAGGCCCACGCGGAGGTCGAGATCCTCCGGACGCGATGCGCTCGCGCCGGCGGCAGCAAGCAGGCTGCGCACCATGCCCGGTTCCCACTTGCGCGCCAGCATGCGCTCGCGCGCGACCTGGGGTGATTCCGAAGTCTTGATCAGATCGATCATCGCGTCGATGTTGGCCAGCGCGACGGTCAGGCCTTCAAGAACATGGGCGCGTGCGCGCGCCTTGCGCAGGTCGAAAATCGTGCGCCGGGTGACCACTTCGCGCCGATGGCGGATGAAGTGTTCTATGATTTCCTTGAGGTTCAACAGCCGCGGCTGGCCATCGACCAGCGCCACCATGTTGATGCCGAACGTGACCTGCAACTGGGTTTGCTGGAACAGGTTGTTCAGCACCACGTCGGCCGCGGCATCGCGGCGCACCTCGATCACCACGCGCATGCCGTCCTTGTCGGACTCGTCGCGCAGGCCACTGATGCCTTCGACCTTCTTTTCCTTGACCAGCTCGGCGATCTTCTCGATCAACCGTGCCTTGTTGACCTGGTACGGAAGCTCGGTGGCGATGATGGCCTCGTGGCCATGTTCATTGGTCTCGATCTCGGTCTTCGCACGCACCAGCACGCGGCCGCGGCCGCTGCGATAGGCCTGCACGATGCCGGCCGCGCCGTTGATGATGCCGGCCGTCGGAAAATCCGGACCCGGCACGTGCTGCATCAATTCGTCGATAGTGAGTTCATGGTTGTCGATCAACGCGATCGTCGCGTCGATCACCTCGCCCATGTTGTGCGGCGGCACGTTGGTGGCCATGCCGACGGCGATGCCCGCCGAACCGTTGACCAGAAGATTCGGCACGCGGGTCGGCAGGACCAGCGGCTCCTGCTCGCTCTCGTCGTAGTTGGGACCGAAGTCGACCGTTTCCTTGTCGATGTCAGCAAGCAGGTCATGGGTGAGGCGCGCCATGCGCACCTCCGTGTAACGCATCGCCGCCGGGCTGTCGCCGTCCACCGAACCGAAGTTGCCCTGCCCGTCCACCAGCATGTAGCGCAGCGAGAACGGCTGCGCCATGCGCACGATCGCGTCGTACACCGACGAGTCGCCGTGCGGGTGGTATTTTCCGATCACGTCACCGACCACGCGCGCGGACTTCTTGTACGACTTGTTCCAGGCGTTGCCCAGTTCGTTCATCGCGAACAGCACGCGGCGATGCACCGGCTTCAGACCATCGCGCACGTCCGGAAGCGCGCGGCCCACGATCACGCTCATCGCGTAATCGAGGTAGCTCTGGCGCATCTCGTCTTCGATGTTGACGCGAATTACTTCACTGGCAGGTTCCGCCATTCGCCTGTTTCCCTATTTTTGAGAATGGAAAAGGCGCGGGTTTCGAATGCCGCCCGCGCCTCGAAATCAACCTTGAAATTGTACCACATCCGGCCCTGAAACAGCCCGAAAAACTCCTGCAGCGACGCGAACTTACGGCTTGTTTTCGCGCGCCTTTGCATCCCCGGCCGAGCCCGGCCTCCGCGACCCGGAAAACACCCACTGCCGGGCGCCCAGGAAGTTGGCCGCCGAGCCCGGAACCGACCCGATCGCCACGCCGACGGACGGCCATGCGTGCACGAATTCCGAGTAGTGCACGGCCAGCGCGTAGGCCACGTAATTGATCGCGAATCCAGCCGACATCGCGACGATGTAGCGCGACCATTCACCGAACAAGCCGTAATCGCCACGCCGGTGGAAGGTGAAGTGGCGATTGAACAGCCACGTCGCGGTCGCGGCACACAGGAAGGAAAACAGTCGCCCGACGTAAGGGTCGACGTCGAACTTGCTGACCAGCAACTGCACGACGCCGGCGTCGACGAGAAACCCGATGAAACCGCCGACACCGAACCAGGCAAGCTGCTTCGGCAGATGCCACATGTCAGTGCGTGTCCGGCAGGCCGAATACGGCACGCACCGCGGCCGCATCCGGTTGCGTGATCACGCCGCGTTCGGTCACCAGCACGTCGATGAGATCGCGCGGCGTCACGTCGAACACCGGATTCCATGCCTGCGCGCCATGGGCGACGGTGCGCTGTCCCGCGTAACCCAGCAACTCCGCCGGGTCGCGCAGCTCGATTTCGATGACATCTCCGGATGGCGTGGCCATGTCGACCGTGGTCGAAGGCGCCACCACCATGAACTTCACGCCATGGTGTTTCGCGGCGATCGCTAGCTGGTAGGTACCGATCTTGTTGGCGGTATCGCCGTTGGCCGCGATGCGATCGGCACCGACGACCACCCACTGCACCTTGCCGGATTTCATCAGATGCGACGCCGCGGAATCGGCAATCAGTGTGGCCTGAATGCCGTCGTGCTGCAGTTCCCACATGGTCAGGCGCGCGCCTTGCAGCCATGGCCGGGTTTCTCCGGCATAGACGCGCGCGATGTTGCCGGAAGCCACGCCCGCGCGGATCACCCCCAGTGCGGTACCGAAGCCGGAGGTCGCCAGCGAACCGGTATTGCAGTGCGTGAGGACGCCGCTGCCGGGCTGGATCAATGCAGCGCCCATCGCGCCCATCGCGCGATTGGCGGCCAGATCCTCGGCCTGGATCGCCCGTGCCTCCTGCGCCAGCGCCTCGCCATCCATCCCGGCATCGATGCACACCCGCATCCGGTCCAGTGCCCACATCAGGTTCACCGCGGTCGGGCGCGCCGCGCGCAGCGTCGCCAATGCGTCATCGAGATCGTCGCCGCGCTGCGCCGCCAGCACCACGCCCCACGCGGCAGCGATGCCGATCGCAGGCGCGCCGCGCACGACCAGATCGCGAATCGCCCGCACGACCTCGCGGGAGTCGTGGCAATCGATCCATGCCTCCTCAAACGGCAATTTGCGTTGGTCGAGCAGGCGCAGACGGCCGCCCAGCCACTGCAACGCGCGCAGCGTATCGTGGACCGATGTATCGAATGCGGCGCTGGCCGTTGTCGAAGGCTGCATGGATCGCCTGCGGGACACCATTGAACCGCTCAATGATAACGGCAACCCCGCCACGGCCACGGCCACCAGTCCTTTCCGGTGAGCGCAAAAAGATCCGCGGCTCGCTCGAGTGGATTGCGGGCAGACACGCCGCCACACAGGAAATACAGGGGCAGGAACAGCGGACCGAGCACCAGGTACTGCAGTACGTGCGCGCGTTCGTGTTCAGCCAATCGCACATGTTCCACGCGCGCCGCTGGACGCAGGCGCGCGCTGTACGTTGGCACCTCGACATCGAGCGAGCCGCCCGCGTGCAGGATCACGCCACCCAGGGTCAGTGCGCCGAAGAAACGCGGCATGCGGCGGAATGCAAGCGCGCCGTCACAGCGATAAAGCCGCGCGCCGAACGGCACGCCCAGCAGACCCGCGACGAGCCCCAGCAGGGTGTTCGGCGCCGTCCACAAATGTCCCGACGCGACGAGCAGCCGGCGCATCACGGCTCAATCACCCTGCGGAATCAATATCCAGAGGAGGATGTAAACAAGGATGCCGGGAAATGCGGCGGAGAAAATCGACACCAGTACGTAGATGATGCGCGCGAGCGCCGGGTCGAGTCCGAAATAATCGGCAAGGCCGCCGACCACGCCTGCGATCATGCGGTTACGGCGGGAACGGCGCAGCGGGCGTGATGTATTCATGCCGGTGATTCTATCCTGCCGCCCATCTTTCGCGAGGCCGATTTCAACAACGTGTTATTCGTAGGGCGGGTGGCAACCCGCCATCTTGACGGCAACGTGATAGTGGATCGTTGGCGATCGAACACCCCGGCGGGATTGTTCGCATCATCCCTGATGCGCACCCCTTGCTACGCTCGGGGCCGATTCTTCAGTCGTCCAAAATCGCTCCCGGCGATTTTTGTCGCCGCGCTGCTCCCGCCCTACTTGGTGCGTTTGGCCAACCACTCATGGATCGCCGGTGGCACCTCGCGCTGCGCACGGCCAGATACGTAGATGCCGATGTGGCCACCCTTGAATGCAAGCTGGGTGTAGTCCTTGGTGCCGACGTGCTCGCCCAGTGGACGCGACGCGGACGGCGGCACCAGGTGATCCTGCTCGGCGAAGATGTTGAGCACGGGGAGGGTGATGGCCTTCAGGCTCACGGCCTTGCCGCCGATTTCGAGCCCGCCCTTCACCAGCTTGTTGCCTTGGTAGAAGTCACGTATGAACTCGCGGAACGCCTCGCCGGCCTGATCGGGCGAATCGAAGATCCACTTTTCCATGCGCAGGAAGTTTTCGAGTTCCACCTTGTCGTCGAGGATATCCAGCATCGCGACGTATTTCTGCTGGTTCAGGCGCACCGGCTTCAGCGTGAGGTAGCACCAGTTCATGAGATCCGCCGGCACGTTGCCCAGCGTGTCCACGAACAGATCCACGTCCATGCCGCGCGTCCAGTGCGACAGCATGTTTTCCTTCGTGTGGAAATCGACCGGCGTCACCATGGTGATCAGGTTCTGCAATTTTTCCTGATGCAGCGCGGTGAAGCACAGCGAGAACGCGCCGCCCTGGCAGATGCCGAGCAGGTTGATCTTCTTGACGCCCGCGTGCTTCGCGACGGCATCGACGCAGCGGCGGATGTAGCCGTTGATGTAGTCGTCCAGCGTGAGCCAGCGGTCGGCACCGTCCGGGTACCCCCAGTCGATGATGTACACGTCCTCGCCCAGCGCCAGCAGGTTCTTCACCAGCGAGCGATCGTCCTGCAGGTCCACCATGTACGGGCGATTGACCAGCGCATAACAGATCAGCAGCGGAGCCTTGGCGGTCGGCTTGCCTTTGCCCTTGTAGCGATAAACAACGACCTTGTCTTCGCGATAGACCTCTTCCTTGTCGGTCGCGCCGTAATCGACGTCTTCCACTTCACGCAGCGTCTTGAAGCTTGCCGCGAGTTTCTGCTGCGCGCGCATGGCTTCGTCCAGCGCGCGCTTCGGATCGATGCGGATGGGTTCCATCGCGATTACTCCCTGGCGGTCGTCTTGCCGGACTTGCGCGGCGCCTTGCGTGCGCCATTCTTCGCCGCGCCGCCAGCCTTCAGGCGCTCGACTTCCGCGCGCAAGGCGACGACTTCGGCGACGAGGTCGGGCAGCGTTTCGGCTTGATTCTTGGCATCGCGATGCAACGCGTGCAGGCGCTTGCCCATGCTGTCGATCTCGGTGCGGGTCGGCATACCGAGATCGGTGGCAACACGCTCGACTTCCTTTTGCACATTCTGGCGCACGCGCATCTGCGCGTTGACCAGCGCACCATAGACTTCGCGGAATTCATCCGACAACGCGATTTCCGCGTAAGCGTCTTCGGCCGCATCCACCCACAGGTCGTAAAGGGCGCGTGCCGAATCGATCTGGCGGCCAGGCTCGCCGCGTTCGGCCAGCTTGTCCTCGAACACCTCGAACGCGCGCCGGCTGGCGCGCGCGATCAACGCGTTGTAGCGGTTGGTTTCGCGCTGGTAATCCAGCCACGCCTTGCCCATCCGCTGGTAGTGCTCCTGGTGCTCGCGTGCATAGCCGAACGCGGGCAGGTCCAGAAGCACGCGCGTTTCGCGCATCGCCGGCTGCATGGCTTCCATCATCTGCTCAAAGCCCTTGGCGCCATGTCCGGCCAGTTCACGCAATGCTCGCGCAAGCGGGTTGTCCAGCAGCGCTGTGTCCGCACCGGGGAAATTGAACGACTGCCGCACCGCGTCGGTCCACGCCTGCGAGTCGGCGTTGCCATCCACGCCCTTTTCGGCGAGCGTCTGCAGCAGCGAAAAATAACTGCGCGCACCCGCCAGCAGGCGTTCGACCACTTCGTTCTGCGTGCCCTGGGCCTTGCCCGCGTCGAACATGCGCGACCACTGCTCAAGTCCTTCGTGCCAGGGCGCCTTGTCGGCGGCCGCTTCAGGCACCGCGCCAAATGCCTTGCGCGTGGCATCGTTCCACGCGTTCCAGTATTGCTGCGACATCGCCTGCCAGTCGTTTTGCGGGCGCGTCTGGTCTTGGCCTTTGGCCATGGCACGATCTCCGGAAATCAATGCTTCCTATGGTAGTCGTGGCAATGCTGCGCCGCAACAAAATTCAACGCAACGAAGCGTTGATCTTCTCCAGCGCCGCCGAGCCGGGGCAAAGCTGGCGTTCACCCAACGTGTTGAACGCGACCGGCGCGGTTTCTAGGTGCGCGTGCAGATCGGGGGCGTCAGGATCGAGATAAAGCAGACCCGTGACGATTTCTCCACGCGCCTGACAGGCGTGCAGATAATTCATCGCCGCGACGCGATCGCCGGTGTCGTGGGAGTCCGGCAGCTTGCGCAGGCGCAACACGCTGCCGTCGTGCTGGCGCACCTCGCGAACCTCGCCCGGCGGATATTCGACCGTGATTTCCTCGCGCGGCGAGATGAAATCCATCCGGCACAGCGCATGGTTGTGTTCGCGCACGTAGTCGTAGCTCTTGGTGCTGCCGGGATGATTGTTGAACGCGACGCACGGACTGATCACATCAACGAACGACGCCCCCTTGTGGTTCATCGCCGCTTTCAGGATCGGCACCAGCTGCGTCTTGTCGCCGGAAAAACTGCGGGCAACGAAACTCGCGCCCAGTTGCAGTGCCATCCCGACCATGTCCACCGGCGCGTCGGTATTGATCGCGCCCTTCTTCGACTTGCTGCCCTGATCTGCCGTGGCCGAGAACTGGCCCTTGGTGAGTCCGTACACGCCGTTGTTCTCGACGATGTAGACCATGTCCACGCCGCGCCGGATCGCGTGCACGAACTGGCCGATGCCGATGGACGCGGAATCACCGTCTCCGGATATGCCGAGATACAGCAACTCGCGGTTGGCGAGATTGGCCCCCGTCAACACCGACGGCATGCGCCCGTGCACCGCGTTGAACCCGTGCGACGCGGACAGGAAGTACGTTGGCGTCTTGCTGCTGCAGCCGATGCCGGAAATCTTCGCGACCCGGTGCGGCTCGATATCCAGTTCCCAGCATGCCTGGACGATCGCCGCGGAAATCGAGTCGTGGCCGCAGCCCGCGCATAGCGTGGAAATCGCGCCCTCGTAGTCGCGGCGCGTGAAGCCCACGCTGTTCCGTTGCAGCGATGGGTGGTGGAGCTTGGGTTTGGGGAGGTAGGTCATAGACAGGCACCGTCAGGGTTTCTTGTCATTCCGGGGCCATCGCCAGCCTCATCGGCGATGGAACCCGGAATCGGTCTGGGCGTAAAACCGATTGACTCGCGCCATCCCTGGCGCTCGCGCTGCGCGCCGCCTGCGACGTTCGCGTTTGCAATCCCGCAAACGCAGTCGGGTTCGCCCCTTTTGGGGCGCCCCGGAATGACCAACAATTCTTCAGTCACCGCGCACCTCCCGACGCCGCTGTCCCGCGGCACCATCACGCCACTTTGCCCCCACGCAACTGCGTCACTTCCGCCTTGCCCATGCGCTCACCGATTGCGCGGGCGATGAAACGCGCGGTGATCGGCGTGCCGTCGTAGTGCAGGATCGGAAGCAACCTCGCTGGGTCGATTTCGAACTGTTCGACCAGCAGTGAGCGCAACTGGCCATCGCGATTCTGCTCGACCACGAATACGTGCTCGTGGGCGTCGACGAACTCACGCACCGAATCCGCGAACGGATA
>DATFGL010000266.1:0-17159 GCA_035249465.1 Rhodanobacteraceae bacterium | reverse complement strand
CCAGAGCGCACGCTTCGATGCCGATCGCAGTTTCGGTCGTTTCAGTTTCGGTGCGAGCTGGTACGTCGCGGCGCACACGTACGACGACATCGCCAACCAGAACCCGCTGGGTGGTTACGCATTGACCAACCTGCGCGCGGGCTGGCAAGTCGATCGCGACTGGAAGCTGCAGCTCGCGCTCAACAACGTGTTCGACAAGAATTACGAAACGGCCTGGTATTACAACCAGCCGGGACGCAATGTCATGCTTACGCTGCGGTGGAGTCACGCCCGTGATTGAGAAGCCGCTGTCGCGACCGTTGCTGGAGAACGTTCACGCGAAGCGGCGCTCACGCCCGCGTCGTCCCGTCCCCGGTGGCGCCGTGTCGAAAGCGAGGTTTATCGTGCCGTGAACCGCGCGCCGACGCCCACCCTGCTGTCATGGAGTGGCGGCAAGGATTGCCTGATGGCGCTCGCGGCGCTGCGCGACGATCCGGCGTGGCGGGTCGTCGCGTTGCTTACGACGATCACCGGAACATTCGAGCGGGTTTCGATGCATGGAATCCGGCGCGACGTCCTGCAGGCACAGGTTGCAGCCATCGGGCTTCCCCTGATCGAGTGCAGGATCGATTGGCCGTCCGGCAATGCTGCCTACGAAGCCGCGCACGAGAACGCGCTGCGACAAGCCCGCGAGCGTTGGCCCGGCCTCCGCCATTGTGCGTTCGGGGATCTGTTCCTCGCGGACGTACGCGCGTACCGCGAACGGCAACTGGCCGGCGCCGGATGGTGCGGGGTCTTCCCGCTGTGGGGGGAGGACACCCATCGGCTGTCGGGGAGGTTCCATGCGCAGGGACATCGCGCGGTGCTGACCTGCGTGGATACGCAACAGCTCGATGGATCGTTCAGTGGCCGCGAGTACGACCCGTCACTGTTGCGCGATTTGCCCGCCGGGGTCGATCCCTGCGGCGAGCGGGGTGAGTTCCATACCCTGAGTTATGCCGGCCCGTTGTTCGCCGAGCCTTTGCGTCTCGATCGTGGCGCTTCGAGTTTGCGGGAAAACCGGTTTCAATATACCGACTTCACCTTGTCCACCGGTGCGATGTAGGTTGGTGCTGAGCCGGGCTTTATCCGGCGAAGCCCAACGCATACGGCAAATCCTCGCTGGGCTTCCACCGATAAAGCCGGCGTCAGCCCAACCTGCACCCCGAGCCGCACGTCAACGCGAACGCGCTGGATGCTGTTCGGCCGCGATATACCGCCAGTGCCACGGCTCGTATTCGTAGCCGTACTTGTTGCCCGGCGGGAACGACAGGTGGAAGCCGTATTCGGCGCCGTGTTGCTGCAGCCACGCGAACGCCTTGCTGTGTTCGAAGCTGGCATCGGCCGCCGGCACGCCGGGCGCGGTCAGGTCCACCGCACAACCCGTCTGGTGCTCGCTGTAGCCCGGCACCGCATTGATGGTGAGTGCCTTCCGGATGCTCATGCCGCTTTTCAGTTTCCTGCGGATCAGGCCACTCTGGTAATTCATGCTGCGGAAACCGGACACGGTTTCCAGCTTCACGCCGTCGCGTGCGGCGGCCGCGAACATGCGCTTCAATGCGGCGGCGGCGGGCGCCACCATCTCGACCTTGCGCCCGTACACGTCGCGCGGTGCCTGTGCGAGTTCCTTGCCTTCGGGCAGCGGCACCAGGTTGTGCTTCGCCGCGTAGTCGGGCGGAATGCCAAGCTCGCGATTCACTTCATTGATGTGCGTGACCCACGCGGCCGGTTGCGCGGGCCATGTGGCCGGACACAGTGGCTCGGCGGCGAGTGCGGCGGGCGGGGCGGCTGCGATCATCACGGCCAGGCACGCGGAACGGACGAAAGGCATCGGGTTTCCTGTCGGCAAAACGCACATGATACGGGCCGGTGCAGGATGGGCGTTATGTCCGAATGCGTGCCAAACCACCGCCTTCCGGCCGCGTGGCGGTATCATGGCGCGATCGTTTCAGGGTTTCCCGCCATGCCCATCTACGTGTTCCGTTGCAGCGACTGCGGCGAAAAGTTCGAGCGCCTGCAGAAGCTGTCCGATCCCGATCCCGACGTCTGCCCGCACTGCGGCAGGCGCGACACCGTGCACAAACAGGTGACCGCGCCTGCGTTCCGCCTGGCCGGCAGCGGCTGGTACGAAACCGATTTCAAATCCGACAAGGAGAAGAAGCACAACCTTGCCGGCGAAGCGGCCAAGCCGAAGGATGCGTCAACGGGCAAACCGGCGGAACCGGCCAAACCCGCCAAGGAAAGGGCCAGCAAGGCAGCCGGAGACTGATCGACGTCGCGCGCCAGCCGCCAGCCCCGGTTCAGCTGTCGATGTGGAGACTGGCTGCACCAACCAGGAGGGCGGTGCGATGCGCAAGATCGGATGGGTGTTCGCGACATCTGTTTTGGCTGCCTCTATTTTGGGTTTTGCCGGTGCGGCCGGCGCGCAGGTCACCTACGGCGATCAACCCCCGCCACCTCCGCCAAACTACTACCCGAACCGGTCGCCGCAAGGCCATCCAGGCTATGGGCAGACCGTTTCCTGTGGCAGCCCGCGACATCGCCTGCTGCGCTGCCAGGTGCCCGGCAACTGGCGCGGCGCGCGCATGATCCAGCAGACTTCGAAGTCGGCCTGCGTCGAAGGCCGGTCATGGGGTTTCGACCGCGGTGGCATCTGGGTGGACAAGGGTTGCGGCGGCGTGTTCGCGGCCGCCGGCGGCTGGCGGCCGGGACCGGACTGGAATCGCGATTTCGTGGTGTCGTGCGGCAGCCCGCAATACCGGCGGTATTTCTGCCAGGTCGATGTTGGCGCGCGCGGCCGCGTCAGGCTGCAACGCCAGAACTCCAGTTCCGCCTGCATCGAGGGCCGCACCTGGGGCTGGAACCGCGCCGGCATCTGGGTCGACAAGGGTTGCGGTGCGCAATTCATGGTGACGCGACGCTGGTGATCCGGCCGCGCGCTTCCCTTGTGCAGGTTCCACGGATGGTATTTGGACAATCGCCGCTGAACCCCTGCGGCGGGCCGCAAGAGCCCGCCACGCCGATCCGCTAAAATCCGCCGACGCCTTTGGAAAGATAGAACGCCTTGTCCTGGTTCGAGCGCGTGCGCGGGTTTGTCGCCCGGGTCTGGCCATTCGCACGCTGGCCCATCCTGATCGGAATCGGTTTCGCGGTCGGCTTCGTGGTGCCGTATACGCTGGTGCTCGATCACCGCGTGAAAACGCGCGTCAGCGAAATCGATTTCACGCAGCCGACGCGCGTGTACGCGCGCCCACTGTTGCTGGAAGCCGGCGTGCCGATGAACAAGGCGACGCTGGAACTGGAACTGCGGATTTCCGGCTACACCGAGGCCGCGCGTGTTGCGCAGGTGCCCGGCACGTACAGCGCGGATGGCAACACGTTCACGATCGCCTCGCGCGGCTACATGGATCCGGTCGGTGGCGAACTGCCGCGCCGGGTTCGGGTGACCTTGGGTTCCGGCCAGATCCAGTCGGTGCTCGATCTCACCGCGAACAAGCCGTTGCGCGAGACGCATCTCGATCCGGCGCGCATCGCGACGATGTACGGTTCCGAGCAGGAAGAGCGCATCATCGTGCAATTGTCCGAGCTGCCGCCGTTGCTGGTGCAGGGCGTGCAGGCGGTCGAGGATCGAGACTTCAAGCACAACCACGGGATCGACTTGTCGTCGATCGCGCGCGCGGCGCTGGCCGACCTGCGCGCGGGCCGCGTGGTGCAGGGTGGTTCCACGATCACCCAGCAGCTGGTGCGCAACCTGTTCCTCGATCGCAACCAGACATTGATTCGCAAGTTGAACGAGGCGCTGCTTTCGATCCTGCTGGACGCGCATTACACCAAGGGCCAGATCCTCGCCGCGTACTGCAATGAAGTGTTCATGGGTCAACAGGGTGGCCAGGCCGTGCACGGTTTCGCGGCGGCCAGTTGGTATTACTTCGGCCGTCCGGTGCAGACGCTGCGCCCGCAGGAAATCGCGCTGCTGGTCGGCATGGTGCGTGGCCCGAGTTATTACGACCCGCGTCGCAATCCCGAACGCGCGCTGGCGCGCCGCAACGTGGCGCTGGATGCGTTCCACGGCACCGGTTTGTTGAATGACGCGCAGTGGAATGTCGCGAAAGCCGCGCCGCTGGACGTGACACCGAGCCCTCAACTGGTGGTCGATCGTTTCCCGGCGTTCATGGACGTGGTGCGCGGGCAGTTGAAGCAGGATTTCACCGACCAGCAGCTTCGCAGCGGCGGCCTGAAGGTTTACACCACGCTCGATCCGGCCGCGCAGACGTACGCGGAACAATCGCTGGACGAAGCGTTGAAGAGCCTAGGCAAACGCAGCAACGGCATGGAAGGCGCCGTGGTCGTGGTCGATCCTGGCAATGGCGACGTGCTGGCGATGGTGGGCGGCCGCAAGTCGGACCAGCACGGCTTCAACCGCGCCTACGACGCGCGTCGCCCGGTCGGCTCCAGCCTGAAGCCGTTTTATTACCTGATGGCGCTCAGCAATCCGTCGCGCTGGAACGTGGCCTCGCTGCTCGACGATTCGCCGATCGCGATGAAACTGCCGAACGGCAAGATGTGGACGCCGCAAAACGACGACCACCAATCGCACGGCGAGGTGCCGATGGTCGAAGCGCTGGCCAAGTCCTACAACCTTGCCAGCGTGCGCCTGGGGCTGCAGCTCGGCGTCAACCGCGTCGCGGCATTCCTGCGCTCGTTCGGCCTGAAAGACGTTGAAGCCAATCCGTCGCTGCTGCTGGGTGCGGTGGACATGTCGCCGTTCCAGTTGGCGCAGCTCTATGAATTCATCGCGGACGACGGCCACGCGTTGCCGCTGCTGACGCTGCGCGGCGTGCTGGACGCCAAGGGCCACCTGCTCAAGCAATATGCGGTGCAGCCCGGCAAGGGACAGTACCAGCAGGCGGTGGGGCTGGTGCGCTGGATGATGCAGCAGGTGACGCAGTACGGCACCGCGGCCGCGATCGGTGATTCATCGCTCGCGTCGCTGCACGTCGCCGGCAAGACCGGAACGTCCGATCACCAGCGCGACTCATGGTTCTCGGGGTTCACCGGCGATCGTCTCGCGGTCGCATGGATGGGCCGTGACGACAACCAGCCCACGCACCTGTGGGGCGCGACCGGTGCGCTGCGGGTGTGGATGAAGCTGTTCGAAAAATTGCCGAGCGCGCCGCTGACCACGTCACTTGACGACGGCATCCAGTACGCCTGGATCGATCCGGCGACCGGACAGGGCAGCCTGCCGCAGTGCGATGGCGCGAAGCAATATCCCTTCATCGACGGCTACGTGCCGCAGGTCCAGAACCACTGCTACCTGCAGCGCCTCGAAAACTTTTTCGGCGGCGGCGGCAACGACGCTGCGGCGCATCCGCAGCCGTGATGATCCTTATGGAGCAACACATGACTCGCAACGTGACTTGGGCCGCGCTGGGCGCGGTGGCCGTGGTTCTGGCCGGCTGTTCGCACCCGCCGCAACCGGCGCCGGTGACCAGCCGGTTGTCGCCGACCACGATGGTCGAGGCGATCCGCGCGGCGCGCGCGGACGACAAGTCGGTGGTGCAGGTCACGCCGCTGCGCGATCCATCGGTGGACGGCTATCTGGATGGCGCTCGTGCCGACGAGGGCGCGGGCAAATACCAGGAGGCGCTCGGCAAGATCAACGCTGCGTTGAAGCTGTCGCCCGAGGCACCCGACATCCTGCAGTTCCGTGCCGAAATCGAAATCCTGCTGAAGGACGATGCCGCCGCCGAGGCCGACGCGAGGCATTCGTACGACCTGGGCGCGAAGGTCGGCGGCTTGTGCGCGAGCAATTGGGAGACGGTGCTGGAGATCGCCGAGTCGAGGAACAACCAGGCCGGCGTCCAGTCCGCACGCACCGCGCGCGACGCGTGCCACAAGGCGGGGCCGATACGCATGTGAGCTTTTTGCCTCCCCCTTCCGCAGGAAGGGGGACTGAGGGGGATGGCTTTATCGACGGCAACCGCGCCGCGAGTTGCATCCCCTCGCGCCTGCGGCGCGACCCCCTTCGTATCGAAGGGGGTGATCACTTCATTGCCGAAACACGCACAGCACCACCAGCAGCGCAAGCCCGAACGCCGCCATCAGCATGGTGAAGGTGAAGGCGAGCCACGGCGTGTGGTACTTCACCCTCAATGGATTGACGCGATACCACGCCCGGCCGTAGGCGAGAAAACGGAAGCCCGCGGCGAGCAGGATCAGCACGCCCAGCGCCACCAGCACCACGCCGCCGAGCGTGGACAATGAGTTCGGCAAGAGCTGGCGGGTGTTCTCGACGTGCCAGGGCGGGTGGCGCATCAACAGCCCGAAGCGGTCCACCGCAATCCCGAAGATCATCAACGACAACGCCGTGCGCGTCCACACCGCCAGCGTGCGTTCGGTATTCATGTACGAGCGTTGCAGCGACAGCTCTACCAGTCGGCGCGCAACCTGTACCTGAAGGCTGTGGGAATCGTCGGGCATCTGCAGTTTCCTCGTGCGCTACTGCGTGAACACGAACAACAACGCCAGCACGATCACGCCGAGCACCGCCACCATCACGGCGAACGGAAAGGCCAGCCATGGGCCGAACGACGCGTCGCGCCCGTGCGTGCGCAGCCAGGTGGTTTTGTAGGCCTGGTGCCGGATGGCCGCGCTGACCACGATGAACACGCCGATGGCGACCAGGAAAATGCCTCCGGCACTTGAAACGGGATTAGGCGCGAGGCGCGTGCCGAGGTGCGCGAATGCGGGGCGCGACAGCAACAAGCCGTAGCGATCGACCACGGTGCCGAACACGATCAAGGTGAGCGCCGTGCGCGTCCAGGTCGCCAACGTGCGATCCACGTTCATGTAGCAGACGCGTGCCTGCTGCGCCGCCATCTGCCGCAGGGTTTCGAGCACCTGGGCGTCGTCATCCGCCACGCCGCTTCTCCCTCCCGTCAGGATCGGTCGAAGCCATGCCACGTGGCGTGACGCCAACAGACCCAAGGTCGACTACAGTTTGTCACTCCGGGGTACGGGTGGCCAGCGATCGGGAAACCACGCCATCCCGAGGTCGTCCTCGTACTCGCCATCCTGTCGGCATACGCGCCGCTGGAAGCGTGCTTCCTCGACGAAACCAAGACTGCGATAGAGATGCTGGGCGCGCAGGTTGCCGGCGCGCACGTTGAGTTCGATCTTGCCGACGCGTGTGTCGCGCTGCGCCCAGTCCAGCAGGTTGCGCAGCATCGCGCGGCCGATGCCTCGTTCCAGGTGTCCGGGGTGGACCACGATGGTCAACAGGAAGACGTGCGCGTTGGCATGCATCGGCATCGGGTCGAGGAAGGCGTGACCGGCCGGTGCGCCATTTTCTTCCGCCACGATGTAGTGTCCGGCCGCCGCCAGTTTGGCGATTTTTGCGCGATAGGCTTCGACCGGAATCTCGCCCGGCCGGCCGACCAGCAAACCGGGAGTGCGTTGCGTTTCGGCTTCGGCGGCCGCGATGGCCTCGGCGTCGCCGGATGTGGCGGTACGGATTTGCACGCTGCGTCTCGCTCGAAACGGGCCGGGCGCGGCAAACGGCCGCCGACGCTGGCAAAATAAGGAGTTCGGAATTTGACAGCTCGCATGTACGCGATCAAGGAAATCTTCTACACGCTGCAAGGCGAGGGCTTCCACGCCGGACGTCCGGCGGTGTTCTGCCGTTTTTCGGGCTGCAACCTGTGGTCGGGACGCGAGGAGGACCGCGCGGTCGCGGTCTGCAATTTCTGCGACACAGATTTCGTCGGCACCGATGGCGAAAACGGCGGCAAGTACGCGGATGCCGCGGTCGTGGCGGACAGGATCGCGGGCCTGTGGCCGCGCGATCGAAAGGAAAACCGTTTCGTGGTATTCACGGGTGGCGAGCCGTTGTTGCAGCTGGATACGCCGCTGCTGGATGCGATGCACACGCGCGGTTTCGAGTGCGCGGTCGAAACCAACGGCACGCTGGAAGCGCCGGCCGGCCTCGACTGGGTCACCCTCAGCCCCAAGAACACCGCGCCGGTGAAACTGCAACGCGCGAACGAACTGAAACTGGTCTATCCGCAACCCACCGCGATGCCGGAACGCTTCGCCGGTTTCGCCGCGGCGCACTTCTTCCTGCAACCGATGGACGGGCCGCGCGCCGCGGAAAACACCCGCGCCGTGGTCGATTACTGCAAGGCGCACCCGCACTGGCGGCTCAGCCTGCAGACCCACAAGTATCTTGGCATCCCATGAGCGAAGAATTTTTCACCGTCTGGAAGGAATTCCGTTTCGACGCCGCCCATCAACTGGACGCCGGACCCGGTGGCGATCCGCGCTACCGGCGCATGCACGGCCATTCGTACCAGGTGGAGGTGTGGGTGCGCGGGCCGCTCAACGAGCGCGGCTGGGTCGTGGACATGAGCGATCTGGAACGCCGCATCGAAGTTGCGCGCGATGCACTCGACCATCGCCTGCTCAACGACGTGGAAGGGCTCGGCATCCCCACCATGGAAAACATCGCGCGCTTCACGTGGGAAAAACTCGGCGGCCTTCCGCACCTGCAACGCGTGGTCGTCAGGCGCGCACAGAACGGGGAAGGCTGCGAGTATTGCGGACCGGGCTGACGCAAGCCCGTCCCGCGAAGGCCGCAACGGCCTGTCGCCAAGTCCGTAAAGCAGGCATTCCTTGTGCCCACCGTCCATCGCGGGAGTGAAACCCCGTGGCGCGGGGCTCAGCTCGATCCGCGCCAGTTGAGCTTGACGACGTGGTCGTTCTCCTGGGTCGGTTCCGACAGTGTCGCGCCGCCGTTGCCGGTCATCGTGATCAGGGACGCGCCGCTGAGGTTGTCGATGTTCCCGGCGCCGCCCGCGATGCACTCGTCGAAATAGCACGCGGCATAGTCGGTGAGGTTGGCAACCGACCCGCCCACGGTGGGCCGCTCGACGATCCACTCGGCCACGTTGCCGGTCAGCGTAGTGCCGCGCGGAGGGGTGATCTCGAAGCGGGTGCCGACGCCCTCCGATTGGTTGCTGAAGTAGACCGTGGCGTGGCTGGTCGTGTCGGCGCAGATCAGGCAATACATGACGTCACCCGCCGAGACGGGGAGGTTGTTGATCTTCACCTCGCCCGCCGGAAACCACTCCCACCACGTGTAGACCTGCTCGGCCGTGATGAAGAGGATCTTGGTGATCTGGGTTTCCGTTCCCGCCTGGAGCACGTCGTTGGAGTTCCAGCCGTCGATGCCGACCCACTCCGAGGCGTAATAGGCGCCGTCGGTCCTGGTGTTCGGACTCGGCACCGTCCATTGGCCGCCGACAAAGCCGTACGGTTTGCCAGCCGGCGAGAAGTCCGCCGCGCCCGACCAGTTGCTGGACGTGGCGTTGGAGACACCCGGCGAACCCAATCGCGCGGTCACGGCCCGGTGGCCGGAGCCACGCGCCGGGCCGTGCTTGATGTGCTCGCGATGCTCGAACTCGGGGGTGATCCACAACCGGGTGCGGGACATCACCCCGTCCCAGAGCTTGCGCAACTGCGGTTCCGTCTTGGCGTCGGGGCGGCGCGGCAGCCGGTAGGCCGCAAGCTGCCGGGTCGTCGCCTTCATCGGGTCGAACTTCTCCGGCAGCGGGCCCAGGGCCCGTATCCGGAAGCCTTTGCGGGTCAGGGTCTCCGGGACGATCGCCGCCGAATCCCGCGTTTTTCTGCCGCCCCTGCTTCCACGCGCGCCTGAGGTTGCCATGACTGTCCTCCGTTCTGTCGTTGAGGGATGCCGGTGGCCCGTCGGTGCGTTCAACGGGCGACCGACTGCCCGGTTCGGTTCGCTTGTTCACTCCGCGTCGGGTGCCGGCGGACAGCAGCGGTACTCCTGCGATTTTTCCAGCAGTGCGATCTGCTTTTGCAACAACTCGTTCTCCAGCTTCTTGCGCTCGACGTCGAGTTCGATGGATTTCAGGCGCGTGGCCTCGCACACGTTGCAATCATCAAGGCAACCCTTGACCAGGATCCCCGGCGTGGGCAACGAAGATTGCCGGACGAACGAATAGCGCTTCTGCGCGTCGGCGGACACGCTGCCGCTCTTGTCCAGCAGCCCTTGCTGGATCAGTTCCTGCTGCACCTGCTTGAGTGCCTGTGCGCGAACGGCGGCAGCCGGCACGGGAATCTGCAGCCGGAATGCCGCGGCGACGGCGAACCGGCCGTTGTTCGACGGCCTGGTCGCGGCTTCCAGGTAGGTCGCCTGGCGGTTGGCGTCGGTGGAGAGCACGCCGTTCGAGAGCACGCCCACTCCCGTGCTGGGCGACAGCGGGTTGGCCGCGACGCGGGTGAAGTCGTTGGCGGGGTCGGTATCCATCATCACCCGCAGGTCGACGGATTCCAGCGTGTAGCTGATCGTCTGGGTCTTGTTGATCTGATAGAAGAAGAACGTCACCGCGTGGCAGTCGTTGCCGTTCTGGAACTCGCGCGAGGCGGATTCGTAGTGGTCCTGCGATTCGCTCTCGGTGTGCGTGCGGCTTTCGGATTCGCCGATCGACACGCTGGATGCCTTGCGTACGCCCATCTCCGCCGCGCGTGACGAGGATTGCGCGTGCTGGCTGTGCTCGCCGAGGAAATCCGAAACGGAATTCGAATCGAAATTGCCGCTCATGCTGGCCGAGCCACCCAGGCCGAAGATGTTCACGCCGGCGTCGGCCTTGCCGTCCACGTGCGAATGCGACTGGTTGCTGGAGTGGGCCTCGTCGCGCGAATTCACGTCGAACAGCGAGTCGCTCATCTGCTGCATGAAGAACGATTCTTCCGATGACTGCGAATTGCGATAGCCGAACTTGCTTTCGGTATCGAAGGTGAACTTGGAGCGGCGGTCGGAAGTGAACAGCCGCACTTTCTCGCCCGGCAGCAACGTCGTGGTGTAAAGCAAATCGCCGAGCGCAAGCGGCCCGCGGCATCGCTTCAGATGGAAATGCAGCTTTACCTCGACCGGGATGGTCGGCAGCGCGACCGTACCGGGCTGGGACCCGGCCGTGGTCGGGTAGGTCAGGCGGTAGTAGAAATCCAGCTCGTCGCAGACGTCGTCCGGGTCGAGCTTCGGGCAGCATGGCAATGTCGGTTTCTTGGTGTCGGTCTGGGCAGGCATGATGGGCCTCCTGTCAGGAGTGGAAAGTGGCGGATCGGACATGAACGGCTCGCCGCGCTCCGTGAAACTTCAAACGATGATCGGCACCGAGATGACGCGGCAGCGCCAATCGAACGTGACGTTGGGTGCGGCAGCGCCACCGGGCAGCCACGAATACACCGTGATCTGCAAATCGATGTTCGGTGATCCCGGCGGGCCGCTCAGCGTCTGGTACGTCGTGGTGAGGAAGTACGGGCTGGCGCCACGCGGTGTGGCCAGGACATTCGCCGGGTACGCAAAGTCGAAGACCGACCAGCACAGCGCATCGCTCAGAAGGAACGTCCGCTGGCCGTTCGATCCGGTCGAACTCGTGCCGTCGACGTCGAGCAGGGTCGCGTTGTTGCATCGTTTGCCCGGGAAAAAGATGTTGCGCCAGGTCGTGCTGCCGTCGCTGGTGCTGTTGGCGCCGACCGGATACCAGAGGTTGAAGATCTGCGCGGGACTGAGATCGATCTCATGGCCCGCAAGCGCCTCGAGCTGCTTCTTGAGTTCCGCCGCCTTCTTTGCATCGCCCGATTTCGTGTTCATGGCTTTCTCCATTGCCCCCCACTGCGGGAAAACCCCTTCCGGAGCAAATCCGCGACATCGCGAACATCCACGAGCTGGACCGAGCGGCTTACCGTGAACCGATACCAACGCCCGCTGACCGCGCCGCGCAGCGTGACCGGCGCCGCACCGGGATAGAGCATGGGTGTGTCGGCGCGCGTCGCGGTGTGTCCGGAGACGTATACGACGGGCTTCACCACAGGGCGCGGCATGCGCGGCGCCTTGGGTGTTTGAATCGCCTGGCTAGCTCTCAGTGCTGTCCTGCCCTGACCGCAACATGTCATGGTTGTTCTCCGGAAAATGGGACGGCTCCACCTGCAGTGCGGTGCGTTCCGAACCCAGACGCTCCAGCAGGCACGCCGCACCGGAAACGGCCAGCCAGACGGGTATCCACGCCAGCGCCGGGCCGGTGACGATGAAAGTGAAGGGGATGGCGATCCAGAGCGAAAGGCATTGAAAACAGTCCATCAAGGTTCCCAGCACGCTGGTCCCGAATTTCGATCGCAGCTTCAGGATCAAATCCGCCGGGCCGTCTTCTTCCGCAAGCAGGTGTGTCACCCGCCAGGTTCCCAGCGCGGCCAGCGCAAACGCGAACCATGGGTCGATGGCGTTCACGATCCTTTCGATTCGCGTTGGCCTGGCGTTCCACTCCCCGCGCCGTCACCGTTGGCCGTCCCCGTCCGCCCCGGTCGCGCGCGGCGGCGGGCACACCCCTGGACACAGGTCCGGGCGCAGCACGGTGAACGAAAGCTCGAACTGGTTGTAGTGCGTCACGCTCGGGTCCGAACAACCGTTGGTGGTGCGCTTCCATGCCCACAGCCGGAACAGGTAGGCGCAGCACTCCGGGAAGTCGGAGCCATGCAGCGTGACCCTGAAATCGCCGCCGTACCAATGCGCACGCGGCGCGCCCTGGCCCAGCGCCTGGCTGTAGCTCGGTCCGAACTCCACGGTCGGATCGGCGGCCAATGCACCGACGCCGCCGGTTGCATCCACGTACAACGGCGCGGTGATGTAGAAGGCCTGGTTGGCGCCGTATTCCGCGCGCAACCAGTACCCGCCGAGATGGCCGTCCTGCACCGTCGCCGGGCAGGTGACGCTGAAATGGATCGTCAGGGTGTCGGTGGGCTCCAGCCGCGCGATGTCGCAGGCGGAAACGCATTCCTGTCCCGGCAATCCCTCGTTCTTCCAGATCTCGCGGATGTAGCAATCCGGTTCCACCGTGCACGCGTGGATGATGCCGCCGCAGGCGTGCGGAATCTTGCACGGTGCCGGCAGCGACGGCCCGGGATGGGTCAGCGCCTGGTTGTCGATGCGCAGATACACCTGTTCCGCGGTTTCCTCGCCGCAGGTCGGCAGGATGTGCTCGCTCGATGCGATCAGGTTGTCGGCGGCGTCCGCCGCGAAACCATCGAACTGCAACTGGTACAGCGCGTCGGGGGTGAGTCCCGGTTGCGTCGTGTCGAAATAGAACAGCGTGGCGTAGTCGTTCCAGATCACCTGTCCGCCGAAGCGCGGAATGGCGGGATTGAGTTCCTCGTAGTGGTGACGGCTCACGATCACCAACTGCCCGTTCTTGAGGGCAGGCGTGAAAGCCACCGGCACGAACGAGGTGCCGTCCCAGTAGCTGCGCGTGAATCCGCCGAACGCCGGACTCGGCAGGTCGGCCCACGGTGCGCCGTCCTTCGAGTACTGCACCTTGAAGTAGTCCACGTCCCAGCCGACGCCGCCCTGGATCTGCAGCGATCCGTAGAACGGATTGTCCTTCCAGGGATCGGCGTCCACCGCGCGGGTGCGCGCGTAGCCGCGCAGATCGGGCGGCCCCGCGTCGGCGCTGATCAGGTCCACCGGCGTGCAGCCGACCCAGGTCAGCTTCAGGCATTCCGGGCATTCCGGGTCGCGGCAGGTCGGGATGCAGCACGCGAGATCGTTGGCGATCAAGGTCACGTTCAACGTGGTCGGAATGTCCCAGCGCGTCTGCGCGTTGGTTTCCGTGTAGATCACGTTGAAGCGGTCGCCGCAGCGCTGGGTCGCGCGGAACACCACGTCGGGCGAGCAATCGCTCCAGTCCCACCACGGCCAGACATGCAGCGCCGCCAGTTCGGGCGAGGCCGGCAGCGTGGCGCGCAAGGCCTCCGCCGAAATCGCGCCGGCCGGCTGCTGCACCGCGGGCAGCGACAACGCGCCTTGCGTTGCGGCAGCCAGCACCGGTCCCGGCAGTCCCGCGGCGCCGCCCAGCAACTGCTGGAACACCGTCGGATCCGGGTCGGGTCCCGGCGGAATCGGCGGCAGCGGCGGCTGGACGGTCGCCAGCAATTGCTGGATGCGCGCCAGGATGTCGGGGTCGATCGCAGGGTTCGGACGCAGCCACGGCAGCCAGCGCAGGCAGCACCAGCGGAACGTCATGTGGAAGTTGCCGTTGATGTCGGTGACGGCGCTGGTGATCAGGTCGCGCCAGTACCACCACCAGAAGCGGTCCACGTCGTAGGCTTCGACCACCGCGCCGGGGACCGGCTCGTCGCAGAACCGCCAGCGGTGCAGCCTCGGATCGTAGTACCAGTGCCGGCAGACGATGCGTCCGTTGATCGTGTAGGTCCGGCAGCAGATCAACCAGCACCAGTAGATTGCCGGGTCGACCGCGATGCGGCCGATTTTCAGATCCGCGCTCCTGGCGGCAGCCGTCTTCGCGGCAGCGCGTTCCTTGGCGTGGCCCAGTTCGACCACCTGTTTGACAGTGTCGATGCCCAGCAACTCGCGGTCCGCCACGTTGGGCCCGGCGACGAAGACGACCGGGCAGGGCAGACGCGCGCCCGGAAGGATGGGCGGCTCGAATTCCACCTCGAACGGCAAGCGCCGTTGCTTGGCGCCGGCAGCCTTGAGAACCGCCGAACCGAGCACGCTTCCCTCACGCACCACTGCCACGCGCAAATCCAGGTCGGACCTGTATTGCTCGTCCGGAATCTGGCTCAGATCGAGCTCGCCGGTGATCCTGGCCATGGGCCGCCTCCCTCGTCGCGCACCGCTCGGTGCGCAGCGGTGGGGAGGGCGAGCATGCGGCACGGAAAGGCCGTGTGGTTAGAACCAAGCTGCGCTCGAATGGGACGATTCTGCGCCGGGTGCGGCGGGCGGCATTCCCTACGACGGTTGCGCGCGCGGCTGGGAATGACGCTGGTACTGGGTCGCGGGCACGCCGACGAAACGCCGGAACATGCGTCCGAAATGCGACAGGTCGTTGAACCCGACCGCGTACGCGACTTGCGAGACCGACGCGTCGGGTTCGGCCAGGAAATCGCGCGCCTTGGCGATGCGGTATTGCAGCAGGAAGCGGCGGAACGACAGCCCGTGCTCGCGATGAAAGGCGCGACTGAATTCCGAATCGGACAGATGACAGAGCCCGGCCACCATCTCTATCCTGACCGGCTCCCCGTAGTGCTCGCTGATCCACGCGGCGGCTGCCGCGGTCTGGCGCGCCGCGATCAACGGCCGGCGCAGATGCCCGGCAGGGGCGAGCAGGTCGGGTGGAAACGGGTCGATCTGCCATCCGTTGCATGACGTGGATTCGGCCGCACGCGCCAAGGCTTCGATCAGGCGCGCGAGGGTTCCGGCGGTGACCGGCTTCACCCTGTAGTCCCAGACCCGAAAGCGAAACGCCCACACCGCGAGCGCCTCGGAGTGGTACTCGGTGAACATCAACACGGGCAGCGTCGGGAACTCGCGCCGCACCAGCGCCACCGCCCGCAAACGTCCCTGGTCGGGGTAGTCGTATTCGATGCAGAAAAATTGCGGCCGGTGTGTCGCGACGGCGCCATGGATTTCCTCGAGCCGTGTGATCCGCAGCACGTCGCAGTGCGGCTTGGCATCCGGACAGAGGCCGCATTGCTGCGGGATGCACCGCAGATCCAGCCAGACAGCTCGCGGGGTCACCATGCCTGCACCATGCACGCATCCGGTCCCCTGATTTTCCTGCTGCGCAACCGGGCTTGCGGGCCGGCTGTGCGATCGAGATGGTACGCTACCGCCGATACCGGTGGTTGGAGTGGGGCCCCTGTCACACCTGTGCACGGATGGAGTCCCTTGTGGCTGAAGGTTCCCGGTTTCGCGCGAGGCAACGCTCCGCAATACTTGCCGGATGATGAAGTCAGTCGACGACCCCGCGGCTTCCGCGCTGCTTGGCGCGAATGGCCCGTTTGCGCGCGAGGTACCGAATTTCGCGCCGCGCGCGACGCAGCAACGGATGGCCAATGCGATCGCGGACGCGATCGACGGCCACGATGCGCTGGTGGTGGAGGCCGGTACCGGCACCGGCAAGACGTTCGCGTATCTGGTTCCGGCGTTGCTTTCCGGCAAGCGGGTGATCATCTCGACAGGTACGCGCAACCTGCAGGACCAGTTGTTTCACCGCGACTTGCCGCGGGTGCTCGGGATCCTCGGTGCTAAGGCCGATGTCGCATTGCTGAAGGGCCGTGCCAATTACCTGTGCAGATATCGCCTGCAGCAAACGATCGAATCGGGTCAGTTCAAATCGCGCATGCAGGTGGACGATTTGCAGAAGGTGCGCGCATGGGGTGCACGCACGCGCAGCGGCGATCGCGCGGAACTGGTCGAAGTTCCGGAAGGCTCGCCGCTGTGGCCGCGCGTCACTTCGACCGCCGATAATTGTCTCGGCACCGAGTGCCCGCTGTACGACGACTGCTTCGTGTTCAAGGCGCGCCGTCGCGCGCAGGAAGCGGACCTCGTGGTGGTGAACCATCACCTGCTGTTGTCGGACCTTGCGCTGAAGCGCGAAGGCTTCGGCGCGATCCTGCCGGAAGCCGAGGCGTATGTCCTCGACGAGGCACATCAGTTGCCCGAACTCGCGGGGCAATATTTTTCGGTCGGTGTCAGCGCGCGCCAGGTGAAGGAACTTGCCACCGACGCGCTGGCCGAATGCGCGGGACAGCCGGGCGCATTGGCGTTGTTGCAGCCGGCACTGGATGGCGTGAACGAATCGCTGCGCAAGGCCCGGCTTGCGTTCGACACGCTGCCGAAACGCGGCGCGTTCGCGCAACTGGAAGCCGACGCCGGTGCCGCCGAAGCGCTGGAGAATCTGGGCGACGTGCTGACCGACCTTGCCGGAGTGCTGATGGGGCAGGCCGAGCGTTCCAAGGGGCTCGCCAGCGTGCATGCGCGTTGCCTGGTGCTGGACCAGCGCCTGCAGCGCATCGCCGGCCGCGACGGCGAGGACGAGGTGCGCTGGTACGAGCTGTCCGACCACGGTTTCGAGTTGAGCGCGACGCCGCTCGACCTCGCGCCGCAGTTGCAGACGCTGCGCAATGCGACGGACGCTGCATGGATTCATACGTCGGCGACGTTGGCGGTGGCGGGTCACTTCGACCATTTCACGCGCCAGATGGGACTGGTCGATCCCTTGACGCTGGATCTCGGCAGCCCGTTCGATTACGCGCAC
>DATFGL010000265.1:0-9287 GCA_035249465.1 Rhodanobacteraceae bacterium | reverse complement strand
ACCGCCACCGGCGTCAGCGCAGGCTTGCCGTTGACGTCGCCGATTGCGTACACGCCTTCCGCCGACGTGTTTTCGTAATTGTCCGTGACGATTTCATTGATCTTGCCGAGCTTCACGCCCGCCGCGTCCAGTTGCAGCGATTCGATATTCGGCAAGCGCCCGATCGCGCTGATGACGCGGTCGTACGGGCCGTGCCGCTCGTGGTCCGTGCAATCCATCCACAAGGCGCCACCGTCGCGGCTGACGCCCTTGGCCGCGCAACCTTCGTGGTGCACGATGCCCTCGCCCTGCATCATTTCGCCGAGCGCGCTGCCGAGGTCGGCGTCGAAGCGCGACAACAAGCCATTGCGCGTGAACAACTCGACCTCCGCACCCAGCGCGCGCAACACGCCCGCCAGTTCGACGCCGATGTAGCCGCCGCCGATGACGCCGACGCGCCGCGGGCGCTCGCTCAGCTTGAAGAAGCCGTCGGAGTCGATGGTGAACTCGCCGCCTGGCAAGTGATACGGACGCGGGCGCGAACCGGTCGCGATCACGATGTGCGGCGCGTGGTAGTCCGTAGCGCCCGCGCGCAGCGTGTGCGCGTCGATGAAATGCGCCGGCGCAGTCACGTGGTTGATGCCGAGTTCGCGCAGGCGGTTCACGTATGACGTTCGCGCACGCAGCACGTACGCTTCGCGGTGCCTGACGAACGTGGCCCAATCCAGCGCGCCGGGTTGCACGGCGAAACCCACCGCCTGCGCCATCCGCTGCGCCTCGGCCAGTTCCGCCGCCAGCCACATCGCCTTCTTCGGCACGCAGCCGCGGTTGACGCACGTGCCACCCAGTTCGCGTGGCTCGAACACCGTCACCTTCGCGCCGTGCCGCGACGCGCGGATCGCCGTCGCCAAGCCCGCCGAGCCGCCGCCGATCACCAGCAAGTCCGATTGGATACCCATGCCCGTCCCGCTTGTTCGAATGTCGTCCAGGACATCGGGGCCATCCTGCACGGGATCAACCATCGCCGGACGGCCGAGGCGCACAACCGGCTGTCCCCATCACGCAGACCGGTCGGCCACGTGCTCAATGGTGCCGTTCGTCGTCGAGGCCATGTGCGTCCACCCTGCCCATGCCCATCGGCGTGATCGCGGACAGTCCGGCCAGCGTGGACAGCAGCGCGTGCCAGGAAGAGAAATCGAGGTTGCGCATGTGCGAATCCGGCAAGGGAACGGTGAAACAACGGGGGTCACTGTACGCGACCGTACGACTGGCACCACAGCGGTCGCCTGCGAAACCTTCCTCATGCTCAACGATGGCGTACTGGAAGCGAACAACGTCGAGTTGTATCCGCTCTACATCGCCCTCGCCGAGGGCATATTGAGCGAAAAGGATTTCGCCGCCTGGCTGCGCCAGCGCACCGGGCTGAAACCCGGCAAGCGCGTGCAGGAACCACGCACGAAGCGATACCGCGCGCACGCGTAACCCGCAATTCGGCGGGATGGGAAAAACCTGTCGATTTTCGCCGCGCTGGTTCGTCGCAACCATGAGAGAGAGCAAGCAACGCGAGAACCCCGGCGGCTTCGCGCCGCCGCCCCCAAGAGGATGAGACATGCCCAACGCCCACGCAACAAGGAACATCGCGGTTTGCCTGTGGTTCGACGGCCAGGCCGAGGAAGCCGCCGACTTCTACGCCCGCACTTTCCCGGATTCGCACGTGGACGCCGTGCATCGTGCGCCGGGCGATTACCCGGCCGGCAAACAGGGCAACGTGCTGACGGTCGAATTCACCGTGCTCGGCATGCCGTTCCTCGGCTTGAATGGCGGCCCGCAGTTCAAGTTCGACGAAGCGGTTTCCTTCCAGGTCTACACGCGCGACCAGACCGAGACCGACCGCCTGTGGAACGCCATCACCGGCAACGGCGGCGTGGAAAGCGAGTGCGGCTGGTGCAAGGACCGCTACGGCCTCTCGTGGCAGATCACCCCGCGCGCCTTGATGGACGCGTTCACGGACCCCGACCGCGCCGCCGCCAAACGCGCATTCGACGCGATGATGACGATGCGGAAGATCGACATCGCCACGATCGAAGCCGCGCGGCGGGGGTGACGTGGCATGTCGCAGGGCGGCAGACGCGCGGATCGGCAAGATTTGTCGCGTGCTCCCGCCCCGCGCCCTCCAAATATGCTTACGCTATCGCCATCCGATCGAGCGCTTTGCGATCCCAGTGCGCGAGATCGGAAGCACGATCGTAGGTGCTGTCGATGAAGGCGCGGATCATCGTGTCCGGTGCGTCGGCCTGCCGCACGGCTTCGTAAGGCAGGATGAATTCGCCGAGGTCGCGGTGGTAGTGCGCCTGTTTCGGCAGCACCTGCGCCTCCTTCAACTCGGCCGGTTCCGGCACCGCATACGCATAGAAGGCGGGTTCCAGCACCGGTCCGCTTCCCGGCCAGAAACCGTGGCTGATCACCTCGTGCGAATACGCATCGCGCTGGAACGCGGGTCCGTCACGCGGCGGCGCGCGACGGCCGGAAAACCGCGTCACCGCCAGGTCGAAGCTGCCCCAGAAAAAATTCACCGGGCTGCACTTGCCGACGAACGCACATTGCGAATCGGTGAACACGCGGTCAATCTGTATGAGGATTCGGCGCAAGCGCTCGACGTATTCGCGGTCGTAACCGTGGTGACGCGTATCGCGATCCAACCGGATCGGTTCGGGCAGTTCCGTCGACGTCGGATGGATCTTCACCGGCAAGCCCATGCCGCCCAGCGTGCCCAGCAATTCACGATAGAAGTCGGCGACGCTGCGCGGACACAGTTCCAGCGTGCGCGTCTCGCCATCCGACGTGTGGACCCGCAACTTGTGATCGATGAAATCGAACTCGATGGTGAACGTGCGCGTGCCATGCGGCAGCGGCCGCGTGGTCAGCCCGCGGGCCGTGACCCGCAGTGCCACGGCCCAGCAATGATTGAGCGGCGGCGCCTGAGCCAGCGCGATCTTGCCGACCACCTGCGACCACAGGTGCAATGTGGCGTAGGTGTCCTTCCACGCGTCATAAGGCAGCGCGGGCCAGCAAACGTCGTCGTCCGGTCGCATGGCGCTGATCTCTGCACGGAACGTCAATGCATCATAACGCCCGATTCGTAAAGCGGGAGTAGCCGCGCGACAGCGAATCCGCCTTTCCGGAAAATGCGAACGGCGGGATCCACCAGGACAAAAGTCCGGGTTGCTCCCGCCCTTGGGCTCACGCAAACGGATCGCGCAGGACGATGTTGGCGTCGCGGTCGGGGCCTGTCGAGACGATCGCGAGCGGGCAGCCGGCGAGCTCTTCCAGCGCACGCAGGTAGGCGCGCGCGGCGGGCGGCAGTTCGTCCCATTCGGTGACGCCGTGGGTGGATTCGCTCCAGCCCGGGAATTCCAGATAGACGGGCGTGCATTCCTTCCAGCCCTCGGCGTCCAGCGGTGCGTATTCGGTGCGCTTGCCGCGGTATTCGTAGGCGATGCACACCTTCAGTTTTTCCATGCCGTCGAGCACGTCGAGCTTGGTGATGCACAGGCCCGAGATGCCGTTGATCAACACCGCGCGTTTCAACGCGACGATGTCCATCCAGCCGCAACGGCGCGGGCGGCCGGTAGAGGCGCCGAATTCGTCGCCGCGCTTGCGGATGTGCGCGCCGATGTCGTCGTCCAGTTCGGTCGGGAACGGGCCGCCGCCGACGCGCGTGGCGTAGGCCTTGGCGATGCCGAGCACGTAATCGATGTAGTCCGCGCCCACACCCGCGCCGG
The DNA here is from genome assembly GCA_035249465.1 of Rhodanobacteraceae bacterium. Classification (GTDB taxonomy): domain Bacteria; phylum Pseudomonadota; class Gammaproteobacteria; order Xanthomonadales; family Rhodanobacteraceae; genus 66-474. The sequence goes on along the minus strand of DATFGL010000265.1, from coordinate 5,526 downwards.
CCAGCGCGCCACCGGTGGTGGTGTTGGATGACGTCACGTACGGATAAGTGCCGTGGTCGATGTCCAGCAACGCACCCTGCGCGCCCTCGAACAACACGCGTTCACCATTGCGGCGCAGGTCGTGCAGGATGCCGGCGACGTCGGATTTCATCGGCTCGACGTATTCGCCGAACGCGAGTGCCTCATCCAGCGTCTTCTGGACATCGACGGCTTCGGCATCGAGGAATTTGGTGAGCACGAAGTTGTGGTAGTCCATCACTTCGCGCAGTTTTTCGGAGAGTTCCTTCGGATAACTCAGGTCGGCGACGCGCACGCCGCGGCGCGCGACCTTGTCTTCGTACGCCGGACCGATGCCGCGCCCGGTGGTACCGATCGCGCCTGCGCCGGCGGCCTTCTCGCGCGCCTGGTCCAGCGCGATGTGGTACGGCATGATCAATGGCGTCGCCGGGCTGATTTTGACGCGCGAACGCACCTCGACGCCGTTGGCTTCGAGTTCGGCGATTTCCTTCTGCAACGCCGCGGGCGACAACACCACGCCGTTGCCGATCAGGCACAGTGCGCCTTCGCGCAGGATGCCGGACGGAATCAGGTGCAGGACGGTCTTCTTGCCCTTGATCACCAGCGTGTGGCCGGCGTTGTGGCCGCCCTGGAAACGCACCACCGCACCGATGTCCTGCGTCAGCAGGTCGACGATCTTGCCCTTGCCTTCGTCGCCCCATTGCGCGCCGAGAATTACGACTGACTGTCCCATTGTTTTTCGCCTGATGTGATGTCCGATTTTGGGGCGACGCCGCCGACCAGATTCGCCATCCATGGCTCATCAAGTCGGCCTGCCTGCGGCATCCTGCCTTCGGCGCTCACGCCTGCGCTGACTGCCACTGGCAGTCAGCAAGCACAGTCGTTCGCCCCCACTGCGCTCCAAGGATGACTACGCTCTGTCCCATGATCGTTTACTCGCTTCGATGTTGTGCTTCGATGTGGGGCGACGATCGGTGATTGGGGCTGGGCTCAATGTTTTACCGGTGTCAAGTTGTCGCTTGCGGCGCCTGCATCGATCGCCTGCATGAAGGGCGAGCCCTTGTCGAGCACGACGACCGCACCGCCACCACTGAAGCTGTTGCGCCACGCGTCGAGGGTGCTCCAGTAGCGGAAAAACTGCGGGTCCTTCGCGGATGCCGTCGCATAGATTTTCGCCGCTTCCGCATCGCCGTCGCCGCGTACCGCTGCCGCGGCCTGGTTGGCGGCAGCGAGCACCTGTTCGTTGTCCGCGTCACCTTGTGCACGAATGGCGGCCGCCTCGGCTTCGCCGCCGGCGCGCGCGCTTCCGGCTGCCGCCTGCGCTTCGGCGGTCATGCGCTTGTACACGGACGTCAGCGCTTCCTCGGGCGGCAGCACGCGGCCGATGCCGACAACAAGTACATCGATGCCAAGCTTGCTGCGCAGTTCCGCGCCGACGTCACTGCGCACTTTCGCGCCCATGCCCTGGCTGGTCGCGGCCAGCAGCGCGGACAGGTCGTTGTCCGCGACTTCACTGCGCAACGCGTTCCTGATCACCGGTTCCATCTGCTGTGTGGCCTGCAGTTCATCGCCTGACGTCGCACTGAAATACGTTGCGGGATCGGCAATCTGCCAGCGCACATGGAATCCCACCCGCACCGCGTGGCCGTCGCGCGTCTTGCAATCACCGGGTTCAGCCTGCGAAATGATTTCGCGCGTGTCGTACACGCTCACATCCTGCACGAACGGCAGCTTGAAGTGCAGGCCGGGACCGATGCCGGAAGCTTCGGCCTGGCCGAATCGCGACAGCGACGCCGCGTGCCCTTCGCCCACGACATAGAGGCTGTTGGCGCCGAGCAGGGCCAGCAGGATGATGGCAATGGGAATGGCGTATTTCATTCAGTCGATCCCATCCACGGCCGGCCCGGAAGTGACCGGCTCAGCCGATGATGCCGGCGCGGCCGGTTGCGCGGACGTTGCGGCTGGCGCACTGCTGCCGGAACTTGCGGGCGCCACCGCGGCCGGATGCTGCACCGGGAACTGCACGATCACGTTGCCCGAGCCGGTGTTGACGACCACGTGGTTCCTGGTGAGCACGTCGCGCATGGTGTCCAGCCACAGGCGGTGCCGCGTGACCTGCGGCGCGGCCTGGTACTGCGGCAGTATCTGGCCGAAGCGCGCGACCGCCGCGCTGGCCTCGGCGACGGCCTGGCGGCGATGGGCTTCCGCACCGGTCTTGATGGATGCTGCCTGGTCTTTCGCCTTGAGCTTGCTGCTCGCCACCTCCGCGCGTGCACCGGCCTGCGCCGTCGCACCACTGTCCCGTGCCGCGGAGATGGCGTCGAAGACCTGTTTCACGTCCGAAGGCACGCCGATGGTTCGCACGTCGACGCCAGTCACGGCCACGCCGATGTCGCCGTCCGCGCCGGCCACGGCACTCTGGACCTGCGCAAGGATCTCCGCGCCGAGTTTGTTGCCATCGATGCGCCCGGACGGGCACGGCAAATCCAGGCCATCGATCAGGCATTGCAGCTCGTGCGCACCCACCTCCGCGCGCGCAGCCGCGGTGGCAGCGTCGCGCACCACTTGTTCGGCATCGCGCGTGGCGAACAGGAACCTGCGCACGTCGGTAATCTTGTAGTGGACGTCGTAATCGACCAGAACCAGCTGGCCGTCGCTGGTGAGCACGCGCGCCTCGTCGCCGACAGTACGGGTGCCGCCGACGTCGATTTTCTGGACGCGGTCGATCGGCGGCGGCAGACGCAAGTGCGGCCCCGGTTGCAGCACGCGCTCGAAGCGGCCGAAGCGCAACAACACGCCGACCTGCTGCGCACCGATGGAAGTCCACCCGCCGATCACGAACCACAGCACGATCAACAGGGCGGCCAGCGCGATGAAGCCCAGCGGTCCGCGGCCGAATGGCCCGAGGCCACGCCGGAACTTCCGGACCCATGCATCCAGGTCGGGGCCCTGACCGCCCTGCCCCCACGGCTCACGGCCCCGGGGTTCACGATCCCTCGGCTCGCGCGGTTTTTCGCCGGGTTCCTTCCAGGGCATCTCGGGACGGCCTCGGGTTGGGGGAGAAGGTGCGCCGGATTCGGCGCAAGCCCGAAATTCTACCAGAGCACCAGAGCGCTTCTCTCAGGCGCTGGTTCGCGGATGGTGGGTCGGTTTGAATTCCGTTCGTCCTGAGCGCAGACCTCCGACGAGGTCAAAGTCGAAGGACAAGGACGTTTCGACTCCGTTCGCTTCACTCACTACGCTCAACGAGAACGGCTTCATTTTCGAAGCGACGCGCACCGGGTTGAAGGGGCGATCGCACAAATCAAGCAGCGTCGAGCCAGTCCCGGAACAACTGCGCTTCGTCTCCACGCACGTCGCCGGCAAGCGGCAACAGCAGTTCGCGTGGCGCGTCGATGTCGAGGCACCAGCCATCCTCGCCGTAGCGTTCGGATTTCACCGCACCCAGTTCGATCAGGCGCGCGCGCAGGCGCCCCGCGCGCGGCGGCAGCCGCAATTCCGCATGTACGCGGGTGCCCGCGAGGCGTTCGCCGATCGCCTGGCGCAACAGATCGAGGCCAACACCGCTCGCAGCCGACAGCCATACCGCGGCCGGCGCGCCTTCGGCATCGCGATCGATACGCGCGGCGGCTTGATGAAAAGTCCGGTCATGGATGACCGGCTCTTGATTTTCACCAACAGGGACGTTGGCGGTTTCGTGGAAAGCCCGGCCAGGGATGGCCGGGTTCTGCTGTTCGCCAGCATGGAAGCTGGCATTCAATAAATCTATCTTGTTGAACACCATCAGTTGCGGCACGCCGCCCGCGCCGATTTCGTCGAGCACGCCGTTGACCACGTTGATCAACACATCGCGTTCGGCATCGGCCGCGTCGGTGACGTGCAGCAACAAGTCGGCGTCGCGCGCTTCGGAAAGCGTGGCGCGGAACGCGGCAATCAGATCGTGCGGCAATTCGCGGATGAAACCGACCGTGTCGGCCAGCACCGCGGGACCCGATTCGAGGCCGCCCAGCCGCCGCACGGTGGGATCGAGCGTCGCGAACAATTGGTCGGCGGCATACACCGCGCCGCGCGTGACACTGTTGAACAGCGTGGACTTGCCGGCGTTGGTGTAACCGACCAGCGCGACGCGCGGCAGCGTGTTGCGCAGCCGCGCGCGGCGTTGCTGGCCGCGTTGCACCCCGACCTTGTCGATGCGCTTCTGCAATTGCTCGACGCGCTTCTGCAACAGGCGACGGTCGGTTTCGAGCTGGGTTTCACCTGGACCGCGCAGGCCGATCGAACCGCCACGCTGGCGCTCCAGATGCGTCCAGCCACGCACCAGCCGCGTCGCCATGTGTTTCAACTGCGCAAGTTCGACTTCCAGCTTGCCCTCGTGCGACTGCGCACGCTGCGCGAAGATATCGAGGATCAGCGCGGCGCGGTCGATCACCCGCGCAGAGAAATGCTTTTCGAGATTGCGCTCCTGCACCGGGGTGAGCGCATGGTCGACCAGCACCAGATCGGCGCCGAGTTCGCGCACCTTGGCCTGCACCTCGTCGGCCTTGCCGGTGCCGATGTAAAACTTCGGGCTGGGCGTCTCCACGCGCGCGTGCACCGTGCCGAGGATTTCGGCACCGGCGGATTCCACGAGCTCCGCGAATTCCTGTGCTCGGCGCACGGCGGCGCCGTTGCCGGTGTACGGCAACACCAGCAGCGCGCGTTCGCCTCGTTTCTCGCGTTCGAACACTAGGGCCTATTGACACTCTGCCAAGTGGAGCGCGTTGCTTCCGCAGCGGTCGCCAGACGAGGCGCGCGCCGCAGCGTCATAGTGGTTCTATGACCAAGGCGCGCACCGAAGGATGGCGGCCGCTGCGGAGCAACCCTTCGGGCCATGGCCCTTTGCCCGCATGGCTGCGTCATCGCTCGTCTATGTATCGACATACATCTTCCTCACTCTTCCTTGCCCTGCAGGCCAAGGGCCGCCGGCGCGGCCATGTGGCATAGCGTTCACAGGCCCTAGTCGTTTTCGCTCGCGCCCGGCGATCCGAACACGTCGAAGTGGGCGACATTGGCGTGCCCGACCGAATCCAGGGCGAAGGGCTGGCCGTCGCGCGTCACGCTCACGCCGCCCGCATTGCCAAGCGTCACGTGCAGGACGCCCGTCGAATGCCAGCTGCGGCTGTCGCCCGCGTGCAACATGCCCGAATCGATCTTGTTGCCATCCGCATCGGTGATCTCGAACCAGCAATCCGCGCTGGCGTTCAGCGTGAGCGTGTGCTGGCCCGAGGGCGTGGCGACTGAGGGCGCCTTGCCGGCAACCGGTATCGACGCGCCCTCGTCGTTCAGGCCGATCGCCGCGAACGGCGTCATCGACGCGCGGAACGGCGTGTCATCGACCTTCGGCGGAACAGTGGCGACGTGCGGCACTGTCACGTTTGCAGACGGTGCCGCGGCGGAAGCCGTCGGCTGGTCCAGCGAAACGATCCGCGCGGTTGGTCGGTGCAGGCCGCCGCGCAACCCCAACAGCAC
>DATFGL010000264.1:0-7275 GCA_035249465.1 Rhodanobacteraceae bacterium | reverse complement strand
GCGCCGGCGACGCGGACTACCGCGCGCCGCACGTCGTGATCGCGACGGGTTCGCGTCCGCGCGGGCTGGAACTGCCCGGTGGCGATCTCGCGATCGATTCGGATGGATTCTTCAGGCTGGCGCGGCGTCCCGCGCGCGTCGGCATCATCGGCGGCGGCTACATCGGGGTGGAACTGGCCGGTGTGCTGCAGGCGCTGGGGTCCAAGGTGGAATTGATTACACGCAGCGGGTTGCTGACGCATTTCGATGCGGACCTCGGTCGCGCGCTGGGCACGTTGATGCAGGCGGAAGGCACCGTGCATCATGAAGGCTGTGCAGTGCGGGGCGTGCGACGCGACCGCGATACGCTGTGGCTGGATTGCACGGACCATGCCCCGCATGGTCCCTACGACTGCGTAATCTCCGCGATCGGACGGGTGCCGAACATCGAATCGCTGCGGCTGGATGCGGCCGGCGTCGCGGTGAACTCGGCCAATGAAATCGTCACCGACGAGTTTGAAAACACGTCGGCCAGGGGCGTTTGCGCGTTGGGCGACGTGAACGGCAAGCGCCAGCTGACGCCGGTTGCGATCGCGGCGGGGCGGCAACTGGCCGATCGCCTGTTCAACGGCAGGCCCGATGCGCACCTCGACTACTCGTGCATTCCGAGCGTGGTGTTTTCGCATCCGCCGGTCGGCAGCGTCGGTCTTTCGGAAGCCGAGGCGCGCGAGCGGTACGGCGATGCGGTGAAGGTGCGCAAGGCGCGTTTCTCGCCGATGCTGTGGTCGCTGGCCGGGCGTGACGGCAAGACCATGATGAAGCTGGTGTGTGCGGGCGACGACGAGCGCGTGGTGGGATTGCACGGCATCGGCCTCGGGATGGACGAAATGCTGCAGGGCTTTGCGGTGGCGGTGAAGATGCGCGCGACCTATGCGGATTTCCTGAAGACGGTTGCGATCCATCCGACTTCGGCGGAAGAGTTCGTGACGATGACGTGATTCGGCATGGCTGGCATCCGCGGTTGCGTTGCCCATGCGGCCCGGTTGCGCGACCATTTCCAGCATGGCCGCGCTGTCCATTCTCGTCCTGCACCTCGCGATCATCGCGTTCAACGTCGCGGGCTGCGTGCTGGTTCCGATCGGCGCATGGCGTCGTTGGCGCTGGGTACGCGAATTCCGGTTTCGCCTGGCACACCTGCTGAGCCTCGCCGCCGTTGCGGCGCAGGCGCTGTTGGGGCGCGAATGTTTTTTGACGACGTGGCAGGGCGATGTGTCCGGCGCGTCGCACGTGCAACCGTTGATCGCGGGCTGGATCGACCGGCTGATCTATTGGCCATTGCCGCTGTGGGTGTTCGCGGCCGCGTACGTCGCGGTGTTCGTGTACGTGCTCGGATTGTGGGTTTTCGTACGGCCACGTATGCCGTGGCGCACCAAAACACGGAAGCGCGCCTAGGGTAGGGCTCCTGCAACGCGTGACATTCGGATCGCGATGCAGATCGCGCTACATTGGAGCCATGACGCATGCGAGCGCGAGCGAAGGTGGGGATGTGATGCCGACGGCCATAGGTTCCGTGGCCGATGTCGAACGACTCGCCGCGTGGCTGGCCGAGCGCTCGCATGTAACCGTGATCACCGGCGCAGGCGTCAGCACCGAATCCGGTATACCCGATTATCGCGACGGTGACGGCAACTGGAAGCGCTCGCCGCCGGTGCAGTATCGCGATTTCGTGGGAAGCGACGCGGTACGGCGGCGCTACTGGGCGCGCAGTTTCGCGGGCTGGCCGATGTTCGCGGCAGCGCGGCCGAGCGCAGCGCACGTCGCATTGGCGCAGTTGGAGCGAGCGGGACGCATCGCGCGGATCGTCACCCAGAACGTCGACCGCCTGCATCAGCGCGCGGGCAGCCGCGGTGTGATCGACCTGCATGGCCGGCTGGACGTGGTGCGCTGCCTCGCTTTCAGCCACCGCTTCCGTCGTGATGAATTCCAGAATCGTTTGCGCGACGCGAATCCCGATTGGGATGTGTCGCACGCGCGCATCGCGCCGGATGGCGACGCTGACCTGGAAGGCATCGACTTCGGCAGGTTCAACGTGCCCGCGTGCGAAGTTTGCGGCGGCGTGCTGAAACCGGACGTGGTGTTCTACGGCGAATCGGTGCCGCGTGAAACCACGGCGGCGGCATTGGCTGCGGTGGAATCAGCCGATGGTGTGCTGGTGGCCGGCTCATCGCTGATGGTGTGGTCGAGTTTCCGCCTGGTACGCGCTGCGGTCGCGCGCGGCCTCGAGGTCGTCGCGGTCAATCGCGGGCGCACGCGTGGCGATGACCTGTTCGCGTTCAAGCTGGATCGCGAGTGCGGTGCAGTGCTTGCCGCTTTGTCCCGCGAATAGTTCGTCGCACGTTTGCAGTGCGGCGCTATACCCACCCCTCCAACTCCCGCATCGCGATCGCGGCCAGCGCGGTCGCATGCGCGGAGCCCGCGTTCAAGGCGGGGATGTAGCGAAACTGTTTGCCGCCGTTGGTGAGGAACGTCGTGCGGTAGCGCAGTGCGACTTCTTCCAGCGTTTCCAGGCAGTCCACGGCGAAACCGGGGCAGAGTACATCCAGGGTTTCGACGTCCTGTCGCGCGAGCTGTTCGATGGTTTCGCCGGTGTAAGGACGCAACCAGGGTTGGCGGCCGAGCCGGGACTGGAAGGTCACCAGCAGGTCGTCGTCGGCCATGCCCAATGCATCGCCGAGGCGGCGCGCGGTTTCGTGGCACTGATCGGGGTAGGGATCACCCGCGGCCGCGTATTTCTCCGGAATGCCGTGATAGCTCAGCAGCAGTTTCCGGCCGCGGCCATGCTGCGCCCAGTGCGCTTGCACGCTGGCGGCGAGCGCGGCGAGATAACCGGCATCGGCGTGGTAATCGCCGACGGTGCGCAGCTCGGGCGGCCAACGCAGTCCCTGCGTCGCACGCGCGACGGCATCCAGCACTGCACCGGTTGAAGTGGCGGAGTACTGCGGGAACAGCGGAAGCACGAGCACGCGCCGCACGCCTTTCGCCATCAGCGCTTCGAGGGTGGCGTCGACGGCGGGCATGCCATAGGTCATCGCCAGCGCAACCGCGACCTTGCCCAATGTTTGCCGCTCGATCTGGGCGCGCACCGCCTCGGCAAGGCGCTCGCTGAAAACCAGCAGCGGCGAGCCATCGTCGCGCCAGACTTTCGCGTACGCCTCGGCGGACCGGCGCGGCCGGGTGCGCAGGATGTAGCCGTGCAGCACCGGCCACCACAGCCAGCGCGGCAGTTCGACCACGCGCGGATCCGACAGGAATTCCGCAAGATATTCACCCACCGCATCGGTGGTCGGCGCCGCCGGCGTGCCGAGGTTCACCAGCAGCAATGCCGTGCGTGCGCCTTCCCGCCGTTCAGCGCCGGTATCGAAACCGATGTATCGGGGCATGGCCTTGCCAGCAATCGCGACTGCGACAGTCTGCCACAGCGCCCCCGCAACGGCATTCCGTGCGGGCCTTGCGTGACAACGGCCCGAGGCCATGCTGCGTTACACTTGGACATGGCGGAAAGCGGCGTCCCACATCCGTGGCCGCCCGCACGATTCCGCACGAGGTTCTTATGGGTTTTGACAGTATCTGGCATTGGCTGCTGCTGCTCGTGATCGTGCTGGTGATTTTCGGCACCGGCAAGCTGACCGAGATCGGTCCCGATCTCGGCAACGCCGTGCGTGGATTCAAGAAGGCGCTGCACGGCAACGACGAAGACGACAAGGCCAAGGCGGCTGAGTCCAGCGAGAAGCTGCAGGCCGATCCACCCGTGGCCACGGGTGCCGCGCATCAGGGACAGCGCGACTCCGCCGAGTCGAAGCAAGCGCCATAAGCGAGGCGGTGCGCCGCAATGATCGAGCTCAGCTTCTCGAAGCTGCTGCTGCTGGCGGTGATCGCACTGGTGGTGCTGGGCCCGGAAAAGTTGCCCAAGGCCGCGCGCGTGGCCGGCGCAATGCTGAGGCGCCTGCGCCTTGGCTGGGAGAGCGTGCGCAGCGAAGTCGAACGCGAACTGGAGCTGGAGGAAATCCGCCGCTCCGCGAAGGAAGTCGCCGAGCGCGCGGACGCGATGCGCAAGGCCGCCGATACCGAAATGCGTTCCGTGCATGCGTCGGTGAACCAGGCCGTCGCGGAAGTCGCGGGCACGGCGGATCCGGTGCAGGGCAGCGCCGCCTCGACGGAGGTGCGCGATGGCCAGTGAGCACGATCCCGATTCCGGTTTCGACCTGGAGCAGGGCATCTTCTCTCACCTGCTGGAACTGCGTTCGCGTCTGATCAAGGCGATCGCCTGCGTGGTGGTCGTGCTGGTCTGCCTGGTGCCGTTCGCGAACCGGCTGTACACGTGGCTGGCCGAGCCGCTGGTGAAGCGGCTGCCGCACGGCGCGCACCTCATCGCCACGCAGGTCGCCAGCCCGTTCATCACGCCGCTGAAACTGGCGTTCTACATCGCGCTGTTCGTCAGCATGCCGGTGATCGTGTATCAACTGTGGGCGTTCGTGAGCCCCGGCCTGTACCGGCACGAAAAGCGCCTCGCGCGGCCGCTGCTGGTCGCGTCGGTGTTCCTGTTTTATTGCGGTTGCGCGTTCGCGTATTTCCTGGTGCTGCCGGCGGCGTTCCGGTTTCTCACCGCGGTGACACCGGCCGGCGTCGAGATGATGACCGACATCACGCATTACCTCGACTTCGTGATGATGGTGTTTTTCGCGTTCGGCTTGTGCTTCGAAATCCCGGTGGTGCAGGTGATTGTTGCTGCCACGGGCCTGGTCAGCCTGCAGAAGCTCAAGAGCTGGCGGCGCTACGCGATCGTCGCGGCGGCCGCTGTGGCGGCGGCGATCACGCCGCCCGACATCACCTCGATGTTGTTGCTGCTGGTGCCGATGGTGGTCCTGTACGAACTCGGCATCGTTGCGGTGCGCCTGCTGGTGCGGCCGAAACCGGCGGCGGATACGGCCCAACAGTCATCCTGACGCACCATGTCCTCCGCGCCGCCGCGCAAGATCGTGCACGTGGACATGGACGCGTTCTACGCGTCGGTCGAGCAGCGCGATGATCCCGGCTTGCGTGGACGGCCCGTTGTCGTCGCGTGGAAGGGCGCGCGTTCGGTGGTGTGCGCGGCGAGTTACGAAGCCCGCAAGTTCGGCGTGCATTCGGCGATGCCCGCGCTGCGGGCCGAGCGGCTATGCCCACAAGCCGTGTTCGTGCCGCCGGATTTCGTGCGCTACAAGGCGGTGTCGCGGCAGGTTCGGGAAATCTTCGCGCGGCACACGGAGCTCATCGAACCGCTGTCGCTGGACGAAGCCTACCTCGACGTCACGCAACCAAAATCCGGCCTGGCTTCGGCAACCGCCGTGGCCGAAGCGCTCCGTGCGGCGATTCGCGCGGAAACGCAGCTCACCGCATCCGCCGGCGTCGCGCCCAACAAATTCCTGGCCAAGATCGCGTCGGATTTCCGCAAACCGGATGGCCTGTTCGTGGTGCGTCCGCGCGACGTGCTGGCGTTCCTCGCACCGCTTCCGGTCGAGCGCCTGCCCGGCGTCGGCAAGGTGATGCAGCGCAAGCTGTCGGAGCTGGGCATCGCGTCGGTGGCCGACCTGCGCGCGTGCGACGCGAACGTTCTGGAAAAACGTTTCGGCCGCTATGGCCGGCGCTTGCACGAGTTGTCGCTGGGCATCGACGAACGGCCGGTGACGCCGGATCGACCGACCTTGCAGATTTCGTCCGAAGACACCTTCGAGCATGACCTGGCGCTGGACGAACTCACACCGCACATCGAACGGCTCGCCGAAAAAACCTGGGCCGCACACGAACGCGAGGCTTCGGGCGAACACGGCCGCATCGCGCGCAGCATCGTACTGAAATTGAAGACCGCGGAATTCCGGATCATGACGCGGACCCTGACTCCGCCCGAGCCGCCGGCCTCCGCACGCCAACTCGCCGAAATCGCCTGCGCGTTGCGCGTGCGGGTGAACCTGCCGCCGCGCACGCGCTATCGCCTGGTGGGCGTCGGCGTGGCCGGTTTCGTCGATCGCGTGAGCTTCGAGGCGCAACCGGAATTGTTTCATCGGTTTGCGTGATCAACGTGCGGGATGGCGCAACTCCGTACATGTTTCGGGCGAAACGCGGGCGAATTTGCAACCTACATTTGCCTAGCGTCTCCTTAACAACGCGCATGATTGCATCGCACCCGACACTCCGACGCTTGCCGGGTGAAACATGCGCGATACCTGCAAAACCCTGATGCAGAGCCCGCCCGCCGCCGCAGGATCTTCTGCGGCCCGCGCCACGCCGATGCTTCGACATGACCTGGGGGTTTCCGCTCCCGGCGTTTCCGCCCATTCGTTGCACAGCTCGCGCCACGGGCGCACCTGATCATCCTGATTTCGCGTCCGGCGCGCCGGTGGCGTGCCGGCGAACGGGTGTCTGTCCCTGTGGGATTCCTGCCATGAGCGAAGACACGGGCGACGGTGCGGTTGATCACCAGGTTGAGCGTGCGGGCTTCACCTGCATTCCGTTCCATCGAACACCGGCACACGCCCGGGCTGAGCATTTCCACCGATGACACATGGAGGCAGACATGAGGAAGAAATCAGTTCTGTTCCTGCTGGCGCTGCTCGCGACGTTCGCCTCGGGCGTCGCGGCCGCCAGGAGCATCACGTTGCTGAATGTGTCCTACGACCCGACCCGCGAGTTGTACCAGGACCTCAACCGCGCGTTCGTGGCGCAATGGAAGGCGCAGCACGGCGACGACGTCGCGATCCGGATGTCGCATGGTGGCTCCGGCACGCAAGCGCGCTCGATCGCCGATGGATTGCCGGCCGACGTCGTGACCCTGGCGCTGGCCTACGACATCGATGCACTCGCCGACCGCGGATTGCTGGCAAAAGACTGGCAGCGGCGCTTGCCGGACAATGCGTCGCCCTACACCTCGACCATCGTGTTCCTGGTGCGCAAGGGCAATCCGAAACACATCAAGGATTGGCCCGACCTGATCAAACCCGGCGTGCAGGTGATCACGCCCAATCCGAAGACTTCCGGCGGCGCGCGCTGGAATTTCCTCGCCGCCTGGGGCTATGCGCTGAAACAGCCGGGCGGCAACGAAGCCAGCGCGCGCGCGTTCGTGCACGCGCTGTTCCAGCACGTGCCGGTGCTGGATACCGGCGCGCGCGGCGCCACCAACACCTTTGTCCAGCGCGGCATGGGCGACGTCCTGCTGGCATGGGAAAACGAGGCGCTGCTGGCGCAGCGCGAACTGGGCAAGGA
>DATFGL010000263.1:0-5435 GCA_035249465.1 Rhodanobacteraceae bacterium | reverse complement strand
TGTATCCGAAGATCGCCAACCGCGGTTCGGTGAACGATTCCAGTTTCACCGCTCCACGCACGCCATGCACACCCACGATGCGCCCGAGCAGCACCCGCCGCCCGCCGTTCATCGCATCAGGCAGCGACAGGCTGCTTCGCCGCTTCCTTCGCCAGCGCCGCGACCTTGTCCGAGCACTGTGCGCCCTTGGCCACCCACGCGTTCAGCTTCTCGACGTCCAGCACCAGGCGCTTGTCCTGCGTGCCTGCGGCACCCGGGTTGAAATAGCCCAGACGCTCGATGTTGCGGCCGTCGCGGGCGCTGCGCTGGTCGGTCACCACCACGTGGTAGAACGGCCGGCCCTTGGCGCCTGCGCGCGAAAGACGAATCCTGACCATGATCTATAGACTCCGAATGGAAACAGCCGCGGGTCGGTCGGGCGACGTCCGGGCACGGGAAACGCGCAATTGTAGAGCCAAAGTGGACGAAATGCGAGCGTTTCCACTCGCGGCCGCGGCGTAGGTTGGGCTGATCCCGGACCTTGTCCGGGGAAGCTCAACATGGCTTGGCGATGACGTTGGGCTTCCGCCGATGAAGCCGGCGTCAGCCCAACCTACGAAGAAGATCGGCTCAGCGCCCCGGCATGCGCCCGCCCATGCCCTTCATTGCACCGCCCATCTGCCGCATCAGCCCCTTCATGCCGCCGCGGGCGAATTTGCCCATCATCTTTTCCATCTGGGTGTACTGCTTCAGCAGGCGGTTGACGTCGGCCGGCTGGGTGCCGGAGCCGCGCGCCACGCGCGCACGACGCGAGCCATTCAAGAGATCGGGATGACGGCGCTCCTTCTTCGTCATCGAGCCGATGATCGCGACCATGCGTTTCACTTCTTTGTCATTGACCTGCGACTTCACCTTGTCCGGCAATGACGACACGCCCGGCAACTTCTCCATCAGGCCCGCCAAGCCGCCCATGTTGAGCATCTGATCGAGCTGATCCTTCATGTCGTTGAGGTCGAAACGCTTGCCCTTGGCGACCTTGGCTGCGAGTTTCGCGGCTTTGTCTGCATCGGTCTTCTGCTGTACATCTTCGATCAACGACAGTACGTCGCCCATGCCGAGGATGCGGGCGGCCATGCGATCGGGATGGAACGGTTCCAGCGCATCCGGCTTTTCACCCGCGCCCAAAAACTTGATCGGCCGGCCGGTGATGTAGCGCACCGACAGCGCCGCGCCGCCGCGCGCGTCGCCATCGACCTTGGTCAGGACCACGCCGGTAAGCGGGAGCGCGTCGGCGAAAGCCTTGGCGGTGTTGGCGGCGTCCTGGCCGGTCATCGAATCGACCACGAACAGCGTTTCGACCGGGTTCAATGTTTCGTGCAGCGCCTTGATCTCGGCCATCATCGCTTCGTCGATCGAGGTGCGCCCGGCAGTATCGACGATCAGCACGTCGGCGACTTCGCGCTTGGCCGCATCGACCGCGGCCTTGGCGATCGCGATCGGTTTCTCGCCGACCCGTGACGGCACGAAACCCGCGCCGACCTGCCCCGCCAGCATCTGCAACTGTTCGATGGCGGCCGGCCGATACACGTCTGCCGACACTACCATCACCTTCTTCTTGTGGTCGATCAGGTGCTTCGCGAGTTTCGCGACCGTGGTGGTCTTGCCCGCGCCCTGCAGGCCCGCCATCAGCACTACCGCGGGCGGTGTCGCGGCAAGGTGCAGCGACGCGTTCTGCGTGCCCATCACTGCAGTCAGCTCATCGCGCACCACCTTGATGAGCGCCTGCCCCGGCGTCAGGCTCTTCATGACTTCCTGACCGATCGCGCGCACCTTGATGCGCTCGATCAGCGCCTGCACCACCGGCAGCGCGACGTCCGCTTCGAGCAACGCAACGCGAACTTCCCGCAGCGCCTCGCGGATGTTGTCCTCGGTCAGGCGCCCGCGCCCGGTCAGGCGCTGGACGGTGGCGGAAAGATGCTGGGTGAGGTTGTCGAACATGGCCATGGCTGGAATCCGGGACCCTGCATTGTAACGGGTCAGGCAAACACGCCTCGCCCGCAGCGCCTACCTCGCGGGCGGCTGCGCTCCGACGCGCTGGCCAAGTATCGACAAGAGCCCACGTGCTGCTGGAATGCGGACCCGGCGCCATGCGAAACTTCGGGCCTGCCAACGCCATGCCAAATGGCCGCGCCGTCGGCCCTTTGCCCGCAAGGCAAGGAAGAGTGAGGAAGATGTATGTCGATACATAGACGAGCGATGACACCGCCATGCGGACAAAGAGCCACGGCCCACCGGGTTGCTCCGCAGCGGCTGCCATACGGCGGTGCGCGCCTTGACCATGGAATCACCATGGCGCTGCGGTGTACGCCTAGTCTGGCAGCCGCTGCGAAAGCAACGCGGTTCATTTGGCATGGCGTTGGCAGGCCCTGAATGCCCATGCACTCGACCACGATGGAGCTTGCGGCGGTTCTGGCGATCGCGCTGTATTTCACCGCCGCCGCGGCACTGGCGCGCCCCCTGTTGAATCAGGGCGCGATCGCGCGGCGTGCCGCGCTGGCCTCCGGCACGGTCGCCGTGCTGTTGCACTTCGCGGTGCTGTTCGGCATCCATCGCGGCGCGGTGGACCTGCATTTCTATGCCGCATTGTCGCTGGTGTCGGCGGTGACCGCAGCGCTGACGTTGATGGTGAACGTGACGCGTCCGGTCGCGGCGCTCGGCATCATCCTGTTCCCGCTGGCCGGATTGTTCCTCGCCATCGACGAATTCCTCGCGCCGCCGACCGCGCCCTTCCCACTCGACTGGCAAATCGGGCTGCACGTGATCATCGCACTGCTGGCCTACAGCCTGCTCGCGATCGCGGCAGTGCTGGCGTTGCTGCTGGCGACCCAGGAAAAGGCCCTGCGCACCCGCACGCTGAACGCCTGGGCCGACGCGTTGCCGCCGTTGACGCAAACTGAATCGCTGATGTTCAAGTTGATCGGCGCCGGATTCGCACTGCTGACGCTCACGCTGCTCTCGGGCATTCTGTTCGTGCACAACCTGCACGCGCAACACCAGGCCCACACGGCGATCCTGTCGCTGGTCGCATGGATCATCTTCGGCGTGCTGCTGTTCGGCCGCTGGCGCTGGGGCTGGCGCGGACACCGCGCGGTGAACCTCACCCTCGCCGGCATGGCCATTCTGTTGCTGGCATTTTTCGGTTCCAAGTTCGTGCTCGAGCAAATCCTGCACCGCCGCGGCATGTAGGCGTGCAAGCGGCACCCCGTTGTGCAAACATCCGCCAAGGTTGCGGCGTCGTTTCCTTTCCGGAGTCCCCATGATCCTTTCGACCGGTTCCACGCAGGGGTGGAATGCAGGCGCGCATCGGTTCGCGCGCGTCATCACATGCTTCCTGTCGGCGATGTGCCTGGCATGGCTCGCAATCGGCAGCGCGCGCGCGGATTCCACGCTCGATCCATCGCTGCTGCCGGAGATCCAGTCGGCCACCTTCGAGGTGGTCGCGGCCAAGCCCGCGGACACGCTCACCTACGAAAAGCCATTGCCGATGGACTTGCTGCCGTACCAGGAGCGCACCGACAAGTACTACTCCATCGGCACGGCATTTGCGATCGGCCCGAACACCTACGTCACCGCCGCGCACGTATTGATGGTCGGTTACCAGAGCCTGTGGGGACCGCCCGAGCTGCGCGATGCGTCGGGGAAGGTGTACGCGATCGACAAGATCGAGAAGTTCGCGTTGCGCCGCGACTTCGTGGTGTTCTCGCTGAAGAACCCGCCGAAGATCACCCCGCTTGCGGTCGATGCCAAGCCCGGTTTGAACCAGGTCGTGTATTCGGTGGGCAACGCGCTCGGCACCGGCGTGGTGATCCGCAATGGTCTCTACACGTCCAACACTCCGGAAGACCAGGACGGCAAGTGGAAGTGGATCCGCTTTTCGGCCGCCGCATCACCCGGCAACAGCGGCGGGCCATTGCTCGATCAGGGCGGCAAGGTCGTCGGCGTGGTGCTGATGAAATCGCCCAACGAAAACCTCAACTACGCACTGCCGATGGCCGAAGTACTGGACGCGCCCAAGAACCTCGCGCGCTTCGACAAACGCATGTCGTACCAATTCGACGTGTTCGATTCGACGCTGAGCGGCACGTTCAAGGGTGACTTCAAGTTGCCGCTTTCGGTATCCGACTTCTTTACCGCTTATGGCAATGCTTTCCATCCCTTCCTCGACTCGCAACTGAAGGCGCTGCTGGACCAGCAATCGGCCACCCTGTTCCCGAACGGCAACGGCTCGCATCAGTTGCTCTACAGCGGCCCCTCGATGGACGACTTCCCGCACCTCGTCGCGCGCAACAGTGACGGCGTGTGGACGACCGGCGGACGCGCGACCCTCAAGATCACACTGCCCGCCAACGGCTATGTCGCCGGGGGCGTCGCCGCGCAGAACATCCTGTTCCACCTGCGCAAACCGGACACCATTCCCGACGCGACGTTCCACCACGACCCCAAGGGCGTGATGGACATGCTGCTGAAGACCGGCTTCCTGAAGCGCGCGATCGGACCCGAGCGCATCCTCGTCACCTCGCTGGGCAATCCGGGCACGACGGAAACGTGGAATGATCGCTGGGGCCGCCATTGGCAGGTCTGGCGCTGGCCGGTGCCCTACGCCAACGGCTACATCAGCCTGTTCGCACTGCCGACACCGGATGGCTACGCGATCCTGATGCGGATCGAACCCGCCACGTCGACGCACGACACCACCATCAACATGCAGGCGCTCACCGACTTCGTGAGCTTGCCCTACGACGGCACGCTGGCGCAGTGGAAGGCGTTCCTCGCCGACACGCCGTTGCTGCCGGACGCGTTCAAGAACATCCGCATCGCTTTCGATTACGGCAAGGATTTCCGCTACGACTCGTCACGCCTGACGTTCTCGCTCACGCCCGACCTGCAGAAGATCGACGCGAGCAGTGTGCTGACACTCGGTTTCACGTTCTTTCCAGGCCACGATGGCAAGGTCGTGTGGGATGTTGGGCAAGTGTGGCTGGCCGAGGACAACCACGACCACCATTGGATCAGCCTGTTGCGGAACCAGGCGCCGCCCGCCGACCTCGACGACAGTTACCAGAGCTTCTGGAAGAAGATCGTCGGTCGCCAGCATCCCTATGACGCGCAGGCCTACAGCGAAAGCGACACGACCAAGATCAACGCGGTGGTGCCGCCCGCGCACGGCGACAAGTCATCCGCGCTTTACACCGCTTACGTCTACCAACCCGGCACCCAGCCGCAAGCGGAGATGAAGCAGAAGCTCGACGCGCTGTTGAAGGGCGTGAAGATCAAAGAGCAATAAAACTGCGTGCTGTGTAATAACACTTGAAGGACTGACGCAGGGCGTGAAGCTGACCGTCGCTCCTACTTTTCCGAAACACCATCCGAGCGTTGCTTGGCCAGCTGTGCCTCGA
>DATFGL010000262.1:0-23826 GCA_035249465.1 Rhodanobacteraceae bacterium | reverse complement strand
GAAAGGGGCGAAAGACCATTGCGCCTGTGGCGGTGGTCTCGGCAACGTCGTGTTGCCTCAGCTGCCCTTGCCGCTTGCCGATCGCGCATCGGCGCGAACTCCTGCATCCCTGCAGTCGGACATGCGCGCCTTGCTCGCGCGCGCGGCGCGCGAAACCGCTTTCTGTCAATGCAACGTCCGCCGTGCACGTGTGATCGGGACGATGTTGTCGCCGGGATGCGTTTCGGAAGCGATGCGCGGTGGCAAGGCACCGTATGGCGAAGCCGGCGCGGGCGTTGCAGGTGCTTCACGCTGCGGCGCGCTCGCGCTCACGATGCGATCGCCCAGCAGGGTGAGGCTTGCCGCGCGGCGATCATTGCCCCCGAAGCTGGTATCGAAGCGGTATTCGCGGGTCACGTGCAGGCTGCCATGCCGCCAATTCATGCGCAGGCGATGCAGTGCCACGCTGTCATCGAGCAGTTGCAACCCGCGCCGTTCGCAAAGGTGGCGTGCGTGCGCGATGGCGCGCTCGCGCAAACGCAGCGCGTGGTACCACCACATGCCCAGGGCGGTAATGGACAGGAGCGGCAGCCAGATTTCCAACACGTCACGGTCCTCGCGCCGGCAGCACGCCCACGCCCGCGGCCATCATGCCTGCGCCGGCAGCGGAAAGACAGATAGGGAAAGGAAGGCGCGGGTTACTTCACGCGATCGACGCGCACGCTCTCATTGCAACCCTGCACGTACATCAGCCAGCTGCCCAGGATCATTGGCTTGATCGTGACCTCGGGGTTGTCGATGCCGGGGCACGAATAGGCGCCGGATTCGGCCTGTTTCCAGACCTGGCCATTGTCGAGGGTGAACGTGGTCCGTCCCGCCCAGCCATTGAAGTGGCCGACCAGGTGCGTGCTGAATTTGTCGCGTGGCTGGTTGTCGGGGTAGAACACCGGCGCGCCGCTGGCGGAGACCATCTTGGTCTGCTCGTGCGTGCGCAGCCAGTCGTCGAGGTTCTGCAGTTCCTGCGGTGAAAGCTTGTCGAGCCCCGCTGCCTTGAAATCAGCCGCAGACATGCGTTCCTCGAGCGAGGAAAACTGCTGGGCCATGACAGGCAGGGCGGTGAGGAGCAGGGCCAGAGCGGCCGGCAGCATCAGTCGGGTGCGCATGGTGGTCGATGATAGCAGTGCCCCATGCTGGTCGCACGGGGTATCGATGAAAGCACTAATACACTGGGGGTCTTTCGCAAACCTTTCCCGGATCGGCGCATTCGCGGTGGATGCGCGCAAACCCATGCAGGCAGCAGCATCCAAGAACCATCCTCCTGTCCCCGAGCCGTCCGTCGCCTCGTTGCCCGAACGCGCGCGCGGGCTGTGGCAGGAAACCGATGCGTTGCTTGCATTGGTCGGTTGCGATGACGACACCCGCGCCGCGGCGCGCTGGTATGCGGTGGCGCGCGTCGAACCGGAAGTCTGGGACAGGATCGTCGCGCAGGCGCCGGATGCGCTGCGCAGGCTGGTCGAAGGCCAGCAGCAGGCCGAACGGGTATGGGCGTTGCACGCTGCGCGCGATGCGGCCGGCAACACCGAAGGCCTGCGGCGCCTGCTGTTGGCGATCATCCGCGATTTGCGCGTGGTGTACCTGTTGCTGGCGCGCCAGCTCGCGCGGATGCGCGCGGCGACCACGTTGCCGGAGGCCGAACGTCGCGAACTCGCGCAGCTGACCCGCGACATCCACGCGCCGCTCGCCAATCGGCTCGGCATCGGCCAGTGGAAATGGGAACTCGAGGACCTGGCGTTCCGCTACCTGCAACCAGACGTCTACCGCCGTATCGCGAAACTGCTGGACGAGCGCCGCGCCGATCGCGAAGACTGGATCGCACGCAGCGTCGCCCAGTTGCGCGAGGCGCTGGCCGCGCAGGGCGTCAGCGCCAGCGTCAACGGTCGTGCCAAGCACATTTATTCCATCTGGCGGAAGATGCAGCGGAAGAAGGTGGGCTTCGGCGAGCTCTACGACCTCCGCGCACTGCGCGTGCTCACGGGCAGCGTGGCGGAATGCTACGCGGTGCTCGGTGTGGTGCACGGTTTGTGGCCGATCATCCCGCGCGAGTTCGACGATTACATCGCGCGGCCCAAGGGCAACGATTACCGCTCCCTGCACACTGCGGTCATTGGACCGGACGGCAAGACGCTCGAGGTGCAGATCCGCACCGAGGAAATGCACCGCGGTGCCGAACTGGGCGTGGCTGCGCACTGGCGTTACAAGGAAGGCGGAAGCGGCGACGCCGCGTACCAGGCGCGCGTCGCGTGGATGCGGAAGCTGCTGGAAACGCGCGCGGATGGCGAGGACGACGCCACGCTCGCGGCTGAATTGCGGTCGGAACTGGCGGAAGAGCGTGTCTATCTGTTGACGCCGAAGGGTGAAGTGCTCGACCTGCAGGCGGGTGCGACGGTGCTGGATTTTGCCTACCACGTGCACACCATGGTTGGGCACCGCTGCCGTGGCGCCAAGGTCAATGGCCGCATCGTGCCGCTGACCTGCCAGCCCGCCAGCGGTGACCGCATCGAGATTCTCACTGCGCGCGAACCCGCGCCGAGCCGTGACTGGCTGTCGCCGCAACTCGGCTATCTCAATACAGCCAGTGCGCGCGGCAAGCTGCGCGCGTGGTTCCGGCACGAAGACCTTGCGGCGAATCTCGCCGCAGGGCGGCAGATTCTGGAACGCGAAGCGCGCCGCCTGGCGCTGCCCGACGAGCTCATGGAGCGGTTGCCGGCGCGGCTGGGCCGCAAGGGCCGCGACGATCTGCTGGTCGGGCTTGCACTGGGTGAGGTGGGCGTCGCGCAACTGACGCGCGCGATGCTCGAGACGCAACCCGCAGCGCCCGCGCCGGCGTTGCCGCCACGCAAGTCCGCGCCGGTTCTTGACAAACCGGGTGCGCTGACCGTGGAAGGCGTCGGCAATCTGCTGACCACGCTGGCGCGCTGCTGCCGGCCGCTGCCGGGTGACGAGGTCGCCGGTTACGTCACGCGCGGACGTGGCGTCACGGTGCATCGCGCCGATTGCGCATCGCTGGCGCGCTTGCAGGCGCGCAACCCGGATCGCGTGATCGAGGTGCGCTGGCAAAGCGCGCCCGACCGCGCCTACGAAGTGGACATCATGGTGCTGGGCTATGACCGCCGCGACCTGCAACGCGACATCACCAATGTCGTCACCAACTCAGGCGCGCGCATCGTCGCATCGGACAGCCACAGCGATCGCGACCTCGGCGAGGTGACCCTGCACTTCACGCTGCGCGTGCACGACTTCGGCGAGCTCTCCGCGTTGCTGGCCCGGTTGTCGGCGCTGCCCAATGTCACCGAGGCGCGCCGCCTTGCCGGCGGCTGAATGTATACGGCTTCCGGCGGGGGCGGATAGGGTGCGAATGCTAAGATGAAGGCACGTGGCCCGTTCCAGCAAGGGAACCGGCGAATGGCCGCGATGGTCCCATGGGGCGGATATTCCGGCCGGGCACTCACCCGGTGAACGATCAGCATGAACGACCGAAACGACCCATCTTCGCGGGACAGCCTGCGGCGCACCGAGCCGGTACTCGGCAACCTCGATCACGTCGATACGGGCGGTGAACGGCGTGCGGCCATGCGCGCGGATCCGGCGGATCGCCCGCCTTTCACGAACAGCAACCGCCGCCAGCAGACCCGGCGTAGGCCCTTCCGCGTGCCGTGGCTGGTGCTGGCGGTCGTGGCCGTGCTGGCGGTCGCCGGTGGCTGGGCGTTCACCCATCAGGCCACGCTGAGCGGCTTGCTGCCGCAAACGCAGTTGAATTCGCTGTTGACGCGCGCCGACAAGGCTTATGCGGACGGCAAGCTTTCGGGCGGCCCCGACAGTGCGCGCGACCTGTACGAAGCAGCGCGGGCGCTCGACCCCGACAACGAGCAGGCGCTGACGGGTTTGCAGAACGTCGGGCATTCCGAACTCGTGCGTGCACAGGCGGCCCTGATGCAGGGCGACTATGCATCCGCGCGCACTTCGCTGGAGGAAGCGCGCAGCCTTCTCGGTGGCGGCGCCGACGTAACCGCGGTCGACCAGGCGCTTGCCAAGGCCGTGCTGCACAACGCCAACATCGGCGTCCTGATCGACCAGGCGCGCGCAGCACTCGCGAACGGGCGCATCGATGGCGATGACGGCGCCGCGGCGTTGTTCGGCAAGGTGCTCGCGGGCGACCCCCACAACGCGGTCGCGCGGCATGGCATGAACCAGATCGGTGACGCGCTCGCGTCGCGCATCCAGACCCAACTGGGCAATGGCGACCGCGCCGGCGCCCGGCAGACGCTCGCCCGTCTTTCGAACTTGTTGCCCGGGTATTCGCAATTGCCGACGTTGCGCGCGAATATCGCCGCTGCCGATCGCGCCGCGGACGCGCAGCGCGACCAGCATCTCGCGCAAGGTCAGGCCGACCTGCGCACGGGCAGGGTGACCGGCAGCGGCAGCGACAACGCCGAGGCGCAGTTCAAGGCCGCGCTGGCGGCCGATCCGGGCAATGCCACGGCGCAGGCAGGCCTGGGGCAAGTCGCCGAAGCATTGATCGTGCAGGCCAACGCCGCGATCGACGCGGGACACGCACACGACGCGAAAAACCTGTTGGACCAGGCCGCCACCCTGGCGCCGAAATCGGCCGATCTGGCCGCCGCGCGCTCGCGTCTCGGCGCCGGCGGCAACGCGCCCGCCGAGGCGGCGGCATCGGCACCACCCGCGCCCGCATTGACCCCGGCGGATTCGGCCAAGATCGCGGGGCTGGTTGCGCACGCCAAGGCCGCCGCGCGCAAGGGCGACATCATGCTGCCACCGGGGAACAGTGCGTACGACTTGTATCGCGCCGCGCTCGGCATCGACGGCAACAATGCCGAGGCGCAAGCGGGGCTGCGCAGCCTGCCGCAGGTTACGCGCGAGCAGTTCCAGCAAGCGCTGCGCGAAGACAACCTGGACAAGGCGCACGACATGCTGGGCACGCTGGAGCAACTTGATCCGGGCGATCCGGCCGCGGCTTCGATGCGGCATGGGCTGGGCAGCGCCTGGCTCGATCGTGCCGATCATTACGTCGGGTTGGGCGAGCTCGGCGCCGCGCGTGCCGCGTTGCGCGAAGCGCAGCGGCTGGTGCCGGGCGATCCGCGCATCAGCGAGGTGGACGCAAAACTCCATCGCAATGGCTGACGCGGAATCCTGGCAACGCGCACCGGTGCTGGTGTGCGGTGCCAGCAGCCAGATCGGGTTCTTCCTGCTTCCGGAACTGGTGCGCGCGGGCGTTCCCGTTCTTGCGCTTTCGCGCAAGCCGCAAGCAATGGCCGTCGGCGTGACGTGGTTGCAGGGTGCCTTGCCCGGGCCGCCGGTCACTGCGAATACCGCCGGTTCCGTCTGTTGTTTCGCGCCACTGGACGCATTGGCCGCTTGGATCGAAGCGGGCGCAGCGGCGAACCTGAAGCGCGTGGTCGCAACGAGTTCCATGAGCGCGGAGAGCAAGCAGGCTTCCCCGGTCGCCTCCGAGCGTGAAGTGTCGCGGCGCCTGCACGAGGGCGAGGGCGCCGTGGCGCGCGCGTGCCAGCGGCGCGGCATCGCCTGGACGATCCTGCGGCCCACGCTGATCTATGGTGCCGCGCGCGATCGCAGCCTCACGCCACTCGCACGTCGCGCGGTGCGCTGGCGCGTGTTCGGATTGCCCGCGGGTTCCGGTTTGCGCCAGCCCGTGCATGCGGCCGACGTCGCGCAGGCCGTCGTGCACGCGCTGGACGGCGGCGCGGCGGGGCACGTGATTCCCATCGGCGGCGGCGAGCGCCTGCCTGCCGCGGAAATGTTCGCGCGGGTCCACGCGAGCCTGCGAGTGCACACGCTGCCGCTGCGCGTTCCTGCGCCGCTGATCCGGGTCGGCGCGCGTTTGGTGCCCCCCATGCGCGGGGCACTGACACGCCTGCAGCAGGATCTGGTCGCGGACAATGGTGAGCTGGAGCGGCTGCTCGGCGTACATCCACGCCCCTTCCGGCCCGGCCCGGATTGCTGGGAATCGTCCGGGCTTTGAATGCCGCGGCTTACTTGCAAGCCGCGGCCCGAAGGGCGGCCCTACAATGCGCGTGGCGACCGCACGCTGCCGCGCCGACTGCAGGATCGAAGCGAATCATGGACATGCACATCGCGCCCGCGACGGTGCGGGAAATCGCCAGCGAACCCGGAAGCCGCAGATCCTACGGTTGTGCGCCGGTGGGCGAATTGTTCGACGCGGCTACGGTGTTGCAGGTTGCGCGGAAAGTCGAAGCCGACAAGGTTCGCAAGCTGCAGCTGCAGGCGAAACGCTTCGCGCATTCGCTGAAATGGAGTCGCGAGGATTGAAGGCGCAGCCTCCCATTCCGGCCTGGGTGCGGTATGGCTAAGCAATCCATGGCGACGGGCGCGCCGGCACGCGAATCCAGTGTGTGTGCGGTGGTCGTCACCTATCACCCCGATGCGGCGTTGCTGACGGCGCAGCTGCAAGCACTGCAGGCGCAGGTCGGTTGCGTGGTGGTGGTGGATAACGCCACACCCGGACCGGCGGTGCGCGAGCTGTGCGCGGCGGCTCCCGGAACCGAGTTCCTGGCGCTGACCGAGAACATCGGCCTGGCCGCGGCACTGAATGCGGGCATCGCCCGTGCACGCGAGAAACCCGGCGTGGCGCACCTCCTGCTGATGGACCAGGACAGCGTGCCCGAATCCGGCATGGTCGCGGCACTCAAGGTGGCGCTGGATCGCCGGTCGCAACATGCGCAAGTGGCCGCGGTCGGGACGCGCTTCCACGATCCGCGCGAAGGCGTGGATGCGCCGTTCGTGCGGATCCGCTTTCCCGTGAATCGCCAACTGCATTGCGATGGCGCGTGCGATGAAGTGGCGTGCGATTTCCTGATCACTTCCGGCTCGCTGATTCCGATTGAAGTGTTGGACCGGGTCGGCGGCATGGACGAAGGCTTGTTCATCGACAACGTGGATCTGGAATGGTGCTTTCGCGCCTTGTCCATGGGCTATGCGTTGTTCGGAGCATGCGGCGCGCGAATGCTGCATCACCAGGGTGCCACCCGCCATCGCGTGCCGGGCGTGCCGCGCGGCATCGTGGTGCACACGCCGCGGCGATTGTTTTACATGATGCGGAATCGTGTGTTGCTGTACCGGCGCGTCTACACGCCGCGGCGCTGGATCGCGCAGGACGTGCCGCGGCTTGTCGTCAAATTCCTGCTGTTTGCGCTGCTGATCGCGCCGCGTCGGAAAAATGTGCGCTGCATGCTGGCGGGCCTGCGTGCGGGGATCGCCGGGCGCGCCGCGCCGCCGCCGGATATCGATTGACGATCGCGCGAAGCCGCGTGGATCAGGCGGCACCGACGCGGTCGCGCTCCAGTTCCTCGAAGCGCCGCCAACGATTGACGATGGTACAGAACAGCGCCGCGGTGCGTTCGGCGTCGTACACCGCGGAGTGTGCTTCGTCGGCGTTCCATTCGTAACCCGCGGCCTGCACCGCGCGCGACAACACGGTCTGGCCGTAGGCGAGCCCGCCCAGCGTCGCGGTGTCGAAGCACGAGAACGGATGGAACGGATTGCGCTTGTGGCCGCTGCGCAGCACCGCGGCGTTGAGGAAACCGAGGTCGAAGGCGGCATTGTGGCCGACCAGGATCGCGCGCTGGCAGCCGGACGCCTTGATCGCGGCACGCACCGGTTTGAAGATCAGGTCCAGCGCCACGCGCTCCGGCAGCGCGCCTCGCAGCGGCTGGTCGGGGTCGATACCCGTCACTTCCAGCGACTTGGGGTCGATGTGCGAACCCGGAAATGCCTCGACGTGGGTCGAAACCACGGGTTCGGGCGCGAGCATGCCATCACCGTCCATGCTCACGATCACCGCCGCGATCTCGAGCAGCGCGTCGTGTTGCGCGTCGAAGCCGCCGGTTTCGACGTCCACCACCACCGGCAGGAAACCACGGAAGCGTGTGCGCAGGCGTTCCGCGTAGGCTTCGATCTGTTTGTGCATCCGGTCAGGATATCAGCGCGCGTCCGGGCCGCATGCGGGAAGTACGACGAATTCGTTGACCCGCTTTGCACTCCATTCAGGGCGCGCGCGATCAGCCCGGCGTCTTGTGCTTGTAGGCGCACAGGTCGCGGATCGGGCATTCGGGGCATTTCGGCTTGCGCGCGGTGCACACGTAGCGCCCGTGCAGGATCAGCCAGTGATGCGCGCCGAGCCTGTATTCGTCCGGCACCAGCCTGGTCAATTTGTCTTCGACGGCCCGCACCGTCTTGCCGGGCGCGAGGCCGGTGCGGTTGCACACGCGGAAGATGTGGGTGTCCACCGCGATGGTCGGCTCGCCGAACACGGTGTTCAAAACCACGTTTGCGGTCTTGCGGCCGACCCCCGGCAGTGCTTCCAGCTCCGCGCGCGTACGCGGCACCTCGCCGTCGTGGCGTTCCAGCAGCAGCGCGCAGGTTGCGATGATGTTTTTCGCCTTGGCGTTGTACAGGCCGATCGTCGAGACGTAGCGCTTCAGGCCTTCCTCGCCCAATGCGAGGATTTTTCCCGGCGTGTTGGCGATGGGGAACAGGCGTTTCGTGGCCTTGTTGACGCCGACATCGGTGGCCTGCGCAGACAGGATCACCGCGACCAGCAGCTCGAACGGCGTGTCGTATTCGAGTTCGGTGGTTGGGTTCGGGTCGAGTTCCCGCAGGCGGTGGAAAAGTTCTGCGACGTATTCGCGCTTCATGGGCGTTTCTCACGCCGTCTGGCTTTTCCACGTGCAATGGCGGCTAACACCTCGGCGTGGCTGATGGTCTGCGCGGGAAGCGCGGCGGCCGAAGGTGTTTCGCGCCGGCGTGCAGCACGCCCGGCACGTTCGCGCGCAAGCCGCGCATTGCGCGCCAGGAATCGCGCGCGCGCGCCGGCCGCCCTCGCGCGTTCGTGCAATTCGGATTTGCCCCAGCGGAACCAGTCGAGCAGTGGAATGTGCGAAGGGCAGACTTCCACGCAGCGGTTGCATTCGCTGCAGGCATCGAGCCGCGCGGCGCGTGCCGCGGCGAAATCATCCTGCACCAGCGTGAAGAACAGCGCTTCCGGATCCAACGCATCCGGGCACGCCCGCGCGCAGTCGCCGCAGTGGATGCAGGGTTGTTGTGCATGAGTGTCGGGGCTGGAGACGAGGTCGGTCATGGCGTGGGTTTGCCCCCTTGAATCAAGGGTGTGGCCGGATCGGCGCGAAGCGGCGATCCGGCAGAGGGTGTGGAGATGCGAGCCCTTGTGAGGACAATGGATGGGCGACTGGTCTTCGCAGCGTCGTGTCCACGCCCATTGCGGCGCAATTCCAGCACGTCGATGGTGGGGGGGCAATCGAAACGAAGTGGCACGCCGGTCACGCCGATGCCCGGTGTCACGAACAGCTTGCCGTTGGGTGTGTCGTAATAACCGTTCACGTATTGCTCGTCGCGCGTCAGCATGAACATCTTTTCGGTCAACCACGGGATGTACACCTGCCCGCCGTGGGTGTGGCCCGCCATCGCCAGCGCGAAATCCACGCCGCGCAAGGCACGCAGGCTGTGCGGCTGGTGCATCAGGACCAGCAGCGGTTTGTCGTGCGGCAGCGTTTTCAGGAACGCCGTGTCATCGCGCCCGCTCCACCAGTCGTACAGGCCGGCGAGCCGGAAATTTTCGAAATCGATCACGCGGTGTTCGATGAAGTGCACGTTCGGTGCCGCCATCGCGCGAACGATCTTGTGCGCCAGCGGCGGCCCCGGCAACTGCAGGTCGTGGTTGCCGAGCACCACGTAGACCGGCTTGTCGATGTGCCGCAGCGGCGCAAGCGTGGCGTCCAGGTTGTAGGGCGGATCGTAGGTGAGGTCGCCCGCGATCAGCACCATGTCTACGTGCAGTGAATTGAGCTTCCGGACCATCTGTTCCAGCTTGCCGGTACGCGTGAAGATACCGGCGTGCATGTCGGCGACCAGCGCGATGTTCAAATCGACCGGCGCCGGGATCACGGTGCGACGCACGATGAGTTCATTGGGCTCGACGAAACGCGCCCAGCACAGCAACACGCATGCGATGCCCAATGCGACCGCGCCGGACGCGCGCCAAGGCCGGTGTTCGCGGAACCGTGCGACCGCCTTGAACGCCGATTGCACCAGCAACGGCCACAGCAGCCACGAACCGTGCAACAGCGCCAGTTGCACGAAGGCCTTCAGGCGTTGCTGGGGTTCGATATCGAAGATCGGGTATTCCCACGCCGGCCACACGATGCAGAACACGACGAGCGCGGCCAGCCATGCGCCGCGCGTTGTCCATGCGATCTTCCGTGATCGTCGCGGAATGGGACTTCGTGTCGCCGGAATGAAATCGCTCACACGTGGCACCAGAACGGCCATCCATGGCCTGACTTTTCGCGAAGCTTGCGCGGGCTCACGGCAGACATGGCAGCGCGGGGCGCGGCAAGCGCGTGGGCGAAACCCGGTCCGGAACCATGGCGATGCAGTCGACGGGGCAGGGCGGAATGCAGAGTTCGCAGCCCGTGCACAAATCCGCGATGACGGTATGCATCAACTTGCTGGCGCCAACGATCGCGTCCACCGGGCAGGCCTGGATGCACTTGGTGCAGCCGATGCAGGTGTCTTCGTCGATCACGGCGACGCGCGGTGGCGCCTCGACGCCGCATTCCCGATCGAGCGGCAGCGCAGGCCGGCCGGTGATTCGCGCCAGTACGCGCACGCCTTCCGCACCACCCGGCGGGCAGCGGTTGATCGCAGCCTCGCCGCGCACGATGGCCTCCGCGTAAGGCCGGCAGGCCGGGTAACCGCAGCGGGTGCACTGGGTTTGCGGCAGCGCGGCATCGATGCGGTCGATCAACGCGTCGAGGGATTCACCGGTTGATGCTGCGTTCGCGTGCATCGCTGCATTGTAGTCGCCATCGCGTGCATGCCCCGCGCGAGCGGCGGTATGCTCCTGCACCATGGCCTTCGGCCGCTTCGGAATCGTCCATGTCCGTCATCGCTGACCTGCGCGCACTCGACAGCACCCAGCGGCACACTGTCGCGGCAACCTTCCTCGGCTGGACGCTGGACGCGTTCGATTACTTCCTGCTGGTGATGGTGATGCCGGCGGTGGCGGACAGCTTTCATGTGCCGGTCCCGGATGTCGCGTTCGCGCTGCTGCTGACGCTGGCGTTCCGGCCGCTGGGCGCACTGATCTTCGGGCGTCTCGCCGATCGTTACGGGCGCCGGCGGATCCTGATGATCGACGTCGCGTTGTATTCGGTGCTGGGTCTCGCTTGCGCGTTCGCACCTTCGCTGATCGTGCTGCTGGTGCTGCGTTCGCTGTTCGGCATTGCGATGGGCGGCGAGTGGGGAACGGGCGCGTCGCTGGCGATGGAATCGATCCCCGCGCACTCGCGCGGCATCGTGTCTGGCGTCCTGCAGTCGGGTTATCCGTGTGGCTACCTGCTGTGCGCGATCGCCTACGGGTTGCTGTTCAACTCGATCGGCTGGCGTGGCATGTTCGCACTGGGCATCATTCCCGCACTGCTGGTGCTGTACCTGCGCCGCAGCGTGCCGGAATCGCCGGTGTTCGAACAACGCCAGCGCGCCGGCGTGCGCCGTGGCGTGAGGGAAACGATGCGTGGTCGCTGGAAACTGCTGGCCTACATGATCGTGACGATGGCGGTGTTCAATGCCTTCAGCCACGGCTCGCAGGACGTGTATCCCACCTTCCTGAAACTGCAGATGCATTTCGACACCCACCTCACCAGCCTGTTGACGATCATCCTGAATCTCGGCGCGCTGGCCGGAGGGTTGGCATTCGGCCAATGGTCGGAAAAGATCGGCCGCCGCCGTGCGATGGCGATCGCCTGCGTGCTGGCGCTGCCCGCGATCCCGCTGTGGAGTTACGGCGGCTCGGTCCTGCTGCTGGCGATCGGTGCGTTCTGGATCCAGGTCGCGGTGCAGGGCGCGTGGGGCGTGGTGCCGGGCTATTTGAACGAATTGTCGCCCGACGATGTGCGCGGCACGCTGCCGGGGTTCGCCTACCAGCTCGGCAACCTGCTGGTGTCGTGGACCGCTTACGCGATGGCGTCGATTGCCCACGCACACGGCGGCAACTACGCGGTCGTGCAATCGGTCTGGATCGGCATCGTGGCGGTGCTGCTGGCGGTGCTGACGTGGTTCGGGCCGGAAGCGCGTGGGGTGCGTTTCGGCGTGACCCCGGGCGCGGGCGACGCTAACATGCGCGGTTCACCGACTTCCGCTTGAGCATTTCCATGCGTGCCGAAAAAGATTCCGTGGTCAGCTTTCATTACAGCGTGCGCGATGCGGCCGATGCAGCGGCCGAACCGCTGGATGACTCGCGCAAGCGCGGTGAGCCGATGCGGGCGTTGCTGGGTCACAGCCAACTGGTGCCTGGCGTCGAGAAAGCGCTCACCGGCCGGGAGGCCGGCGAGCAGTTCGAGATCGATATCGCGCCGGAAGACGCCTATGGCGAACGCCAGGAGGGACTGCTGCAGCGCGTGCCGAAGAAGTATTTCCAGGGTGCACAGAAACTCAAGCCCGGCATGACCACCGTGCTGCAGACGAAGGATGGCGGCCAGCGCATGGTGACCATCCACAAGGTCGGCATGAGCTCGATCGACGTCGACCACAATCATCCGCTGGCCGGCAAGAGCTTGCATTTCGACATCGAGATCGTCGGCGTGCGCGCCGCCATGCCGGAAGAACTCCAGCACGGACATGCGCATCCCGGCGACGGGCATTCGCACGGTTGACGCGCCGGGAGCGACTCCGCCCGCAGTGCGAGCGGGCTACCGGGTAGTACAACCACCAGCAACTAGCCCGACGGGGCGAAAAGCAGGCACACTTGCAGCCTGCTGCCATACCGCGTTGAGTCAAAAGAAGATTTTCTGCCTCTGCTTGCGCCGCCTGCGCCATCCGTCCAGCGACAGCAGACCCGGACCCTGCACGGCCAGCACCAGGAATCCCCCGGCGATCGCCAGGTTCTTCATGAAATTGATCCACTGTTCGTGGTCGGCGAAGTGGTTATGGAAGATCACCGCCGCGAGGATGCAGTAGAAGAACAATCCCGCCGCCGCCCAGCGCGTCAGGAGTCCGCACAGGATGGCGAGGCCGCCGCCCAGCTCGGCGAAGATCACCAGCGGCAGCAAGCCGGGTGGCAGGCCCTGCGCCACCAGCACGCTGGCGGTGGCATGGTAGGCGGTGATTTTACCGATGCCCGACAGGATGAAGATCAACGAGAGTCCGAGTCGGCCAACCAGCAAGGTGAAGTTCTGCATCGTTGGTTCCATGGAAGGCGGACCGCGCGCGACGGTGCGGCGGGTGGCATGGCGCGCATCCCGCGCGGTTCAATCCGCCGCCAGCGCGGCGCGTACGCGCGGCGTGAGCACGCGCTTGGCGAACAGGAAATGGTCGCGCCAATAATAACCGTCCAGGTGGTCCAGTCGAACCGTGCCGCCCTTGTCCGGCGCGTTCACGAATCGGCCGTTGCCGACATAGATGGCCACGTGGTTGACGCGATGGCGGCGGCCGAAGAACAACAGGTCGCCCGCTTGCAGGTCATCGCGCGCGACTTTCGGTGCATCCAGCGCGGCGATCGCGTGCGATGTGCGCGGCAATCGCAGGCCGGCCTCGCTGCGGAAAACATAGTCGACGAGGCCGCTGCAATCGAAACCGGATTCCGGAGTGTTGCCGCCCCACCGGTACGGCGTGCCGACCAAGCCGATCGCGCGTATCAGCACGTTGTTGGCGATGGTCGCGGGCGGGGCGCCGGGGGATATGTTGGGGGAACGAACCGGTGCAATGCTCGCGCAGGCGGCGAGCAACAGGATCGAGGCTGCAGCCAGCAATCGGGCAATGTGCCGGCCGGCGTTCAAGCCCGGGAAATCCGCTGCGTGGACGCGCATGTCGCGGCGTCCGGGGATGGATTCTGGCGGCTGGCTATCATCGTCTCGGCACGGGCACGTCTCAAGGCCGGGTGGACGTTAACCGATGGCGCCTGTCGCGTCCAGCGAACGCGTCAGCAGGCGACGCGCTGATCCGAATGCCGTGATTCGGCCTCGATGGTTGCTTCCAGTGCTTCTTCGAACTGGATCGTGCGCTGGCGGGCAGCTTCGGCGACGGCCACGGGCACGGCCTGTTCGTCGAGGCAGCGCGCGAGGATGGCGCGATGGGAGGCGTTGAAGTCGGGATCACGGCTGGCTTCGTCCAGCGCGGCGAGCAGCGTGGCGAGCCAGCCTGCGCCCGGCGCGCGCAGCATCAGCAGGACTTCGGGGACGCTGCAAAAATCGGTATCGGTGTTGGCGTTCATCTGGATTCCCTCTGTGGCAGTTCCATGCAAGCACGAATGATGCCAACCTGTTCCGAAAGGGCTTTGCACGGACAGGCTGGCGCGCAGGCGGCGGCCTGGGGCATCCGATGCGTCCCGTCGCCGCGGAGAGCCGCTTCGTGCAGGAACGCGCCTCCGCGCCTTTAGAATGGACGGATGGAAGCAGCGCGCAGTGACGTCCTGGTACTTGGTGGTGGCGTGATCGGCCTGTCCTGTGCACTGGCATTGCTGCACCGCGGCGCTTCGGTGCGGGTGCTGGATCGAAGCGAGCCGGGCTCCGGCGCGTCGCACGGCAATTGCGGCACCTTGACCCCCAGCCACGCGATTCCGCTGACGGTGCCGGAAATGCCGTGGCGCGCGTTGCACTGGATGTTGCGCCGCGATGCGCCGCTGTACGTGAATCCGCGACCCGACTGGGACCGCTGGCGTTGGTTGCTGGGTTTCGCCCGCCACTGCAACCAGGCATTCGCCGAACGCGCCGCGATCGCGCGCGCCGCGATCCTGCAGCGTTCCTGGACTTTGCTGCCGCGCGTGCTGGTGGACGAAGGCATCGAGTGCGAATACGCACCCGCGGGCAATGTGATCGTCTATCGCGACGCGCGCGCGCTGGCGCATGAACGCGCCGGGATCGAGTGGCTGCACCGGCTCGGTATTGCGGCGGCGCCGTTGCGCGGCGACGAGGTCGAGGCCATGGAACCGGCGCTGCTGCCGGGCGTGGCCGGCGGCATCCTGCACGCGGACGATGCACAACTGCGTCCGGACCGGTTGGTGGACGGCCTTGCTCGCCGGGTGCGCGAATGCGGCGGCACGATCGAAGGCGGCGCGACGATCGAGGCTTTCGGCTGCGCGGGCGAACGCGTGGATGCGGTGCGCACGTCACGCGGCACGTTTTCAGGCGACCGCATCGTGATGGCCTTGGGCGCATGGACGCCGCAGCTCGCGGCGAAGCTCGGCCTCAAGGTGCCGATCCAGCCGGGCAAGGGCTATTCGATCACGATGTCGCGGCCCGACCCGTGTCCGCGCCGCGCGCTGGTGTTGCACGAGCCCAGCGTATGCGTGACCGCATGGGGTTCGGGGTATCGGCTCGGCAGCACGATGGAATTCTCGGGTTACGACGAACACCTCAACCGCACGCGGCTGGACGCCCTGCGGCGCGGAGCGTCCGCGTATCTGCGCGCGCCGCTGGGTGGCGAGGTGCGCGAAGAGTGGTGGGGCTGGCGTCCGATGTCCGTGGACGAGATTCCACTGATCGGACCGGTGCGCCGCTGGAGCAATCTCATGCTCGCGACCGGCCACGGCATGCTGGGCGTCAGCATGAGCGCGGCGACCGCGGAGCTGGTGGCGTCGTTGATTGCGGACCAGAAGCCCGTGCTGGATGCTGCGGTCTATGCACCGTCCAGATTCGGGCTGTAAAACGCTTGTCGTGCACCGGGATTCCACAGGTTTTCCACAGCCTGTTCCTTGAAGGTGTTGTATCGCGCGGCGAGACACACACTCGTATGATCGTCGGCATGTCGAAGCCGTTGACCGTGCTGCGCCGATGAGCGCCGTCCTCCCCGAACGCAGTCCGCCGCCGCGTGTCGACGTCTTGCGCGTGCCGCCGCATTCCATCGAGGCCGAGCAGTCGGTGTTGGGTGGCCTGATGCTGGTCGGCGAGGCCTGGGACCAGGTCGCCGACCGCATCACCGAAGAAGATTTCTATCGTCGCGAACACCGCTTGATCTTCCGCGCGATCGGCGAACTCGCGATGGGCGGCAAGCCGTGCGATGCGGTGACCCTGGGCGAGTGGTTCGAGCGCCATGGCGAAACCACCAACATCGGCGGCGTCGCGTATCTAGCGGAACTCGCCAACAACACGCCCAGCGCAGCCAACATCGCGGCCTACGCCGACATCGTGCGCGACAAGGCGGTGCTGCGCAAACTCATCGAAGCTGGTACGCAAATTGTGGGCGACGGATTCAATCCGGAAGGCCGCAACACGCCGGAAATCCTCGAAGCCGCCGAGCAGCGTGTGTTCAAGATCGCCGAGGCCGGCGCGCGTGGCCGCAAGCAGGTGATCCCGGTGCGCCAGTCGGTCAAGGAAGCCGTGGAACTGCTGGCGCAGCGCTATGCCAACCGCGGCCAGTTGAATGGCCTCACCACCGGCTTCAAGGATCTCGACGATTTGACGTCGGGCATGCAGCGCCAGGATCTGGTGATCGTCGCGGGTCGTCCGTCGATGGGCAAGACCGCGTTTGCGCTCAACATCGCCGAAGCGGTCGCGATGCGCGCCAAGCAGCCGGTGCTGGTGTTCTCGATGGAAATGTCGGCGTCGCAATTGGCGTTTCGTTTGATTTCTTCGATGGGCCGCATCAACCAGAAGGATTTGCGATCTGGTGAACTCGCGGAAGAGGAATGGCCGCGGGTCAGCCAGGCCGCATCGTTGTTGTCCGAATCAAAGATCTTCATTGACGACACGCCGGCTTTGTCGCCCGGGGAACTGCGTTCGCGCGCACGCCGCATGATGCGTGAGCACGGCCTCGGCCTCGTGGTGATCGATTACCTGCAATTGATGCAGGTGCCCGGCAACAAGGAAAACCGCGCGACGGAAATCTCGGAGATTTCGCGGAACC
Source organism: Rhodanobacteraceae bacterium (assembly GCA_035249465.1). Taxonomy (GTDB): domain Bacteria; phylum Pseudomonadota; class Gammaproteobacteria; order Xanthomonadales; family Rhodanobacteraceae; genus 66-474. The sequence continues at coordinate 6,873 of DATFGL010000262.1, read as the reverse complement.
TCAAGGCCATGGCCAAGGAACTGGACGTGCCGGTGATCGCGCTGTCGCAGTTGAATCGCGCGCTGGAGCAGCGCAACGACAAGCGCCCGGTGATGAGCGACCTGCGCGAATCTGGCGCGATCGAGCAGGACGCCGACCTGATCCTGTTCATCTATCGCGACGAGGTCTACAACAAGGAATCCAACCACAAGGGCATCGCCGAGATCATCATCGGCAAGCAACGCAACGGCCCCATCGATACCGTCAAGCTGACCTTCCTCGGCCAGTACACCAAATTCGAGAATTACGCGCCCGAGGCGTACATCGGAAGCATGGAGTGAGCGTTTGAGCCGCTCCGCCACGGCCACGATCCACCTCGACGCCTTGCGCGGCAATTTGGCGCGGGTTCGCACGCTCGCGGGCGACGCGAAAGTCATGGCGGTGGTGAAGGCCGATGCCTATGGCCACGGACTCGAACGCTGCGCGCGCGCGTTGGGCGATGCCGACGCGTTCGGCGTGGCGTCGATCGCCGATGGACTGCGCCTGCGCGCGGCGGGACATCGCCAGCGCATCGTGGTGCTGTCCGGTCCCGACGCGGCGAGCGATCTCGCCGAGATGCGCCGGTTGCGACTGGAAGCGGTGATCCACCACGAATCGCAGCTCGCGATGCTGGAATCCGAGCGCGGCGGCGATCCGCTGAAAGTCTGGCTGAAGCTCGACACCGGCATGCACCGGCTGGGGTTTGCGCCCGGGCGCGCCGCGGAACTGCACGCGCGCCTGCGCGCACTGCCCGCGGTTGATCCTACCATCGTGCTGATGACGCATTTCGCGTCGTCAGATGAATTCGACAACGACCTCACGGCGCGCCAGGTGCAGTGCTTCCTCGACGCGACCCAGGGGTTGCCCGGCGAACGCACGTTGTCGAATTCCGCCGGCATGCTCGGCTGGCCGCAGGCGCGTGGCAACTGGATTCGCGTGGGCGGATTGTTGTACGGCTTGTCGGTCGCCCAGGGCAAGACCGGCGCGGATTTCGGTTTCGCGCCCGCCATGACGCTGACCACGCGGCTCGTCGCGATCAACCGCATCGCGCGCGGCGAGAGCGTCGGCTATGGCGCGACATACGAATGCCCGGAAGACATGTGCATCGGCATCGCCTCGATCGGCTACGGCGACGGCTATCCACGCAGCGCGCCATCCGGCACGCCGGTGTTGATCGGCGATGCGCCCGCCGCGGTGATCGGCCGCGTGTCGATGGATTTGTTGACACTGGATTTGCGGGAGACGCCGGATGCAAACGTCGGTGACGTGGTGACGCTGTGGGGGCCGAAGTTGCCGGTCGAAACCATCGCCGACCACGCCGGCACCATTGCCTATGAACTCACCTGTGGCGTCACGCGGCGCGTGCTGTTTGCGGAGGATGGTGCGTGATGGCGAAAGCGAAGACGGCTTATGTCTGCGGTGACTGCGGCGCGGAGTATCCGAAGTGGCAGGGCCAGTGCGAGGCCTGCGGCCAGTGGAACACGCTGAGCGCGTTTGTCGTGGAACCGGCGAAGGAAGCCGGCGCGGCGGTGCGCCGGGTCGGTTACGCCGGCATCGAAGCGTCGAAGGTGCAGCCGCTGGCGGGCGTCGCGGGCGAGGTCGAGCAACGCCATCTGGTGCGGATCGGCGAACTCGATCGCGTGCTGGGCGGTGGCCTGGTGGAAGGTTCGGTGGTGCTGGTGGGCGGCGATCCTGGTATCGGCAAATCCACGTTGCTGCTGCAGACGTTGGCGGCGTTGGGCGAACGCCTGCCGGGTTTGTACGTGAGCGGCGAGGAATCGCTGGCACAGATTGCCGCGCGCGGACATCGGCTCGGATTGGAACTCGCGCCGCTGCGCGCCCTCGCGGAAACCTGCGTCGAACGCATCCTTGAACACGCGGCCGCGGAAAAGCCGCGCGTATTGGTGATCGACTCCATCCAGACGATCTGGACCGAAACCTTGCCGGCCGCGCCGGGTTCGGTATCTCAAGTGCGCGAGTCCGCGGCGCGGCTGACGCGTTTCGCCAAGCAGAGTGGCACGTCGGTGTTCCTCGTGGGCCATGTGACCAAGGAAGGCGGCATCGCCGGTCCGCGCGTGCTCGAACACATGGTTGATGCGGTGCTGTATTTCGAGGGCGAGGTGGGTTCGCGTTTCCGGGTGTTGCGCGCGTTCAAGAACCGTTTCGGCGCGGTCAACGAACTCGGCGTGTTCGCGATGGGCGACAAGGGTCTGCGCGAGGTGCCGAATCCATCCGCGATTTTCCTGTCCTCGCAGCAGGGCGCGACCCCCGGCAGCGCGGTGATGGTGACCCGCGAGGGCACGCGTCCGTTGCTGGTGGAAGTGCAGGCGCTGGTCGATCAGTCGAACCTCGGCAATCCGCGTCGCGTCGCGCTGGGGCTGGAACAGAACCGGCTCGCGATGCTGCTGGCCGTACTGCATCGCCACGGTGGCGCCGCGGTGTTCGACCAGGACGTGTTCGTCAACGTGGTCGGCGGCATCCGCGTGCAGGAAACCGCAGCCGACCTGCCGGTGTTGCTGGCGGTGTTGTCATCGTTCCGTGATCGCGCGTTGCCGGAGAAAACCGTGGCGTTCGGCGAGGTCGGCTTGTCCGGCGAAGTGCGGCCGGTGCCGAATGGCGAGGAACGCCTGAGGGAAGCCGCGCACCACGGCTTTCGCCGCGCGATCGTGCCGCAAGCGAACGCGCCGAAGAAATCCGCGCGCGTGGGTGACATGGAAATCGTTGGAGTGGACCGCCTGCGCGAGGCGATAGACGCCGCGGGCGGATGAACGTGCAGCGGCTCCCTGACAAAGATCGTCATTCCGGGGCGGGACGCAGGCCCGAAGCCGGAATCGGTTTGATGCCCTGGCGCGTGCACGACCGCTTCGGGTTCCGCCGCGAAGAGCTGCCGCGGCCCCGGAATGACGAGCCAAATAGACGTTCCTAGGCGGCGAGTCCGCGCAACTCGGCACCGTCGGGTGTCACCCGCAACACCGAACCCTGTTCGTACCAGTCGCCCAGCACGGTGCGTTGCGCGGGTTTGCCGTCCAGCGTGAAGTCGTGGATCGCGGGGCGATGCGTGTGGCCATGGATCATGCGCGTAACGTCAGCTTGGCGCAGCGCGCTTTCCACCGCGTTGAGGCTGACGTCCATGATCGCCATGTCCGTCGTGGACGTGTGCGTGAGGCTGGCGTCGCGGGCCTGCGCCGCGAACGCGCGGCGCTCGACCAGCGGCCGCGCGAGGAACGCTTTCTGCCACGCGGGATCGCGCACCTGCTTGCGGAATGCCAGGTAAGCGGTGTCGTCGGTGCACAACACGTCGCCGTGCAGGATCAGGGTCGGTGTGCCGTACAGGTCGACGATGACGCCGTCATCGAGAAGATCCATGCCGCAGCGGCTTGCGTAAGCCTCGCCCAGCAGAAAGTCGCGGTTGCCCACGATGAAATGCACGGGCACGCCGGCGGCGGCGACGCCATGCAGTGCCGACGCGATGCGCGCGTTCAGCGCCGCATCGTCGTCGTCACCAACATAGGCCTCGAACAGGTCACCCAACACGTACAGCGCGTCGGCAGTGCGCGCTTCGCCGGCGCAGAAGCGTTCGAAGTCTTCGACGATCTGCGGGCGCGCATCGTCGAGGTGCAAGTCCGAGACGAACAGTGTGACCACTGTGTCAGTGCTTCGCGCCGGGTTTCTTCTTGGACGCGGGCGTCGAAGCCGGCGCCTGGCCGGTGACCGGCGACACCGGTTCCTGGGTGGGGTGCGCGGCTTCACCGATCAGCTTCGCGCTTTCGATGATCACCAGCGGGCGCGGCACGTCGCCGATGAATGGTCCTTGCGGGCCGGTCGGCAGGTTGTCGATCTTGTCCACCACGTCCATGCCCTTGACGATCTTGCCGAACACCGCGTATCCCCAGGTCATGCCGCTCTGGTTGCCAACGTAATCGAGGCGCGGGTTGTCCACCACATTGATGAAGAACTGCGCGGTGGCGGAATCGGGATCGGGCCCGCGCGCCGCGGCGACGGTGCCGCGCAGGTTCGACAAGCCATTGTTGGCCTCGTCGGGAATCGGTGGCTGCGTGCGCTTGGGCCGCAATTCGCGCGTGTACAGGCCGCCCTGGATCAAGTATCCCGGGATCACGCGGTGAAACACCGTGCCGTCGTAGAAACCGTCCTTCACGTACTGCAGGAAGTTGGCGACGGTCTTGGGCGCCTTGTCTGGAAACAGCTCGATCACGAAGTCGCCCTGCGAGGTCTTGAATTCAACCTGCGGGTGCGCGGCGGCAGCCGGCACCGCCGTTGAGGAAGCCGGGGCAGGCGGTGTTTCCGCGTTCGCGCGGGCGGCGGCGAACGCAAACAGCAACACCGCGAGCGAGGCGGTGAGCAGTGGGCGGAGCGGATGTCGGATGGCGGTCATGGCGCGGGTGGCGTTCAACGCGAAAACGGCATGATACGCGAGCGCCAGGCCCGGGCGTTCAAGGCTGCAGGCACGCAGCGCCCGCGCAGGCGCCGATGCGCAGGCCGGTCTGGCGACCCTGCAGCGAATTGTCGTCGCCGCCGTTCTGGTCCTGGTCGAGATGCCGCCGGCGGATTTCCAGCACGATGGGCGTGATCTGCGCGATGCGCGCGTTGATCTGCGCGCGGCTGTAGTAGTCGAGATCGTTGCGCTTCAGCAAGCGGTGCAACTGGTCGAGTGCGTCGGCAGCCTGGCCGGACAGGAAGGTCGCGTCGGCATAAGCGATCCCTGCGTGCACTTCGTCGCCCGCGACATGGCAGGCGTGGCCGTAGGTCGCGTACAGCGAAGGCTCGGAGTCGTCGTTGAGCAGTGGCTTCAAGAGGCCTTGCGCGGTCTTCGCATCGGCCTTGGCGCCGCTGTCGAGCAGCGCCCGGCTGTAGTCCAGCACGATCGCCGGATCATTGGGCCACGCAGTGTTGAGGGCGGCGTAGCGTTGCAGGGCTTGGGTGCGCCGGCCGGCGTGGCGTTCCGCATCCGCCAGGCCCAGCGCCAGGGTGAGGTCGCCGGGGCTCGCGTCCACCAGTTTCTGCATGACCGGCACCGCCTTGGTGGCGTGGTTCACTTGCAGCAGCGCAAGTGCATAGCCGTAACGGTTGGACGCCGATGCTGAGAACCTGGCGTTGTCCGCCATGTTGCGTGTGTAGTAGTCCAGCACCGAGCGAGGATCGCTGGACGATAGCACGCGCACGCGCTCGCGCATCAATTCGTATTGCTTTTCGCTGGGGCCACGCACGGAATGATCGAGCAGCGAAGCGTTGCCCTTGACGAACGGCAGCGGCAGCAGACCCGCCACGGAAGAATCGTTGCCGTTGCCGGAAGGCCGGGATTTCACCTGCTGCTCCAGCACATGCGCGCGGGCACGCGCATCGGCGATGCGGACGCTGCTGACCGGGTGGTCCTGCAGGAAGTCGGGGATGTTGCCGGCCGCCATGCCGCCGTCTCCGCCGGGGCGCAGCAGCGCCTGCATGCGTGCGAACACCGTCGCCATGCCCTCGGGGTTGAACCCGGCCTTGGCCAGCGTCTCGATGCCCACGTGGTCGGCTTCCTCCTCGTCCTTGCGGGTGAAGTCGATCATGTGCTGCTGCATCATCGCCATCACCGAATAGAACGCGCCGATGGCAGGGTCGACACCCTGCTGGTACGGCGTGTTGCCGTAGCCGTAACCGTAGGGTTGGTTCTGGGCGTAGCGGTTGCCGGAATCCGCGCGCGATGCCGCCAGCGCCGCCGCGAACGCGCCCAGTACGTACAGCGGGGTGGATTTTTTCTGGTCCTCGATCGCGCGCTGCAGGTGGTGCTGGCTGATGTGCGCCAATTCGTGCGCCATCACCGCCGCCAGTTGGTCCTGATCCTGCGTGACGGTGAACATGCCGGAAAAAATGAAGATGTAGCCGCCGAAAGTGGCGAACGAGTTGATCTCGGGAATGTTGATCAGGGTGAAGGTGTAGTGCTGGCCCGGATCGGCGCTGGCTGAGGCCAGCCGGTAACCCAGCGTGCGCAGGTATTGGTCCACCTGCGGGTCGTCCAGCACGAGGTGCGCCGCGCGCAATTCGCGCAGGAATTCCGCGCCGTACTGTTCGGCTTCCTGCGGAGACATGACCGTGTCGGCCGAACTGCCGAGGCTGGGCAGACGCACGTCCGCCTGCTGCGCGGCCACGGGCAGCGACAGGGCCACCGCGGCGGCGAACGCGAACAAGGTCTGGCGGCGAAAGCGGAACGGCATGTTCGAATCGGCTGGATCCGTCCTGAATGTGACCGGCGAAAATTTGAATGGTTCGAGTTTAGGCTGAATGCGGGTTGCCGGAAACCGGCTGCCATTCTCGCTTCCCGCGCGTTCAGCACCGGTAAAATGCAGCACAACCCGGGATCATTCGTCTCATGGCCGACATCGAAATCTACTCCACGGCGATGTGCCCGTATTGCGTCGCCGCCAAGAACCTCCTGCAGTCCAGGGGCCTGTCCTGGCGCGAACGGCGCATCGACGCCGACGCGAACGCGCGCCGCGAGATGCTGACGCGCGCGCCCGACGCCCGTACCGTGCCGCAGATTTTCATCAACGGCGTGCATGTGGGCGGCTTCGACCAGCTCGCCGCGGCGGATCGCAGCGGGCGGCTGCAGGACCTTCTGGCTGGGGCCTGATCCGCTTGGCCTGACGCGCATTTCCCGCGATAATTCCAGTTTTGTTTGCCGAGGTCTTGCCGCAACGGCAGGCCCAACTGGAGTTCTGCGTGACCAAGACGATTGCGGTAATTCGTGGCGACGGCATCGGCCCGGAGATCATGGCCGCCACCCTGAAGGTGCTGGACGCGCTCGAGTGCGGGCTCGCTTACGAATTCGTCGAAGCCGGCATGGTGGCGCTGGAAAAG
>DATFGL010000261.1:0-15932 GCA_035249465.1 Rhodanobacteraceae bacterium | reverse complement strand
GGCTGGGCTCCAAACTCCACCGCAAGGGGCCGGACGATGGTCTCGCGAAGTGGTCCAATTGGAACGGTCTGGCCGCGACCGACGAGGTCTGGGACGCGGTGCGCAAGGCACCGGGCAAGCCGGAATCGGTGGCCAAACACGGCGACGTGGACACCGCGCTCAAATCCGCTGCGCGCACTCTCAAGGCCACGTACCTCACGCCGTTCGAGACACACGGTTCGATCGGCCCCGAATGTGCGATCGCGGATGTAAGCAAGGACAAGGCCATCGTCTGGGGCGGCACGCAGATGCCGCACCAGGCGCAGCGTGATCTGGCCGAATTGTTGGGATTGCCGATCGACAAAGTCGAAGTCCGCTGGGTCGAGGCGGCGGGTCAATACGGACGCAATGGCCTGGAACACGTGATGGCGGATGCCGCGATCATGTCGCGGGCCGCCGGCCGCCCGGTGCGCGTGCAGTGGATGCGCTGGGATTCGCACGGGTGGGATCCGAAGGAACCGCCGATCGTCCAGGAACTCGAAGGTGGGCTCGACGCGCACGGCGAGGTCACGGCGTGGCGCCACCACATGTGGGTACCGACGTTTTCCGACACCCGCTTGCTGCCTTCGGAGTTGATCGGCAAACCCGTCGGTAAGGTCAATCTCGGCAACGCCGCGATCGGTTACGAGTACGCGTTCGACAACGCGGAAGTGTCATCCCACAACGAGAGCCGCGTCGGCGTGATCACGGCGTGGATGCGTGCGCCGGGTCAGTTCGAGACCACCTTCGCGATGGAAGCCTTCATCGACGAACTGGCGGCGGCGGCCAGGCAGGATCCGCTGGAGTTCCGACTCAAGTACTTGAAGCAACCGCGCACCATCGGTGTGCTCAAGGCCGCTGCAAAGCTCTACGGGTGGCAGCCACGCGTGGCGTTCAGTGCCGGCAAGCAGGGCGGTCGCAAGGCCAGGGGCCGCGGCGTCGCGTGGGTCAATCGCGACGACAGCCTTGTCGCAACCATCGCGGACGTCGAAGTCGATCAGCAGACCGGCGAAATCCGCGTCGTGCGCGTCGTCGTTGCGCACGACAACGGCCTGGTCATCAGCCCGGACGGCATGCGCAACCAGATCGAGGGCAACATCATCCAGTCCATGAGTCGCGCGCTGCACGAGGAGATTACCTTCGACCATGCGCACGTCACCAGTCGCGATTGGGCGGGCTACCCGATCCTGCGTTTCCATGAGATTCCGGACAGCATCGAGATGGTGCTGGTGAACAACAGTCCGGAGTTCAAGCCGACCGGCGGCGGCGAGCCCTCGACCTGCCCGACCGCTGCGGTCATCAGCAATGCCGTCTACGACGCGGTCGGCGTGCGCCTGCGCCAGAAGCCCTTCCGGCCCGAGCGCGTCAAGGCGGCCATGGGCAAGGCGTAGTTGTCGGGCATCCGCATGGGGTTACCGTTGGGTTCGGCGCACGAGCTGTGGACATTGATCGACGCGATGCGCGATGCCGTGCGTGACGGGCAGCCCGCCGCACTGGCGACGATCACCGCGACCCGCGGCGCCACCTTCCGCCGCGCCGGCACGCGCATGCTGGTGCGTGCCGACGGTAGCGCCGTTTGCGAGTTGTCCGGCGGTTGTCCGCAACATGACATCGTGCAGCGTGCGCGACGCGTGATCGCCGGCGACCGCCCCGAACTGGCGCGTTACAACGCGGACTCGGGCCTCGACGTGCTGGTGGAAATGGGCTGCGGTGGCGAACTGGACGTGCTGATCGAACCGCTCGTGGATGCGCGGGCAGGCGCGTTCTTCGATGCACTGGCGGACTGTCTCGAAAGTCGCCGCGACGTCGTTGTCGCGACCGTGTTCGCGCTGGATGGTGGGATCGTGCCGCCGCGCCGCGCGCTATGGTGCGGCGATCGGTCGTGCTTCGACGATCTCGGCGATGCCGGCCTGCGCCAGGCCGTCGTGCACGCGATTGCGTCGGACCGTACGCCGCGCGCCGCGACATTGCGTTTGCCTGCAACGAACGGTACGGCCGATGTACTGATCGAGCGCATCGGGCCGCAGCACGCGCTGGTCGCGATCGGCAGCAACGCAACCGCGCGTGCACTGCTCTCGACCGGCCATGCGCTGGGCTGGTGCACGACGCTGGTCGATTCGAATCCGGAACGTTTGCAGGAAGCGATGCTTCCGCCCGGTGCGCATGCCGTGCACGCGACGCCACAAACCTTGTGTGACGTGTTGACATTCGACCGTTACAGTTCGGTGGTCGTGATGACCCACAACCTCGCGCAGGATCTCGCCTGGCTCGCTGTCTTGCGCGACGCACCCGTCGCGTATCTGGGCGCGATCGGTTCACGCGAACGCACCTCGCGAATGCTCCAGGGTCTGTTGCCACCCATCGCGGGGCTGCACGCTCCGGCCGGGCTCGACATCGGCTCGGAAACGCCGCGGGAAATCGCCTTGGCCATCGCGGCGGAAATCATCGCGGCACTCAACGGCCGCGGGGGCGGCTCGTTGCGCGACGGCAACGGCGCGCTGCACGCATGAACGTGCCGGCCGCCAATGCACGGCAGGTGCCCGTCGTGCTGCTCGCCGCAGGTGCGGGTGAGCGCTACGGCAGCATCAAGCAGTTGGCACCGATCGACGGCGAACCGATGCTGCGGCGGGTTGCGCGCAGTTTGCTCGAAGTCGGCGCGCCCGTGGTCGCCGTCCTCGGCGCGCACGCGGTGCAGGTCGAAACCGCGCTCGCAGGATTGCCCGTGTCGATAGAACGTCATACCCGCTGGGCCGACGGCATGGGCAGCTCGCTCGCCGCCGGCATCCGTCGCGTGGTTGCTGATTTCCCCGGCGCCACCGGCTCACTGTTGTGCCTTGCCGACCAGCCGCTGCTGGATGTGGCAATGCTGCAGCACATGCTGGCACGCCACCGCGCAGCAGCCGATGCGATCCTCGTCACCACGCAGCGTGGCGTGGATGGTCCACCCGTGCTGTTCCCACGCGACTGCTTCGAGGCCCTGTCGAACTGGTCCGGTGCGCATGGCGCCCGCGCGCTGCTCGACCGCGAGGCGCACCGCGTCGAACACTTCGCCACCTTCGGCATGACCGACGTCGATACGCCCGCGGATCTCCAGCGCGTGCACGAGGAATTGGCCATGCATCGAAGCACCGGGTCGTAAACCGCCCGCCACGCCGCAGTCGTCGCGCGCGCAACCCGCGGCAGGACGGCTGAGGTGATCGGCGACGGCGCGATGGATGCGCGCGATTCCGTCAAGGTGATGGCAAAGCCTTGATCCCTACGGGTCCCTCGTTGCGGATGCCGGGTCCTGCAACGCGTCGGCATCACGCTTCAACAGCAGCGCCAGGAATGGCGGCGCGATGATCGAGGTGAGCAGGCTCATCGCGATGATCACCGCATAGAGCATGTCGCCGAACACGCCCGCGGACAAACCCAGCGCCGCGACCACGATACCGACCTCGCCGCGCGGGATCATGCCCACGCCGACGATCAGCGCGCTGCGCGGACCCAGCCGCAACGCGCCCAGCCAGCCGCCTGCCAGCTTGGTGCCGAGCGCCAGCAGCGTCGCGACCAGCAGCAGCCACAGCGCTTCGCCGCTGGCGAGTTTCGCAAGGTCCACCTTGGCGCCGGTGAGCACGAAAAAGAACGGCGTCAGCAATGCGAGCAACGGCTGCATCTGTTCTTCCAGTTGCACGCGTTGCCGTGTCTCCGATGCGATCATGCCGGCGAGGAACGCGCCGATGATCGCGGCCAGCCCGAAACGCGTAGCGATCCAGGCAAGCCCGAGGCAGAGCACCAGCACCACCAGCAATGGCGACAACGGATCGCGCGTGTGTTCCAGCCACTTCGATCCGCGCCGCATCATCAGCGTACCGAGCCAGCCGACGACCAGCACGAAGCCCACCGCCTCGCCCGCGACCGCGAGCAGGCTGCCGACGCGCAATGAGCCGCCCGCCTGGATCGCCACCACTACACCCAACAACAGCATCGCCAGGATGTCGTCGATCACCGCGGCGCCCAGGATCACGCGGCTCTCGGTGCGGCGCAGCGCGCCCATCTGCTTCAATACGGCCGCCGTGATGCCGGCCGAAGTTGCCACGAACGCCGCGGCGACGAACAGTGAGCGCGGCCAATCGGGTCCTATCGAATGCGCCCAGAGCGTGCCGCACACGAACGGGATGATCACGCCGATCACGCCCACGGCGAAAGCGCTGCCGCCCACGCGTTTCACGTCTTCCAGCCGCGTCTCCAGCCCGACCGAAAACAGCAGCAGCACCACGCCGATTTCCGACAACACTTCCAGCGGCTCGCCGGGCGTGATCCAGCCGAGCAGCGAGGGACCGACGACACAGCCGATCACGATCTGGCCGACCACGTCCGGCAGGCGTATCCAGCGCGCCGCAAGGCCGCCCGCCTGCGCGGCGGCGAAGATGATGAAGACCTCCAGCAGGATCACGGTGGTGTCGGCCATCGCGCGATGCTACACGACGCCAGTGCAGGTGCGCCTCTGTCTCGCCCGATACCGTTCGCCCTGAGCGTCGCGGCCGCCAGGCCGCGGAGTCGAAGGGCAGCGCTTCGACTTCGCTCGCTATCGCTCGCTACGCTCAGCGCGAACGGCAGTGAGTTGTCATACAGCGGTCTCAGGCGTACTAACCGGCCTTCGCAACGGCCGGTCGTGGCGCAGGCGGGTGAACACGTATACGGCAACCAGCGACAGCGCGGCCATCACCAGAACCGCGGCGCGGAAACCACGCACGTAGGCCGCAGGGTCGTGGTGGTGGCCGTTGAGGAAGATCGCCAGCAACCATGACGAAAGCGCGATACCGAAGCTGATCACGAGGTACTGCACCGCGGACGTCACCGAAGAGGCCTGGGCGGCGCGCTCGGGCGGCAGGTCCACGAAGGCGAGGGTGTTCATCGAGGTGTATTGCAGGCTCATCACGAAGCCGTAGGCGAACATCAGCGATGCGATCATCCACCACGGCGTGGCGGCGTTGAACAGCGCGAAGCAGGCCAGCAATGCCGTCGCCAGCGCCGTGTTCACGAACAGGGTGCGCCGGTAGCCATGGCGTTTGAGGATGCGGTCGATCAGGAATTTCATCAGCACCATCGCGATCGCCTGCGGCACAATCATCATGCCTGCCGCGGTCGGGGTCCAGCCGCAGCCGACCTGCAGGAACAGCATCAGGATGAAGGACAGGCCCGCCGTGCCGAGCCGCGTGCACATGCCGCCGCCCAGCGCGATCGAGAAGCTGCGCACCTTGAGCAGGGACAGGTCCACCACGGGATGCCGGGCCCGCTGTCCGTAGCGCCAGTAGGCGAAGCCGCACGCCAGCCCGGCCAGCGCCGCGATGCCGGCGTTGCGGTAGTCGCCATCGCCAGCGGTCTCCGCTGCGGTCAAGAGCATCCCCGAGGCGAGTGCGAACAACACGAAGCCGATCCAGTCGAACGGACGGCGCTCGCCGCGGAAATCCGGCATCTGCCGCCGGTTGAGCCACAGGCCGACGACGCCCACCGGCACGTTGACCAGGAAGATCAACCGCCACGACGCGTACTGCGAGAGCACGCCGCCCAGCAGCGGGCCGACCACCGGCCCCAGCAGGCCCGGGATGCCGGCGGTGCTCATTGCCGCGACGAAATCCCTTGGGCCGAACGCGCGCACCAGCACGTAGCGCCCGATCGGCATCAGCAGCGCGCCGCCGACGCCTTGCAGCACACGCGCGGCGACCAGCTGGGTGAGATTCTGCGATACGCCACAGGCCAGCGAACCCAGCGTGAATATCCAGATGGACGCGGCGAACACGCGCCGCGTGCCGAAGCGGTCGGAAAGCCATGCGCTTGCGGGAATGCAGATCGCCAGCGTCAGCACGTAACTCGTGAGCGCGGTCTTGAGCGAGATCGGCGGCACTGCCAGCGCGTGCGCGATGCTGGGTACCGCCGTGTTGACGATGGTCGAGTCCAGCGTCTGCATGAAGAACGCGGCCGCGACCAGCCAGATCAGGCCGCGCATGCGCGCCGTGCCTTCGGGAGCACTCGCTTCGGACATCAGGGAACGTTCGCGTGGTCGGCGTCGCGAAAAGAATGCGGCATTTTAACCGCTTACGCAGTGCTCGTATTCGAAGCGGCCGTTGTGGAAAGCCAGGGCGAGAACGGGCGCTTACGCGATGCCGGTGGCATCGCGTGCCAGGCCGAGCGACCGGCCAAGGACGGCCGGGCCGGTGCCCGGCGCCATGGATGGCTGCTTGCCCAAAGTATTTGTGATTGCTGCCATGCCGATCAGGGACGATCGCTGGCTGTCGTGGAAAGTCGGCCAGGGAGGGCCGGTTTCGCTTTCGCGCGGATGGATCCGCGCATAAACAAAGCGCGTCCGGCCTGCGTCACCGGGGAGGGGTTCGACGCAGGCCGGGCACGGGGGTGAGACCATGAACAGCCGGCAGCACGAGGGTTGCTCCGGAACTGCTCACTGACAAAGAGGGACCGCAACCTCACCCGGAACCGATACTGCAACAGCAACCTTTCCGTTACCTTTCGGATTCCTGATCCGTCGCTGCGCGCCCGCCGCACGGGGCGGAGACGCCGGAAGCGACGGTTAAACTGGTTGGGTTCACCGAACTACCTGCATACGTGGCCAAGCTACCATGACCCAGCAAACAGCCGTGGCGCGGCAGGCCGCAACGCTGCGCGGCGCCATCGATGACGCCAATTACCGCTACTACGTGCTCGACGATCCATCCATCCCGGATGCCGAATACGACCGCCTGATGCGCGAGCTGGAAACGCTGGAAACCGCGCACCCGGAACTGGCGGTGCCGGATTCCCCGACCCGCCGCGTCGGCGCAAGGCCTGCCTCGGGCTTCGCGGAAGTGCGCCACGCGATTTCGATGCTGTCGTTGTCGAACGCCTTCACCGATGCCGATGCGCCCGAAGGCACGGATCCCGATCACGAGGTGCGCGATTTCGTGCGTCGTGTGGAGCAGGGACTCGGCGTCCACGAACCCGAGTTCGCGGTGGAACCAAAGCTCGACGGCCTCGCGATCAGCCTGCGCTATGAAAACGGCGTGTTCGTGCAAGGCGCCACGCGCGGCGATGGCAGCACCGGTGAAGACGTCACCGCAAACCTGCGCACGGTCAAGGCGATTCCGTTGAAGCTGCGTGGCAACGGCTGGCCCGCGGTGCTGGAAGTGCGCGGCGAGGTATTCATGCCCAGAGCCGGCTTCGACGCCTACAACGCGCGCATGCTGCGCGAAGGTGGCAAGCCGCTCGCAAACCCGCGCAACGGCGCGGCAGGTTCATTGCGCCAGCTCGACCCGCACGTCACCGCATCGCGCCCGCTGGCGTTCTACGCCTACGGCGTCAACCTTCCGCCCGATCCCGACGCGGTGATCGCCGACCGCCACAGCGTGGCGATGGCGAAGTTGCGCGGGTGGGGGTTTCCCACTTGCCCGCAAAACGAAATCGCGCGCGGCGCGGACGGATGCCTCGGGTACTTTCGCAAGATCGGAGCCGCGCGGAACGACCTGCCGTACGGCATCGATGGTGTCGTCTACAAGGTCGACCGTTATGACCAGCAGCGTGAACTCGGCTTCGTCGCGCGCGCGCCGCGCTGGGCGATCGCGCACAAGTTTCCGGCCGAGGAACAGGCCACGGTGGTGGAAGCGATCGACATCCAGATCGGCCGCACCGGTGCCGCGACACCCGTCGCCCGCCTGAAGCCCGTGCAGGTCGCCGGCGTCACCGTCACCAATGCGACGCTGCACAACGCCGACCAGGTTGCGCGGCTCGATGTGCGCGTCGGTGACAGCGTGATCGTGCGCCGGGCGGGCGACGTGATCCCGGAAGTGGTGCGCGTGATTCCCGAGCGCCGGCCCGCGCACGCGAAGCCCTGGAAGATGCCGTCGCGTTGCCCGATCTGCGGCTCCGCGATCGAGCGCGAGGAGGGCGAAGCCGCGGCCCGGTGCAGCGGCGGGCTGGTGTGCGCGGCGCAGCGCCGCGAGGTGATCCGCCACTTCGCATCACGCCGCGCGATGGACATCGACGGCTTGGGCGAGCGTTACATCGAAGACCTGATTGCGTTCGGTTACCTGCACTCCGTCGCGGATCTCTTCAAGCTGACGCTGGATGACTTCGTTGCCATGAAACGCCGTGCGGAAGAACGCGATGGCGTCGTTCCGGAAACGGTGAAGGCCGGCAAGATCGCCACCCGGTGGGCGGAAAACCTGATCGAGTCGATCGAGGCCAGCAAAGCCACCACGCTGGAGCGTTTCCTCTACGCACTTGGAATTCCGGAAGTCGGCGAAGCCACCGCGAAAACCCTGGCGCGCCATTTCGGATCGCTGGACGCGCTGACGCACGCGAGCGAAACCGAACTGACGGAAGTCGATGACGTGGGCCCCATCATGGCCGGGCATATCGCGGCGTTCTTTGCCGAGCCGCGCAACCGCGAGGCGATCGCCGCGTTGCGCCAGGCCGGCGTGCGCTGGACGGAAACGGCGCCGCAACGGAGGGCGGCGGGTCCGCTCGCGGGGCAAACCGTGGTGCTGACCGGCAGCCTGTCGTCGCTGACGCGCGACGAAGCGAAGGACAAGCTGGAAGCCCTCGGTGCCAAGGTTGCGGGCTCGGTGTCGAAGAAAACCGCGTTCGTGGTCGCGGGCGAATCCGCCGGTTCGAAACTCGACAAGGCCGCCGCACTCGGCGTCGAAATCTGGGATGAAGCGCGCCTGCTGGCGCTGCTGAAGTCGCATGGCACCTGATTTGAGCGCGCGCCATGAAGCGTTGCGCCTGCGCGCGCGGTTGTACGCGCTGTTTCGCGCATTCTTCGCCGAGCGGGGTGTCGCCGAAGTCGAGACCCCGATCCTGTCCGCGGCGGGCAATACCGAGCCCAATATCGATGGCTTCTCCACGACATTCGCCGGCCCCGTAGGCGCGGGCGCGCGCGAACGTTTCCTGCGTACGTCGCCGGAATACCCACTCAAGCGCCTGCTCGCGGCCGGGTTCGGCGACTGCTACGAGCTGGGCCGCGTGTTCCGCAATGGTGAAGCGGGTTCTTCGCACAATCCCGAATTCACGATGCTCGAGTGGTACCGCGGCGGCTTCGACCACCGTCGCCTGATGCTGGAATGCGCACAGTTGGTGCGAACCGCATTGGCGCTGGTGCGGATGGATGCCGGCGTTGCGACGACGAGCTATCGCGACTGGTTTCGCGACGCCCTGCACTTCGACCCGTTCGTCGCCGATGAGCGCGCATTGCGCGAGCCATTGCGCGACTTCTCGATCGATCCCGACGGGCTGACTCGCGACGACTGGCTGGACTTGCTGGTCACGCATCGCCTGCAACCGGCGCTGCCGGACAATGCCATCACCGTCGTGTACGACTTTCCCGCTTCGCAATGTTCGCTGGCACGCATCCGCCGGGGCAACCCGGCGGTTGCGGAGCGCTTCGAGCTGTACCTCGGCCGCCAGGAGCTGGCCAACGGCTACCACGAATTGAACGATTCCACCGAACAGCGTGCGCGCTTCGAACACGACAACGCGCGCCGCCGTGCGCGTGGGCAGTCCGAATTGCCGATCGACGAAAACCTGCTCGTGGTGCTGGACCGCCTTCCCGATTGCGCAGGCGTCGCGCTTGGCGTCGATCGCCTGCTGATGCACATGCTCGGCATCGCGGACATTCGCGGCGTGATCGCGTTTCCGTTTGCCGAAGCCTGACCCGCCCGGCGCTGGCGCCGGGCGGCCCGGGTCGTCGTCACGCAACCGCCGCGGCCTTCTGGCCCCAGACGAAGTGGTAGATCAAACCACCGATGATGCCGCCGATGATCGGCGCCACCCAGAACAGCCACAACTGGCCAAGCGCCCAGCCGTCCTGCACGCTCATCAGGCTTTGCACGATGGCAGGGCCGGTCGAGCGCGCCGGATTCACCGAAGTATTGGTGACCGGGATGCTGACCAGGTGGATCACCGTCAACGCCAGGCCGATCGTGAGGCCGAAGAATCCGGCCGACGCGCGCTTGTCGGTCGAACCCATGATGATCAGCACGAAGAACCCGCTCATCACGACTTCGCACAGGAATGCCGCACCCATCGAGTAGCCGCCCGGCGAGTGCAGGCCGTAGCCGTTGGACGCGAAATCGCCGACCGTGAAACCCGGCTTGCCACTGGCGATCGCGTACAGCACCCAGCCGGCAATGATCGCGCCGATCACCTGTGCGATGACGTAGGGGAGCACTTCCTTCCACGGGAAGCGGCCACCCGCGGCCAACCCGAACGTGACACACGGATTGATGTGGCTGCCGGAGATGTGTCCGATCATGTAGCACATCGTCAACTGGGTGATGCCGAACGCGAGTGCGACTCCCACGAAGCCGATGCCGAGTTGCGGAAACGCTGCGGCCAGCACCGCCGCCCCACAGCCACCGAAGGTGAGCCAGAACGTGCCGAACAACTCGGCTGCACAACGCTTGCCAAGGTTCATGATGGTTGTCTCCCTGCCGAGGATAGGGAAGGGCGCTGCAGCCGCCCCGCCGGTTGTGCCCATGCCCATAGCACAACGGCGGCAGGATAGATGAGTCGGTCCGCGTGCAAGGTTGCGACGCAACAATGCCGACGTCCTGTCTTTTTCCGCGCTCTGGGGATGCGCGCAGAAAGACACGGGTGTCGATACCACTGCGGCGAATCGGGCATCCGCATGTATCCGAGTGATCGATCCGGATCAGAATTCCAGGTTCTGCGCGGCGCAGAGATAATCCACCAGCGGCGCCAGCCGTTTGTAGTGTTCCACCACGAACGGAAACAGTTTCGGCGAGCAGGCCAGCGCGTCGTCGAAGCCGACGCCGGCGGCGAAGCTTTTGCGCTTCAGGTCTTCGAGCAGCGGATGATCGACTGGAAAACCTTGCGGGGCGCGGCTCAGTGATTCTCCCCAGAATTCGTAATGCTCGCGAAACGCGCGGCTGTGCGCTGCGCGCTTCCATGCCGCGGGATTGTCCGCGATGAAGTTGCGGACGTTGCGCAGGGTGTGGTTTTCCGGGTGCCACAGCCCCGCGCCCACGAAGCAATCGCCGGGCGCGATATGCAGGTAGAACGATGGCGCCGCGATCTCGCGGCGGCGTTCGTGGAAGATGCGCGCGCCGGCCCATGCCTTGTAGGGCGCCTTGTCGCCCGAGAAACGCGTGTCGCGCTGGATGCGGAACAGCGAGCCGCCGACCTTGCGCGGGTCGGCGCGGTAGTGGCGGCTCAATCTTGCGACCGGCGCCTGAAGGTCGGCAATCAATTGCAGATAAGGTCCGCGCACGTGCGTCTCGTAATCGTCCTGGTGGGCCTTGAACCACGCGCGGTTGTTGTGGCGCGTGAGTGCACGCAGGAAGCGGAAGGTGGCTGGTGAAAAGTAGGCGCGTGGCATGGTCAGAGTCCGAATTCAGCGGCAACCGTTTCGCCCCAGGCTTGCAGCCGGTCCAGGATCGCCTGCGCAGTACCGGGCGGCTTTTCAGCGCGCAGGCGGGCAATGGTGGCACGGTAATCCGCCAGCGTCAGCGTGGTGATTTCGGTTTCCCGGGTCAGCTTGGCGCGGACGAATTCGTGCCAGCGCGCTCGCTCGCTGGTATCCAGCGTATCCGGCCAATTGCGCGCGCGGTAACGGAACAACAGTTCCGTGTAACGCGGGTCGTCGAAGGTCAAGGCGCTCAGCTTTCCGGGCGGAGTGCCGCGCACCGCCTCGAAACGACGTTTGTCGGCGGGCGAAGGAAAACCCGCATACAACATGCACTCGGGATCCGTACGCACCGGCCACGCATCGGTGCGCGATGCGAATGCGCTGCGCACCCGCTCGCGCAAGCCGTCGCAGGCGCGCAGCGTTTCGAGGTTGCGCATGCAGGCATCGACGTCCAGCGCGATGCGCGTGGTATCCACGCCTTGCAGCACCGACGGCGGTGCGAGGAACGGGGATTTGTTCCCGTGCACCTGTTTGATCGGAGGGTATTCGACGTTCTCCGGCAGATCGGCGCGCCGCGTGAACAGGCGTTCGACCAGATCGCCCGATTCAAGTTGCATCCACGAATGCGGATCGACGCCGAGGTCGGCCACGATGAAGGTTCCGGTGCGATCGGGGTGTTCCGCGATGGGCGCGACCATCGCGAGGCAACCGCGCGTGGCGGGATAGCGTCCGGAAACGTGCAGCAGGGGCGACATTTCCGGTAAGGCTTGCGCAAGTATCGAGGCCACGCGCTTCTTGTCGCGCAAGGCGAAGTGCCAGTCGTACAGGCGTGGCTGATGTTGGCGCAGCAGGCGTGCGAGGGCGAGCGTTGCCTCCACGTCGGACAGTGCGTCGTGCGCGCGCTCCTGCTTCAACTGGTTGGCGGGTGCCAGCCGATCGAGCCGGAACGAAGGCGTGCCGTCGTCGTTGCGGGGCCATTCGACCCCCTGCGGGCGCAGCGCGTAGCACGCACGCGCGAGATCCATGATGTCCCAGCGCGCGTTGCCGTTCTTCCACGCGTGTTCGTACGGGTCGAAGAAGTTGCGGTAGAACAGGCTGCGATTGACTTCATCGTCGAAGCGGATGCTGTTGTAACCGGCCGAGCATGTGCCGGGCTCGGCGAGGATCTCTTGCACGCGGCCGGCGAATTCCGCTTCCGTGATGCCGGCGCGGGCAGCGTCCTGCGGCGTGATGCCGGTGATCAAGCAGGCGTCGGGACGGGGCAGCACATCGGGCGCCGGCGCGCAATACAACGTGACGGGATCGTCCACGGGCTGCAAATCAAGGTTCGTGCGCAGCGCGGCGAACTGCGCGGGGCGGTCGCGCACCGGATCGGTCCCGGTGGTCTCGTAATCGAACCACAGCATGGTCGGTGTTGGCATCGCGCGAGCGTAAGGCGTGCGCACGGGCGTGGCAATCCGTGCGGGCCCGTTGTTGTTGCTAGACTGGGGTATCGGGAGAATGCAATGGCCGCATGCGCTGACGACAACTTGATATGGATCGATCTCGAAATGACGGGCCTGTGCCCCGAAACGGATTCGATCATCGAAATCGCCACGGTGGTCACCAACCGCAACCTTGAAGTGTTGGCCGAAGGGCCGCAATTCGCGATTCGTCACGAGGAAGCGCGCCTGCTGGCGATGGACGACTGGAACCGTCATCAGCATGGCAAATCCGGTTTGTGGCAGCGCGTGCTCGAATCGGGCGCCGACCACGCGAATGCCGAAGCCGAGACGCTGGCGTTCCTGCAGCAATGGGTGCCGCCAGGCAAGTCACCGATGTGCGGCAATTCCATTTGCCAGGACCGGCGTTTCCTCTACCGCCAGATGCCGCGGCTGGAACGATTCTTCCATTACCGCAACCTCGACGTGTCCACGCTCAAGGAACTGGCCCGCCGCTGGGCGCCCGCGGTGTACAAGGGCTTCAGCAAGGATTCCGCGCACACCGCGTTGTCCGACATCCGCGATTCGATCGAAGAACTGCGCCACTACCGCGCGCACATGGGTGAGTTGGGCGGGTTGTAGGCGCGCACTTGCGCCGCACGTTCCGAAGCCCGAAACTCCGCCACCGGAGACCGGCCTGTTGCCGGTGGGAGTTGGGGCACTTGATGGCCGACGCCACCGAACCGACGGGCAAGCGAGGGTTCCTCGAAGAACTGAAACGCCGCCACGTGTGGCGCGTCGCTGTCGCGTACGCCATCGCCGCGTGGCTGCTGGTGCAGATCGCGACCCAGGTATTTCCGTTCTTCAACATCCCCAACTGGGTGGTGCGGGTGGTCGTGGTGCTGCTGGCCATGGGATTTCCGGTTGCGGTGGCTTTCGCCTGGGTGTTCGAACTGACGCCCGAAGGCATCCGCCGCACCGCGCCATCCGATTCGCCGGAGGCGCGCTCGGAACTGACGCATCGCGACACCGGCCGCAAGCTCAATACCCTGATCATGGTCGTGCTGGTCATCGCGGTCGCGCTGATGGGTTGGCGGATGCTGGCGCTGCGCCATGACGCCGCGCCGAATGCCCCGGTGACGGCGGCAACGCCGGCCCCGCCTGCGGTCAAGCCGGTCGCCGCCGCCTTCAACCCGCCCGCCGACACCCTTGTGGTATTGCCGTTCGCCAACGAAAGCGGCGATCCGAAGCAGCAATACTTCAGCGACGGCATCACCGAGGAACTCACCAACGCGCTCGGCCAGAACGCCGCGCTCACGGTGATCGCGTGGGACACGGCTTCGCACTACCGCAACAGCAGCGAAGGCCCGCAAGCGATCGGCAAGGCGCTGAACGTCGCGAACCTCCTGCACGGCAGCATCCAGCGCGAAGGCGACCAGGTGCGGGTGGTGGTGGAACTGGTCAACACTCGCACCGGCGCGCAAGTCTGGTCGAACCACTACGACGATTCGCTGGCCAACGTGTTCCAGGTGCAGGACAGGATTTCCGCGTCCATCGCCGATGCGTTGAAGGTGAAGTTTGCGGCCGCGCGCTCCGTGCAAACGGTGAACCCGCAGGCGCACGACCTGGTGCTGCAGGCGAACGCGCTGGAGGAAAAGGCCCTCACTGCCGCGCCCTTCGAGCAGGCCCAAAAGTTGTACGAACAGGCCATCGCGCTCGCTCCCGATTACGCCGACGCCCACGCCGGGCTGGCGGGCACTTGGGTTGACCTTCCCCAGCTCTCCACGCTGTCGCTGAAGGAGGCCTTGCCCAAGGCGCGCGAGGAAGCGAACAAGGCGCTGGCGCTGGACCCGCGCAACGTGAGGGCGCTGGCGGTGCTCGGCATCGCCGATGCGTCGGAAGGCAGGTATGCCGAAGCCAAGACGTACTATCAGCGCGCGCTGGCGATCGATCCCAGCAACGTCTACGCGCATTTGGACTACGCCATCTTGTTGCCGCTGCAACAGCACCAGGCGCAGAACCTGCAAGCGGTGCAGCTCGATCCCGACAACGCCGCCGCGCAGGGCAATCTCGCGGGGAGTGAAATTGAACTTGGCGAGTACGCGCAGGCGCTGGCGCCCGCGCAGGCATTGATGCGACTGGACCCGACCAGCGCCGGCAGCGCGCTGGGCTTGGCGCAGCTCTATGCGCTGCTGCATCGCAACGCCGATGCGGTGAAGGCCTTCGATCTCGCGCAGCCCAAGACCGAGCTCGCCAAGGCACTGGTCGCCGCGGGCCGGCTGACCTATCACTCCGTGCTCGATCCGGCATTGCACGCGCAGGCGCTGGCCGCGGTGGACGCGCTGCGCCGGCGCACCGACCTCGATCCCGCCTCCATGGGCGACGTGTTCCAGCTCGAACTGGCGCTGGGCCAGAACCAGATCGCGCTGGAACAGTTGCCGAAGTTCTGCGCCGGCTTTCGGGTCGCCTGCAGCGACCTCAGCATCAATCCAGTATGGCTGCCGCTGCGCGGCGACCCACGCTTCCAGGCGCTGGTGAAACAGTACGACACCGTCTCCAAACCCGCGGCTGCTTCTGCCTCCGCCGCGCCAACTTCCACCGCGACATCGCCGTAACGCGTGCGGCGTTCACCCCCTTCGCTTTGCGAAGGGGGTCGCGCGCAAGCGCGGGGGATGTATCGCACTCAGAAAAGCCATCCCCCTCGATCCCCCTTCCTCTGGAAGGGGGAAGGCAAGCACGTGCGGTCAAGCCGCTGCAGCATCCAGCAACACATCCACGCCGGACTCCGGCGCAATGGATGCGGCAGGGATCGCGTCGCCGCGCTTCCACGCGGCAATCGCATCATGCTTGCCGGCGCCTTCGACCAGGAACAGCACATGACGCGCATTGGACAGGCGCTGCGCGCTCAACGACACGCGTTCCGGTGGCGGCTTGGGCGCCTTGAACACGGCGAGCACGTCCGGCGAATCGGTGTGCGCGCCCCAGTCGTGGCCGGGGAACAGGCTGGCGGTATGGCCGTCTTCGCCGAGCCCGAGCAAAACGAGATCGAACGTGTCGAGGCCGCGCAGCTCGCGCGCGTACAGGACCGCGGC
>DATFGL010000260.1:0-2128 GCA_035249465.1 Rhodanobacteraceae bacterium | reverse complement strand
AGCAGCGTCTGGCGCACCAGGTCATTGGTGAAATACGGGAATGCCTGCCACACCAGTGCCGCCGCGCCGGAAACCTGCGGCGCGGCCAGCGATGTGCCCTGGACGATGAAATAGGAGGGGTTGGTCGTGCTTGTCAGGGTGTCCTTGTCCAGCACGATCACGTCGCCCGGCGCGGCGAGGCAATAATCCATCGCGATGCCGCACTTGTTGGAATAGCTGTCGAGTTGGGTGGGTGCGTTGCTGTTGACCGCGACCACGGTGAGCCATCCCTTTTCGAGGTCGGGTGCCACGCTGGGCAGCGCCGCGATGGTGCTGGGATTCGCCTGCGAACCATTGCCGGCGGCGAACACCACCAGCCCGCCCTGTTGGTTGACGAACGGGCTGTAGGCGGCGTCGAACGCCTGGTTCACGCTGGCATTGCTGGTGTCCCACGTGATGCCGCCCCAGGAATTGTTCATCACCTTGACGTTGGCGCTGATCAACTGCCCGTTCACCGACTGGAAGAACTGCGCGTCCTGCGCGGTGACGGTGGTCGGTGGCGTGCTGCCGTTGTCGTCCGGCGCATGGTCGTCGATGATGCGCGCGGACACCAGATAAGCACCCGGCGCGATGCCGCCCGGGAACTTCGCGAACGGCGCGCCGGCCGCGATTTCCGACACCCATGTTCCATGTCCGACCACGTCGCCGATGCTGGTGTTGTTTTGCGTGGGATCGACGTCGATGAATTCCTGCAGGACACGCCCGGCCACCGTCGGATTGTTGTGCATGATGCCGCTGTCGACAATGCCGATGATGACGCCCTTGCCGGTATAGCCGGCAGCGTGCGCGGCGTACGTGTTGGTGATCGACAACTGCGCGTCGATCGGCGGCTGCGGAGTGGTCGGCGTGCTGGGCGGTGGCGCGCTGGCCGGGGCACTGCGAACGCCACCGCCCCCACCCCCGCCGCAGCCCGCCAAGGCAAAAACGAGCAACCCCGGAACGACCCAACGGACTCTTTCCAAAATTCGCATCACCATGTCTCCCTGCGTCATGCCCATTCCCCCAACGGGTTCGCCGCATTCTGCACCCGTGTCCTCCGGCAGGCCAGACATGGTTTGCGGCAGCGCAGCATTCGCCGCATAATTCCCCAACCCGTTCATTCGAGCCGGCGTCGCTTCGCGGCGGGGCTCGCCACTCGGCACCCTGGAGTTCCGATATGTCCGACATCGTCATCGCTGCTGCCAAGCGCACGCCCATAGGCGCGTTCCTCGGCCAATTCACAGGTTTCGCAACACCCAGGCTGGGCGCCGCCGCCATCAGCGCGGCACTGCAACAATCCGGGGTCGCGCCGGGCGATGTCGGCGAAGTGCTGATGGGTTGCGTATTGCCTGCCAACCTCGGCCAGGCGCCTGCGCGACAGGCCGCGCTCACGGCCGGCCTGCCGCCCTCGGTGGGCTGCACCACGCTCAACAAGGTGTGCGGTTCCGGCATGAAGGCGATCATGCTCGGCCACGACCTGATCAAGGCCGGTTCCGCCCGTGTCGTCGTCGCCGGCGGCATGGAATCCATGACCAACGCGCCGCACATGGCGGCGGTGCGCACCGGCATCCGCTACGGCGACGGCACGATGGTCGATCACATGGCGTGGGACGGCCTGACGAATCCGTACGATGGCAAGTCGATGGGCGTGTTCGCCGAATCCTGCGCCGACAAGTATCACTTCACGCGCGAAGAACAGGATGCTTTCGCGACCGAGTCGGTGCGCCGCGCGCAAGAAGCGGTGAAGTCCGGCGCGTTCGCCGACGAGATCGCGACCGTCACCGTACCGTCGCGCAAGGGCGACGTTGCGATGTCGGTCGATGAAACGCCCGGCAAGGTCGATCCCGCGAAGATCCCGACCTTGAAGCCGGCGTTCCGCAAGGAAAACGGAACCGTCACCGCGGCCAGTTCGTCCAGCATCTCCGACGGCGCCGCGGCCGTGGTGTTGCTGTCGGCTGATGATGCGAAGGCGCGCGGCGTGAAGCCGCTCGCGCGCATCGTCGCGCACGCCACGCATTCGCAGGAACCGGAGGGGTTCACCACCGCGCCGGTCGGTGCGATCGAAAAGGTTTTGCAGAAAGCAGGCTGGAAAGTCGATGACGTCGATTTG
>DATFGL010000259.1:0-4830 GCA_035249465.1 Rhodanobacteraceae bacterium | reverse complement strand
CGCGGCTCACCCCCACCAAAATGCCGTCGCAATAATGGCGTACAACGCGAGCAGCGAAACCCCCTCGCCCCAATCGGATTCCCCATCGAACGTGATGAATGCCGTGACCAGCACCGCGATCGCGGCGCTGACGACCAGCATCGGTGGAAAGACCAGCGTCAACGGCGCGAAGCCGAACAACCGCGAGAGGATCACCAGCACAGGGGCCAGCACCAACGCGATCTGCAGCGGCGAGTTGATGACCACCGAGAAGGCGTACTCGGAACGGTTTTTCGCGGCGAGTTGGATACCGACGACGTTCTCGACGGCATTACCCGCGATCGCGACGATCACCAGGCCGGCGAACGCATCGGAAATATTCAGCGCGCGCATCGCCGGTTCCAGTGCGTGCACGAACCATTCGGACACGAACGCGGCGGCGACGGCGGATGCGGCCAGCAGCGCCAGTGCCAGCGGCAAAGGCCAGCGCGGCGGTTCGTGCTGTTCGGCAGCATCGCCCGCGGGTTTGCTTTTGAGCGAGGCTGGCAGGGTGACCGCAAACAGCACCAGCAGGATCACCGCGACCGCCAGTGACAGCGTGTCTTCGTGGGGTGCGGCCGGCGTATGCACGTAGCTCGCGAGCGATGGAACCACCATCGCGGCGACCGCCAGCAGCATCAGCACCGTGGTTGCGCGCGCGCGTTGCGAGTCGATGTTCTGCGGCCCGTGACGCAAGCCGCCGACGGTGAACGACAGACCCAGCACCAGCAGCAGATTGGCGAGGATGGAGCCTATCAACGCGGCCTGCACCACCATCACCAGCCCGGCTTTAAGCGCGAACAGCGCGATGAACAGTTCCGGCAGGTTGCCGAGCGCGGATTGCAGTACGCCGGTCGCCCCCGCGCCGAAGCGGTCGCCGAGTTGCTCCACCGAGCGGCCCACCAGCGCGGCGAGCAGCGCCACCGCGAGGCCGGAGCACAGGAACGCCGGCACGGCGCCGGCGTGCGCGAAGCGCGTGGCACCCGCGGCGGCAATCAGCAGGACGCCGCCGCCGATCACGCTGGCATCGGAACGGGTGAAGGCGCGCGGAGGTGAACTCATCGGGGTGCGGTTCCCGGCACGAGGCGGCATTGTTTCATTTCACGGCTTCCACGGATGGCTTCCCGCGTTCGTAATGCAGTTGCATGCCCGCGAGCGTCAACTTCGCGGGATGGCGCAGCGCATCCACGTCGAAGGTCGCGTAGTCGTCGCCGTAGAACCTGTAGCGCCAGGTGACGTGGAAAGTATTGTCGTGCCACGGCGTGAGGTCGCCGATGAAATCGGGGTTGCCGAGTCGCAGCACCAGGTGGCCATGTTCGAGCGTGACATGCGCCTCGCCATCCATGTTGTCCGACCAGGTTCCGGTGTAATCGGCCAGCGGCAGCGGCGGTCTGGCGCCGGGCTTTCGGGTATCGGCGAATTTCTTTTCGATTGCGTCGCCTTGCGCGTGTTCCTTCTTTGCCTGCGCAAGCAGGGCGGGTTCGATGTCGCGCGGCGGAAGATCCAGCATGTCCTGCAGTACGTGCGCGACGATCGCGAAGCGCGCGTCGGCGTGATCCATGTTCGACATCACCGCGATGCCGAGCTGCGCATCGGGCACCAGCACGAGCGCCGAAGCCATGCCGTCGATGTCGCCCGCGTGCCACACCACCTTGTGGGTGCCATCGTCTTGCACGAACAGGCCCATGCCGTAGGTGTAGAACGTACCGCCGGGCATCCACGTGCGGATCTCGTCGCCCACGCCGGTGCCGGACTGGATCAGCACCCACGGAGTTTCCATTGCCGTGACAACTTTGCCGTCGAGCACCGGTTTGCCGTCGTACTTGCCGTTGGCCAGCAGCATCTGCAACCAGTGGCCCATGTCATTGGCGCTGGACCAGATGCCGCCCACCGCCGCGAACACATCCATGTTGCGCGGCCAGTAGCGATGCAGTACGGCCGGCTTGTCGTCGATCATGCCGTGTGGCGTGGCGACGTCGCTGGCCGCCGTGACCGCGGCATCGGTACTGACGGTGCGGGTCATGCCAAGCGGCTGGAACAGGTGTGTCGCGACGTACTCGTTCCAGCTTTGCCCCGTGAGCACGGGGATGAAGCGGCTGGCGGCGAGGTACTGCACGTTGTTGTAGCAGAACGTGGTGCGGAAACCGTATTCGGGTTGCTGCCAGCGCATCCTCCTGACGATGTCGTCGGCGTCGCTGGTGTACCAAGCGGCGCCGGGGTCGCAATAGCCAGTGCGATGGGTCAGCAGGTCGCGCAGCGTGACGTTCTGCGTGACGTACGGACTTTCCAGTTTGAAATCCCTCAGCTCATCGACGACCGGCGCGTCCCACTTCAGCTTGCCCGATGAAACCAGCGTGCCCAGCGCAGCGACGGTGAACGCCTTCGAATTCGAGCCGATGTCGAACAACGTATCTGCATCGACCATGCCCGGGTTGCCCAATTCGCGTACGCCGTAACCGCGTGCCAGCAGCACCTTCCCGTCTTTCACCACGACGATGGCGAGGCCAGGCACGTGCCAATCGTGCATCGTGCGCTGCACGTAGGCATCCAGCCCTTGCAACTGCGTCGACGCAGGGGCTGGCGGGACGGCGGCAAGGGACGGCACCGCGATGAAGGCCAGCAGCAAAGGAAACAGCCCATGGGTGCGCATCGTCGTCCCCTGCACGTGATGGAAACCGCGGCATTGTGGCATGCAAGGCGCGGGGTTCGATATGCCATGGGTCCTTCGGGTCGGGTTCTCCACGCGAAGTACCGGTGGAAAGCCTGTCGTCTCGATTCCATTGTGGCTCGACCGGCGCACCATGAACGAAACCCCTGCCGCACAAAATCAGGGGGCGCGCGGCGGCAGTGCGGTTTCCACCACCATGTCCAGCACATAGGCTGTCGATGGTGCGTCCGCGGGCGGATTCGCGATCTTGTAGCGCTTGACGCGCAGCACGTTGCGTACGCCCCGTTCGTGGGTGTAACCCTCGACGTTTTGTGCAAGCACATGCCAATCACCCGGCTGGCCGGTGCGCACGCCATCGACGCCATAGCGGAGCTCGCGCACATACAGGCATTGCGAATCCGCTGGCGCCGGGCACGGCTTGGTTCGTGGTCCGATTTCGGGGGAACAGGGCTTCGCCTTCGCCACCATGACGGAATGGATCGTCAGCCCTTGTGCTTCGCCAATCGCAACCACGTATCGACAACGGTGTCGGGATTCAGCGATACCGACTCGATGCCCTGGTCCATCAGCCACTCGGCAAGGTCGGCGTGATCGGACGGACCCTGCCCGCAGATGCCGACGTACTTGCCCTTAGCGCGCGCGGTTTGGATCGCCATCGACAGCAGCTTCTTGACCGCGGGATTGCGCTCGTCGAACAGGCCGGCGACGATCGAGGAATCGCGGTCGAGGCCCAGTGTCAACTGGGTGAGGTCGTTGGAGCCGATCGAGAAGCCGTCGAAAATGTCGAGGAATTCCTCGGCCAGCAGGGCGTTGGAGGGCACCTCGCACATCATGATGACCTTCAATGCCTCGTTGCCGCCGATGCTTTCGCCCTGTTTGAGACCATTGGTCGCCAGCACTTCGATGACCTTGCGACCTTCGTCCAGCGTGCGGATGAACGGGATCATCACCCACACGTTGTCGAGGCCCATCGCCTCGCGCACTTTCTTCACCGCCTTGCATTCGAGGCCGAACGCCTCGGCGAAGGAATCATCGACGTAGCGCGAGGCGCCGCGGAACCCGATCATCGGGTTTTCCTCGTGCGGCTCGTACTTGCCGCCGCCCAAGAGGTTTGCGTACTCGTTCGACTTGAAATCGCTCATGCGCACGATCACGGTCTTGGGATACACCGAGGCCGCGATGGTGGCGATGCCTTCGGCCAAACGATCGACGTAGAAATCAACCGGGCCGGTGTAACCCGCGATGCGCGCGTCGATCTTCTTTTTCGTTTCGGCATCCTGCTGGTCGTACTGCAGCAGGGCCTTCGGGTGCACGCCGATATGGCTGGCGATGATCATTTCGAGGCGCGCCAGGCCGATGCCCTGGTTCGGCAGCATCCCGAAGTCGAACGCGCGCTCGGGGTTGGCGACGTTCATCATGATCTTGAGCGGCGCCTTCGGCATGTCGCCGAGGTCGGTGGTGATGCGTTCGAATTTCAACTTGCCGGCATAGATGAAGCCGGTATCACCTTCGGCGCATGACACGGTGACTGCAGCGCCGGCGGCGATTTTTTCCAGCGCATCGCCGGTGCCGACCACTGCCGGTACGCCCAGCTCGCGCGCGATGATCGCGGCGTGGCAGGTGCGTCCGCCGCGGTTGGTGACGATGGCCGCAGCCTTCTTCATGATAGGCTCCCAGTCCGGGTCGGTCATGTCCGCGACCAGCACGTCGCCCTGCTTGAATTCGCTCATCTTGTCCAGCGAGCGGATCACGCGCGCGGTGCCGGCGCCGATTTTCTGCCCGATCGAACGGCCTTCGGCCAACACCTTGCCTTGCTGGTGCAGCTGGAAGCGTTCCAGTTGCGTGGCGTGCGCGCGCGACTTCACCGTTTCCGGGCGTGCCTGCACGATGTAGAGCTTGCCGGTCGCGCCGTCCTTCGCCCATTCGATGTCCATCGGGCGCCGATAGTGTTCTTCGATGATCAGCGCCTGCCTGGCCAATGATTCGACCTCGGCGTCGCCGACGCAGAACCTGTGGCGCAGGTCGTCCGGTGTGGCCTCGATACGCACGCGCTCGCCCGACTTGCCGGAATAAACCATGCGCTGCTGCTTGGCGCCGAGATTGCGGCGCAGCACCGCCTGCTTGCCGGCCTTCAGCGTCGGCTT
>DATFGL010000258.1:0-4348 GCA_035249465.1 Rhodanobacteraceae bacterium | reverse complement strand
GTGCGCTCCGCGCAGCCGAAACATCCGGCACCCGTCACGCACTGACCGTTGTGATGCGCGCGGCGCCATGGTGGGCGCCATGCGACGGGCTGGACAAATGCCGCGCGTGCGACAGGTGTCGAGCGGAGGCGGTTACGCTTCTGCGGAATGGGCAAAACCGCCGATCAGGCTTGCCGTGATTTCGATCGAACGCAGCCGCGCCACGTGGTCGTGCATGTTGCTGGTGAGGATCAGTTCGTCGGCGCCGGTTCGTCCGATGAAGGCACTGATCGCGTCCGCCACGGTACCGGGCGAGCCGATTCCGGAACACGACAGCACGTGTTCGATCAACTTTTGGCCCTGTGGTGACAATGATTCGGTATAGCCTTCCACTGGCGGCGGCAGCCGCCCCGGGTGGCCCGAACGCAGGTTCACGAACGATTGTTGCCACGATGTCGCGAGATAGCGCGCCTCGTCATCGGTGTCCGCGGCGAACACGTTGAAACCGAGCATCACGTGCGGCCGCTGCAGGAACCGCGACGGCTTGAACTGCGCGCGGTACACAGCGATCGCATCCGTCATCTGAGCCGGCGCGAAGTGGGAGGCGAACGCATAAGGCAGTCCCAGCATCGCGGCGAGCTGCGCGCCGAACAGACTGGAACCCAGTATCCAGATCGGCACCTGCTGGCCTTCGCCGGGCACCGCGCGCACCGGCGTGCGTCCTTCGAAATACGCAATCAACTCCAGCACATCGCGCGGGAATGCATCAGGATCGGTATCGAGGTTGCGGCGCAACGCACGTGCCGTGGCCTGGTCGCTGCCCGGTGCGCGACCGAGACCCAAATCGATGCGGCCGGGATACAGCGCCTCCAGCGTGCCGAACTGTTCGGCGATCACCAGCGGCGAGTGATTGGGCAGCATGATGCCGCCCGCGCCCACGCGGATGCGCGACGTGGCACCTGCCACGTGGCCGATCAGCACCGAAGTCGCCGCGCTTGCGATACCCGGCATGCCGTGGTGTTCGGCCATCCAGAAACGGTTGAAGCCCCAGCGCTCCGCGTGCTGCGCAATGTCGACGGTGCGTGCGAGGGACTCGCGGGCCGAACCGCCTTCGGTGATCGGGCAAAGGTCGAGGAAGGAAAACGGGATCATGGCAGAGGCAGTTGGTGCTGGTCGCCCGAATAATCAAGTCGGCCATTCGCGACGTGCGCCGCCGAAGTGTAGGGATGTTCGGCCGGCACGCCCGGCCCCATGATGTGCAGCACGCGTGTGCCGTTGAGCTTGAACACGTCCGAGATCAGGCCGCGATGGCAGCGCCACCATACGGCTTCCGAGCACATGACCGCGGTGCGCTGCCTTGATGCCAGCGCCTTCAGCCGCTCGATGCCTGCGTGGAACGATTCGGTTTGCATGTAATCCGCGTAACCGCGAAACGCGGGGTGCCGCCACGCGGTGTTGGGTGAATCCGCGAGTGCCTTGCGGCGTCCGCCAAGCTCGGTGAACGCCTCGTAGCGGATGCCGGCGTCGTGCAAGCCACGTTGCAACGGTTCGACGTTGAAGTGCGGGTACTTGCGCGAGCCGGGAAAGTGGCGCACGTCGGCCAGCACCTCGATGCGGTTCTCTTTCAGCAGCACGATGAATTCATCGAGGTCGCGGGTGGAATGGCCGATTGTCCACAGCGTTTCCGGCCACGACATCACCACGGATTTCCTGCGCGCACTCATGCGGCCAGCATACGCGCACCGGCGGGAACCCATGCTGTCGCCTGTCTATACTTGCGCGATGAGCAACTACACCACCGCCAATACCGTCGAGGAATTTCGCCAGCACCTTGCCGGCGTATACGCGCGCATCGTGGTGGCCTGCGCGAAGGCAGGGCGTGATCCTTCCAGCGTGCGCCTGCTGCCCGTCAGCAAAACGGTGTCGGAAGCGCGCATCCGCAATGCCCATGCCGCGGGCTGCCGCGCGTTGGGCGAGAACAAGGTGCAGGAGGCGCACGGCAAGTGGCAGGCGATGTCGGACTTGCCGGATCTGCGCTGGGCCATCATCGGCCACCTGCAGACCAACAAGGCGAAACTGGTCGCGGAATTCGCGTCCGAATTCCAGGCGCTGGACAGTCTGCGTGTGGCCGAGGCGCTGGACAAGCGCTTGCAGACATTGGGCCGCTCGCTTGACGTGCTGGTGCAGGTCAACACATCGAACGAAGAGAGCAAGTTCGGGCTGCCGCCCGACGAAGTGGAGGCGTTCGTCAAAAAACTTCCGGCGTTTTCATCGCTGCGTGTGCGCGGCCTGATGACGCTCGCGTTGTTTTCGGACGATGCCGCGAAAGTGCGGCCATGCTTCGTGCGTCTGCGTGAATTGCGCGGCCGACTGCGCCAATCCGCACCGGATGGCGTCGCGATGGACGAGCTTTCGATGGGCATGTCCGGTGACTACGAACTTGCGATCGAGGAAGGTTCCACGATCGTGCGCGTCGGGCAGGCGATCTTCGGCGCGCGCAAGGTGCCCGACAGCATTTACTGGCCAACATCCGGCGAGCAGGTGTGATCAGAGCAAACGGCTGAAGATGCGGATGCCCGCAAGGTACTCGCCGGCGATGGTGCCGAGGTTGCTGAGCATGAACACCAGCAGGGTGCGCGCAACGCGATTGCGCCACCAGCCGGAAACATGCAGCAAATCCTTGCGCAGCGATTGGAAATCCGCGACGCGCGGTTTGCGCAGCCAAGCTTCGACCATGCCCGAGAACACGCCCGACGAAAGTCCCGGTGGCCGCAGCGGCTTCAGTGGTCCCATCACGCCTGCGGTGAGTATCGACAGGGGGTGGCCACCTGCGATCGCGGCACCGATGGCGCTCAACGCGGCGGTATAGATCACCCAGTCGCGCAGCGCGTGCCAGCCCGTCGTGGCGTTGCGGTAGAACAGGAACCCGATAGCGACGAAGATCGCGAGCATCACGCCAATCGCGAGATATTTCGGCCATTTCGGCGCCGCCAGTTTTGCCGCCAGCGGTTCGATGAGGGTGCGCGGTGGCTCGGCTTGCGCGCCAAGCTCGCGTTCGATGCCGGCCAGGTGTCCCGCGCCGATCACCACCAGCACGCGTTTCGCGGCGGGATACTGCGAGGATTCCTCGCGCAGGCGCGCGGCCATGAAGCGGTCACGCTCGCCAATCAGCGCTTCGTACAGCGGTTTCGATTCACGTGCGAATTCGCCGAACGCACCCTCCAGGATGTCGCCATGTTTCAGTTTTTCGATTTCGGCTTCGTCGATTTCCTCGCGCGAGAACACGCTGGCGATCAAGCCGCCGACGATGCCCATGCGGTCGCGAAAGCGCACGCCGCGGTACGCATGATTGAGCGTGATGCCAATCTCGCGATCCACCAACCACAAGGGCAGGCCGCGCGCGTCGGCGGCGGCCATCGCCGCCTTCATCTCCGCGCCGGGTTCGATGCCGTACTGCTCGGCGATGCGTTGCTGGAACGACGACAGCGCCAGCGACGCGAACACCATCCCGGCCTTGCCGGTGCGGATGACCTGGAACAGGTCCATTTTCGAAAATGCTTCCGGGTCGCGCATGCCGCGCGCACGCGACTCGCACAATTCGATCGCAATGGCGTCGAAGGGTTCGCGTTCGATCAGCGCGTTGACCGCTTCCACCGAAGCGCGCGAAACATGCGCGGTGCCCAGCAACACGTATTCGATGCCGTCGCGCTCGATGCGCGCGATGGGTTGGTCGTGCAGGGGGTCGGGAGCAGCCGAGCTGGAGCAAGCGTTCAATGCGGGATGGTTCATCGGTGTTCCATTCGTCCCCGGATCAGGTCCGGGGCAGACTCCGAGCGTAGGCCTCGAAGAGACCGAAGTCGAAGGACAGTGGCGTTGCGACTCCGCTCGCGGCGCGAACGTAGCCTGTCCCGAGGCTACCGAAGGGCTCAACGCGAACGGAACTTTGGTTGCTGATTGTCAGTCCCTGAAGCGTTTCGTCAAATCGCCATACGCGTCGATGCGGCGATCGCGCAGAAACGGCCAGATGCGCCGCACGGCTTCGCTGCGCGCCATGTCGATGTCGGTGATCAGCAGTTCGCGCGAGTCGTCATTGGCCTTGGCCAGGATTTCCCCTTGCGGCCCGGCGACGAAACTCGATCCCCAGAATTGTGCGCCGCGACCTTCGTCGGGTGCGGGCTCGAAGCCGACCCGGTTGCAGGTGAGCACCGGCACGCCATTGGCGACGGCGTGCCCGCGCTGCACGGTGATCCACGCTTCGCGCTGACGATCCTTTTCAGCCTGCGGATCGGCGGGATCCCAGCCGATCGCAGTCGGATACAACAACAGTTCCGCGCCGGCCAGCGCCATCAGACGCGCGGCTTCGGGATAC
>DATFGL010000257.1:0-5951 GCA_035249465.1 Rhodanobacteraceae bacterium | reverse complement strand
TTCGCGACGAACGCCCACAGGTGCAGACGCACGTACTTGCGCAGGAAGAACCACATCACCGCGGTGGTCACCAGCGCCATCGTGCCGACCATGCCGGCGCCGTGCATGGACAGCAGCTCATAGAACAGGTCGGGCGGCACGTCCAGCCACTTGGCCTGGGCCATGCGCATGGTCAGGCCCACCAGCATCATCAGCACGAACAGCGCCACCGCGGTGATGATGTACAGGTTGAAGGCTGTGCGGGTGCCGCCCGCGAGTCGCTCGTCGTCGGGATACATGGTGAGTGAAGCCATGGTCACTCTCCGTTGGCTGCGACTACCTCGAGGGTAGTCTTCATTGGCGCATGCCCGAGCCCGCAGTACTCGAGGCATTGCACCGTGTAGGTTCCGGGCTGTTTGAAGGTGTGCAGCAACTTGTTCGTGTAACCCGGCATCGCTTGGGTCTGGGCCACGATGAGGCCATCCGGCGCGTAGAGCGCGAATCCGTGGTTCACATCGTCGCTGGTGACGCGGAACTCGACCACGCTGCCAGCCTTGACGGTGGCGGGCGTGATCTGCCACGACCATTGGCGCCCGACCACGGCCACGACCTGCTGCGCATCGAGCGTGCCGTTCTGCGGAGGTATGGGGAAATGACGAAGCGTGGCCCAACTGCCGGCCACGAAGCCGACGAACAGCACCACGAACAACCACGCCTGCAGCATGTGCGCCGTGTGCGTGGATTTGCGGGTCGCATCTTCGTCAGCGGGTTTGCCCGCCTGGATGATGACGTGGATGAAACCCAACGCAACCAGCCCCATCCCCACCAGCGCGAGCGTCCAGACGACATTCTGCAGGATCATGTAGGTACCCCTCCTACGCTGCAGCAGCGGCGGACCCTTGTACACCCGGCACCAAAGGATGTCTTGATCTAGATCAATCCGTGTGAAACTTGTTTTTAATCAATATGCTGCATGGGCATGAAAACAGCACGGATCCAATCAAACGCCGTTTTCGAGGTCATCGAGCGCGGCCCGGATCGGAGCAAGAAACCCGCGCGCACGGGCGCAGGCATCCTCTCCGCCGCTTGCACCCGCCAGCGTCGCCACCAGCGCGGAACCGATCACTACCGCGTCGGCGAATGCGGCGACCGCCTTTGCGCTGCCCGCATCCTTGATGCCGAAACCGACCGCAACCGGCAGGCGGGCAGACCGGCGAATTTCGCGGACGCGTTGGGCGATGTCCTGCGCGGATAATTTTGACGCACCGGTGATGCCTGCAAACGATACGTAGTACAGATAACCCTCAGCCACTTCCATCGCGCGCGCCAGTCGCGCATTTGAAGTCGTGGGTGCCACCAGCAGGATGCGCTTGAGCCCCGTTGCACGCAGCGACTGCAGCGTCGCGTCCTCCTCGACGGGGCAATCCACCACCAGCACGCCGTCCACGCCCGCGTCCGCCGCCTCGCGCGCAAAACGTTCGATCCCGTGGATCTCGATGGGATTCAGGTATCCCATCAAAACGATCGGCGTTTCCAGATCGCGTTCGCGAAACGCGTGCACCCAGCCAAGGATGTCCGCAACACCGACATGATTGCGCAGTGCGCGCTCGTCGGCATGCTGGATGACCGGCCCGTCAGCCATGGGATCCGAAAACGGCACGCCCAATTCGATCAGATCGGCGCCGCTTTCGACCAGCGCGTGCATCAACGCTACGGTCGCTCCCGGCAACGGATCGCCCGCGGTAATGAAGGGGATCAATGCGGCGCGGCTGCGCTTCCGCAAGCTCGCGAAGGTTGTACCGATTCGATCCTTCCCTCTCCCCCGTTCCGCGTTCCCGCTGTCGTTGGTTGCACTCACAGCTCGAGCCCTTCGCGCTTGGCAATGGTGTGCACGTCCTTGTCGCCGCGTCCGGACAGGTTGCACAGGACCAATTTGTCCTGCGGCAACTCGCGCGCCAACTTGATCGCCTGCGCGACTGCATGGCTGGATTCCAGCGCCGGCAGGATGCCTTCGGTTTCGCACAACAAATGGAACGCGGCCAGCGCTTCGTCGTCGGTGACGCCGACGTACTCCGCGCGACCGGTGTCTTTCAGGAACGCGTGCTCGGGGCCGACACCGGGATAGTCCAGGCCGGCCGACACCGAATGCGTTTCGGTGATCTGGCCATCGTCGTCGCACAGCACATAGGTGCGGTTGCCGTGCAGCACGCCGGGCCGGCCCGCCACGAGCGACGCCGCATGATGGCCGGTCGCAAGCCCCAAGCCCGCCGCCTCGGCGCCGACGATGCGCACGTCGCGATCGTTGAGGAATGCATGGAACAAACCCATGGCATTCGATCCGCCGCCCACGCAGGCAGTAAGCACATCGGGCAGGCGTCCGAACTGTTCCAGCATCTGCGCGCGCGCCTCGCGTCCGACCACCGCATTGAAGTCGCGCACCATCATCGGGTAGGGATGTGGGCCCGCGACGGTGCCGATGATGTAGAACGTGTCGGCAACGTTGGTGACCCAGTCGCGCAACGCTTCGTTCAGTGCGTCCTTCAGCGTCTGCGACCCCGACGTCACCGGGACCACTTCGGCGCCCAGCAGCTTCATCCGGTACACGTTGATCTTCTGGCGCTCGATGTCGACCGCGCCCATGTACACCACACACCTCATCCCGAAGCGCGCGCACACCGTGGCGGTGGCGACGCCGTGCTGGCCCGCGCCGGTCTCGGCGATGATGCGGCGCTTGCCCATCGCGCGCGCAACCAGCGCCTGGCCGACGGTGTTGTTGATCTTGTGCGCGCCGGTGTGATTCAAGTCCTCGCGCTTCAAAAGGATCTGCGCGCCGCCGACGCGTTCGGACAATCGCTTCGCGTGGTAGATCGGCGACGGACGACCGACGTAGTGCTTCAGGTCGTCGGCGAATTCCTTCCGGAACGCCGAATTATCGCGCAGGCGCGTATACGCCGCGGTCAGTTCTTCCAGCGGCGCGATCAGCGTTTCCGCGACGAAGGTTCCGCCGTAAGCGCCAAACCGGCCACGCGCGTCCGGGTAGGCGTGGTAATCGTCAATTTTCAATATGCCCTCGTCCCTTCGGCAACCCAAGCGGGTAACGGACCCACCCTATCGCAACGCCGCAACGCGCAAAAGCGATAAGATCGCCACAACCTGTCAGGAAAACTCACATATCCGATGGCCCGCGAACTGCCTTCGCTGAATGCGCTGCGTGCCTTCGAAGCCGCGGCACGTCTGGAAAGCGCCAGCCGCGCCGCCGCCGAATTGCACGTCACGCATGGCGCGGTGAGCCGACACATCCGCTCACTGGAAGCCGAACTCGGGACCGCCTTGTTCACCCGCGATGGCCGCGGGCTCGCGCTGACGGCCGCGGGCCGCCGTTTGCGTGACGGAGCTGGTGGCGCATTCGGGCAATTGCGCCAGTGCTGCAGCGAGTTGCGCCGCGGATCGAACCCGGCGCCGTTCGTGCTGGGCTGCCCCGGCAGCGTGCTGGCGCGTTGGGTGATCCCGCGCCTCGAGCGTCTGCGCCGCGACCTGCCGGCATTGCACTTGAACCTGTCCGTCATCGATGCGCTGCCGGCTGTGGGCATGCCCGGCCTCGCCGCCGCCCTGTTGCTGGCTGAACCGCCATGGCCGAAGGCATGGCAGGTGCAGAAGTTGGCGCCGGAACGAATCGGCCCGGTGTTCAGCCCAAGCCATCCGCGCGGGATGATGTTGCGCAGGGCGGACCCGTCCGCGCTGGCCCGGGAAGCGTTGTTGCACACCATCTCGCGTCCGCAAGCGTGGCCGTTGTGGGCGCGCGCGCAACGCATCGCCGCGAGCAAACTTCACTACGGACAGGCCTTCGAACACTTGTACTACATGCTGGAAGCCGCGGCGTCCGGGCTTGGCGTCGCCATCGCGCCGGAGCCGCTGGTCGCCGACGACGTCAACGCCGGACGCCTGCTCGCACCCTGGGGCTTTCGCGGCACGCGTGCGAGTTGGATGTTGTGCGCGCCTGAAGCGTCCCGCGATCCGCGCTTCCCCGCCCTGGCGACATGGCTGCGGCGGGAGCTATTGCAAGCTTGAAGCCGGCGGGGACCCGGCCGTTTGCAATCCGGTGTTGCGACGGCGGGCGCGCGCTATTATCGGCGAGGCGCCGGGTGACGCCTGTTCGCTGCGACGGCGGACGTGCCGATGCGACATTGCCGAGGACCAGCAACGTGCTATCCAGGCAAGCCCCGGGATCGCTTCGCCATCTGCGTGCCCCGGTAAGGCGTACCGGTGTCACCAGTCATGTTGAACCACGAGAGGTAGCGTGACAACCACGGGCGATAAAACGGTGACGCTCGCGCAGCCGCGGTCCAACGTTTCCGTGGCGGCGCCCGTCCTGCAAGCCTACGATCTTTTCCCGACGCGCATATGGCAGGCACGCTTGCCTTCCCTGCGCGGCCACCTGAGCGAGTGGACCGCAACGGTGCTGCGGATGCGCGCGGCCAGCCCCAAGCCCGCGGGACGCACCAATCGCGGCGGCTGGAACAGCGAGGACATGGCGATCCTGGAGCGGCCACCGTTCTTGCCGCTGCGTGACGTGGTGCGGGCGGCCTGCGCCAGCGCACTCCGTGAAATGGGCATCTCCGGAATTCCATTCGACCTGCAATCGTGGGTCAACCTGCACGACCACGGCGGTTTCAACTTCCTCCACGTGCACGAGGGTTGCCTGCTGTCGGGTTCGTTTTACCTGCAAGTCCCGCAGGGGTCGGGCCGCTTCGTGTTCCGTGATCCGCGGCCCGGCGTCGTGCATGGCTACGTCAAGGGCGCCGTGCCGAACGGCTACAGCGATATCCAATTGACCCCCGAGGCCGGGCTGCTGGTGCTGTTCCCGTGCTGGATGGAGCATTACGTCGAGCCGCATGACGGCGGCGAACCGCGCATCGTGATCGCTTTCAACGCAGTGAATGCGCCGGCGTGACGACCCGCTCCTCGTGTGAACTGCTAGTGGCCCGGCACCGCGTCGAATGCAACGGTGAGCCGCGCGTGATTGCCTGAGAACGGCACCGTGCCGTGCCAGAAGTACGAGGGGAACAGCACGAGCGTGCCTGCAGCCGGTCGGATTTCATACTCGGGAGGCAAAGTCGGCGCCGTGAGGATGCCGGGCTCGGCGAACGTCAGCGCGCCTTCGCGGCTGTCCGCTCCGCGCGCGGACTCGGGCAATTCGATGTAACACGCCGAGGAGATCCACCCGCGCGGATGCACGTGGTTGTGGTGGAAACCGCTTCCGCGCAACCTGACCGACCAGCTTCCGTTGAAGTGGTACGTGCCGGCGTTCCGGCGACGCAGCGGATCGGTGCCCTCGCCCATGCGTGTGATGTAATCGCGAATGGGTGCATCGAAGGCGCTGAACAGCGCGCGGAT
This sequence comes from Rhodanobacteraceae bacterium, assembly GCA_035249465.1. Lineage (GTDB taxonomy): Bacteria > Pseudomonadota > Gammaproteobacteria > Xanthomonadales > Rhodanobacteraceae > 66-474. Next base: position 578 of record DATFGL010000257.1, on the reverse strand, counting down.
CGCTGGGTCTTTGCTGCGCGTCAAATCATTCGTTGTTTCGGTACCGTGGCGCAGCGACTGGAACAGCAAAGGATGCGCGAGGGCGCCGTGCAGCTTGTCCAGGCTGCGTTTCACGTCACCGAGGAAATCCGGCAGGCTGTCCCAGGGCGACGGTGCTTCCAAGGGGTACACGGTCACCAGATTCCGGTAATCGCAAAGCTGCAGGTAGCGCTCGTCGCCAAGCAACCGCCACGCTGTCGTCTGCAATGCGATGAGGTATTGATCGTCGGGCGACGCGCTCCGCAGCGCCTCGCATACCAGGAGTGCAGCATCGGCAGCGCCGACGCCCAGTAGCGCGGCAACCTGGAGGGTGCGTGCCGCCACATCGTTGGGCACTGCCTGCAAGGCGCGCTCGGCGCGCTCGAGCGCAGTGCGCGGGTCGAACTCCAGCGCGGCGAGCCCGGCGCGCACCTGCAACGCGGGCGGCGCCTGCGGACGTTCGATGCGCGGCGCGAGGCAGGCGTATGCGGCACGCGCGTCGCCCGCGCCCTGCAACACCGCGGCCTTGGCCGCCCACAATGCGTCATTGCCGGAGAACG
>DATFGL010000256.1:0-8137 GCA_035249465.1 Rhodanobacteraceae bacterium | reverse complement strand
CGGTGATCAGGCCGACCGTCGCGGTGGCGATGCCGGCCTCGCGGCGGATACGCGCTGCGAACGGCACCTGATAACCCGGACCTGCCGGAACCTTCGGATGCGGCATCGTGCCGCCGGACGACACGTCGATCACGTCCACCCCATCCCCGCGCAGCACGCGCGCGAGCCGTACGCACTCATCGATGTCCCAGCCACCTTCGGCCCAATCGGTCCCCGACAGGCGCACCCACAGCGGCATCGGTACAGGCCAGGTTTCGCGGATGGCGGCGATGACTTCGCGCAACAGCCGCGCGCGATTTTCCAGCGAACCGCCGTATTCATCGGTGCGCGTGTTCGACAGCGGCGAAAGAAACTGGTGCAGCAGATAGCCGTGGGCGCCATGAATTTCGATCACGTCGAATCCCGCATCGCGCGCGCGTTGTGCCGCCGCGCGGAAATCCGCGACCACTTTGGCGATGCCCACCGCATCCAATGCGGCCGGCACGGGATAAGCCTCGTCAAACGCGAGCGCACTTGGCGCTTGGGGCGTCCAGCCGCCGTGCGCTGCGTCCAGCGGACTGCCACCGCGCCACGGCGCATCGGTGCTGGCCTTGCGTCCGGCGTGCGCAAGCTGCATGCCTGCCGCGGCACCGTGCCCGCGAATGAATTGCACGATGCGCGACCACGCTTCGGCTTGCCCATCGTTCCAGATGCCGGTGTCGTCCGGTGAAATGCGGCCTTCGGGTGAAACGGAACTGGCCTCGGTGAACACCAGCCCCGCGCCACCGACCGCGCGGCTGCCCAGGTGCACCATGTGCCAATCGGTCGGCACGCCACCCGGCGAGGAGTACTGGCACATCGGCGACACCACGATGCGATTGCGCAATGCCAGCGCGCCCAGCTTGATCGGTTTCAGCAACATCGGTTGTTCGCCGGAGATGGTCATCCGGTCTTCATGTGGGCAGCGGCCTCCGGTTCAATGGCGGAGAGCGCGCAGGCGGGTGGGCGACGCGTATCCACGCGCACCGCGGCCGGCGCGATCGTGACCCATGGCGGACCATGTGCATCTCCGATTCGTGATAGGTTGCCGGGTATCGTCCTGCACCGGCCGCAAGCATCGTTGAACAGCGCCGACCTCTATCGCAACGCGTTCGTGCTCGATTGCAACGCGCTCGAATCCATCGGATACCAGTTCGAGGACGCCGGGCGATTCCAGGCGCTTGCCGATTCCGGCGTCACCGCACTGAAAACCACCCTGGGCGGCGCCAACGGTACGTTCGAGGAGGCCGTGGCCGACGTCGCCGCCGCGCAGGCGCTGGTCGAACGGTACCCGGACAATTTCATCAAGGTGCTCGGCCACGCCGACCTCGAACGCGCGAAGCCGGAGAACAAGCTGGCCGTTATCTTCTCGTTCGAGGCGGCCTCGATGCTGGCCGACAAGCTCGAACGCATCGACCTGTTCCGCCGGCTCGGCGTGCTGATCATGCAGTTGAGCTACAACCACGACACGCCGCTGGGCCACGGCTGCCTCGACGGCGAAACCGGCGGCCTCACCGACCCCGGACGCCAGGCTGCCGCGCGCATGGATGCGGTGGGTGTGGCGCTGGATCTCAGCCATTCCAACACCCGGACCACCGCCGAGGCCATTGAGCTTTCGCGCAAACCACCACTGATCACGCACGCGGGCTGCCGCGCGGTGTTCATGCATCCACGCAACAAGCGCGACGAAGAGATGAAGGCGCTGGCAGACAGGGGCGGCGTGATGGGCATCTACATGCTGCCGTTCCTCACGCCCGAGGACCGCCAGCCGATGCTGGCCGATTACATGCAGCACATGACGCACGCACTGAAGGTCTGCGGCGAGGATCACGTCGGCATCGGCACCGACACGGCGTTCTTCACCGTCACTGGCACCGAGTTGAAGGCGATGGCGGAAGAAGCGGAAGACCGGCGCAGGCAGGGCGTGGGCTCACCGGGCGAAAACCGTCCGCCCTACATCCCCGACATCAACACGCCGCGCAAGCTCGAACGCGTCGCCGACGCGCTGTTGAAGCACGGCTATTCCCCGCGTGTCGCGGATAAGGTACTGGGCCTGAATTTCAGCCGCGCACTCAAGGAAACCTGGACGACGTGAGCCGTACTTACACTGTCGTCATTCCGGACGCCGCGCAGCGGCGATCCGGAACCCAGCGTCTTCGCTTTCGCTGTTTGGAAGCCACTGGGTTACTCGCGCCGTCCCTGGCGCTCGCCCCGCGGGCCGCCTTCGACGTTCGCGTTTGCAATCCTGCAAACGCAGTCCCGCGCCGCGGGAATGACGAGCTTGCAGAATGGCGCAATACTTGACCAATATCGGCAAACTTCTGGCGGAAATTTCATGACCAAAGGCACCCACGATTACACACCCGATGCGCGCAACGCCACCATCAGGATCAATCTCAATGGCGGACTGGTCACACGCGACGAGGCCAGGGTTTCAGTGTTCGACGCGGGTTACGTGCTGGGCGACGGCGTGTGGGAGGGCCTGCGCGTGCACGACGGCGGCTTGCCCTTCCTCGACATGCACATGGATCGCCTGTACGAAGGCGCGAAGGCGATCGACATGGACATCGGTCTGACGCGCGAGCAACTGGCCGAACGCATCGTCGAAACGCTGCGCGCCAACGGCATGCGCGAGCACGTGCACATCCGCCTGATGGTTACGCGCGGCGTCAAGGCCGCGCCGCACCAGGACCCGCGCTTCGTGATCGGCCCGCCGACCATCGTCATCGTGCCCGAGTACAAGGAGCCGCTGCCGGAAACCGTCGAGCGTGGCATCCGCCTGTTCACCGTGCACGTACGCCGCGGTCCCCCCGACGTGCAGGACCCCAAGCTCAACAGCCATTCCAAGTTGAACTGCATTCTCGCCTGCATCCAGGCGCAAAAGGCCGGCTACGACGAAGCACTGATGCTGGATCCGCACGGTTTCGTCGCCACCTGCAACTCGACGCACTTCTTCATCGTGCGCAAGGGCGAAGTGTGGACGTCGACGGGCAAGTACTGCCTCGGCGGCATCACCCGCGCCAACGTGGTGCGCTTGTGCCGCGACCACGCCATTCCGGTGTTCGAAAAGGATTTCAGCCTGACCGACGTTTACGGCACCGACGAAGCCTTCGTCACCGGCACTTTCGCGGGCCTGACGCCTGTGCGCGAAATCGACGGACGCACCATCGGCGACGGCAAGCGCGGCCCAATGTGCAGGCACTTGCAGGACATCTACAGGCAACTCGTGGAAACCGAAAGCCGCGCGGGCGTGCAGGTGTGACGATGCGCAAAGGCTTGCGCATCGCGATGTGGTCGGGGCCGCGCAACATTTCCACCGCGATGATGCGCGCCTGGGAAAACCGCGAGGACACCGTGGTGATCGACGAGCCGTTCTACGCACATTACCTGATCGAAACGGGCGTCAACCATCCCGGGCGTGACGGCGTGATTGCCGCGCAGGAAAACGACGACGCGAAAGTCGCGGCGACGCTGACCGGCCCGATCCCGGACGGCAAAACCATCTGGTACCAGAAGCACATGACCCAGCACATGCTGCCGGACATGCCGCTGGATTGGCTGGATCGGGTGACCAACTGCTTTTTGATCCGCAAACCCGAACGCGTCGCCGCGTCCTTCACCATCCAGCGCCCCGACGCCGCCGCCTGGGAACTCGGCTTCGAACAGCAGGCACGCTTGTTCGATCACGTCTGCGACAAGCTGGGTCACGCGCCGCCAGTGATCGATGCCGCCGACGTGCTGAGGGATCCGCGCGGGATACTGGGCACGCTATGCGCCAAGCTCCGCATTCCCTTCAGCGAGCGAATGCTGCACTGGCCGCCGGGCCCTCGCACCAGCGACGGCGTGTGGGCACCGCACTGGTACGCGGCGGTGGAACGCTCGACCGGGTTCGCGGCATACCGGCCGTGCACGCAAGAACTCACATCGTTCCAGCGGCACTTGGCCGATCAGTGCCGGCCGCATTACGAAAAATTGCTTGCGCACCGCCTTGACGCTTAGGAAACCTCTGATCAATCCACTTTCTCGTCATTCCCGCGAAGGCGGGAATCCAGTGCCTGTGTTTTGACTCGTTGACGTACAAAGACGCTGGATTCCGGGTTCCGCCGCGAAAAACTGCGGCGGCCCCGGAATGACGATCAAAATCAGAGTTTCCTTGGCGCGGCAAATCAGTCCCGGGCGATTTCCACTTCCGCCTCGATCTCCACCGGAATCCCGAACGGCAATTCGGCCATGCCCACCGCGCTGCGCGCGTGAGCGCCGGCGTCGTCGCCCCATAATTGCAGGATCAGGTCGGAGAAACCGTTGATCACCGCGGGTTGTCGATTGAAGCCCGGCGCGGAATTGACCATGCCGAACACGCGCACCCAATGCTTCACGCGATCGAGATCGCTGAGTTCGCGTCGCAGGCTCCCGAGCATCGATAGCGCGGTGAAACGCGCCGCCGCATAACCCTGCTCCACCGTCAGCTCGCGTCCTACCTTGCCGAACGGTCCGGCGACCGAACCGTCCGCGGCTTGCGGGCTGTGGCCGGAAACCAGCGCACGATTGCCGAGCACGCGCACGAAGCGGAACGGCAGCACCACGCCCGCTGGCGGCTTGACTTCCGGCGGCAGTACCAGCCGGAGTTCGGCAAGACGGGCTTCTATCCGGGACATGCGCGGTTCCGTGGCTCCCCGGATCACAAGCCGGCTGCGCGCAGGCGTGCGCGCAGATGATCCAGCTTGTCGCCGTAACGGTCCGCGCGTGCCGTATCGGCGCGCAACGGCTGGCGCACCTGCGCGGCGCTTGGCGCGCTCAATACCGTCCGTTCGGTGCGGTGAAATTCGAGACATGCCGGATCGAAGGGCAAGCCGCAGAAATCCAGCAAACTGCGAATCGTCGGCTCGGGCTCGGCCACCAGCGTTTCGTATTCCAGATCGAACACGCGATCAGGAAACGCGTTCAGCCAGAACCGGGTCAGCTTCCAGAAGTCGGCATAGAAGTCCGCCATTTCGTCGAGGTCGTACGCAAACCCCGCCTGCCCGGTGAACCATTGCCGGTAACACGCAAGACAGGTCTCCAAAGGATCGCGGCGCACAACCACCACGCGAGCGGCGGGCAACATCGCCACTGCGGCGCCTGCCAGCATCCAGTTCAGGAGATTCTTGTCGGTGAAACGCGGCTTGCGCTGACGCCAGCGCACGGTACGTTCGAGATATCGTCGGCCGAGATCCTGCCATTCCGCTGGCGAAACCTCGGGCGCCCACAACGGGAAATTGCGTCCACGGCGTTGTGACTCCGATTCGATCAACCGCGGCAGATCCCTGATCTCGTTGGCGCCTTCGACTTCAGGATGCGAGGCGAGAATTTGTTCCAGCAAGGTCGAGCCTGAACGCGGTATGCTCGCGATGAAAATGACCTCGTGGCCGAGATCCGCGTCCAGCAGCCTTGGCGCAAGATCGGCAAACACCCGCATGATCGCATCCACGCGCGCGTGCTCACCTGCGGAATCCCACTGCCCCTGATTGCGCTGCAGCGTATTGGCTTCTTGCAGCACGTCGAAAGCGCGCGCGTATTCACCTTGATCCTCCAAAGCTTTCGCGAGCGCGAACCCGAGCCAGACCCGCGATTCAGGTGCAACATCCGCCCGCGCCAACGCGTTCTCCAGCAATTGCACATCCCGCGCACCGAGCTTGACTGTTTTCAGGTTGGCCAGCGCAAACCAGGCTTCCGGATGCCCGGGTTCCAGGCTCAGCAGCTCGCGCAGATCAGAGACCGCCGCGTCGATTCGCCCCAGGCTCGTCCACGTGCGCGCCAGCGCAAGCCTTGCCGGAATGTGCGATGGGTCCAGCGCCAGCGTGCGTTGCAAAGCCTCGACGGCTTCTTCGGTTTGGACCTGTGGTTTCAGCGCTTCGGCAAGGTTGTACCAGGCTGACACGGATTCGGGTTCAAGTTCACAGGCACGTTTCAGGTGCGCAATGGCCTCGTCCACGGCTCCCGTTCGATACATTGCAACGCCCAATCCGACAAGCAGATCGACATCGTCTGGCAAGAATGCAAGTGCGCGTTGGAAATAGTCGACGGCCAGGGCGTGATCCCCACGATTCTGTGCCGCGATGGCCATCCAGCGCATCGCTTCGACGCTGCCGGGTGCGAGCGACAGCACGTTGGACAAAGTCCGTGTCGCGGCGTCGGCATCGCCGCCTTGCAGTTCCTTTTGCGCACGTGCCAGCAGCCGCGAGGCCAAGGGCGAGAGTGTTCCCGCGAATGTCGTTGTCTTGGATTGGGGCTCGATATCCGTCATTTCAGCAAGAACGTGGATCGGATCGATCGCAGGTTACAAGGTCCGAACCCATCATAAAAAGCCGCCGGGTTGAACCCGGCGGCCATCTTGCCCTGTTGCCAGGACGCTTACCAATCGTAGGAAACGGTGAATCTCACGGAACGCGGCGGCTGCCAGCCCAGCACATGGTTGTACAACGCGCGCGGGGTGCTGGTGGTGCCGTAGCCAGAAGAAAACTGCAGCGGCGTCTGGTTGTCGAACACGTTGAACACAGCCAGCGTGAAGCCCAGTTTGTTGTCCGCCCACTTGGGTTTGTATGCAATGTTGAGGTCCAGTTGATGTTCCCACGGCGTGTGGCCGGTCGAGCCAGGAGGCGCGGGTTGGCCGCCGCACCAGTGGTAGGCATTGCCGTAGCCCAGCGGGTCGTTCTGGGCGACCCCGTAACGACCAAGACAGATCGTCGGATGTCCCGATGCGATGAACACGTTGGCGCCGGCTATCCATTCCGGCGTGATCGCATAGGCGCCGTAGATTTTCAACTGGTGCCTTTGACTGTTGAATTGCTCGCCGTACGACCATTCCATCAACTGCGCGAAGTCCCACTGCTCGGTGATGGATACCGAGGATCCACCTTGACCGATGGTCGAATCCACGGGTCCCTCGGTGTTGCCGTAATCCTTCGAGAACGTGTACATGATCTTGCCGAACCATTTGCCGTCCCAGGGATGCGACAGAGACAGATTCAGCGCGTAGTACTTGCGGATCGGTTTCCGCTCGAAACCCTGTTGGGTCAAGTTGACGGTGACGGGCGCAAGGCCGCCGCTTGGCGTCTTCACGAGGATCGTCTGGTTTTCACCCGGGTTGATCAGCACCGCGCCCAGCGTGTAGTTGGTGCAGGCATCCGGGGTCAGCCAGGTCAGGCCTTCCGAAAATCCCGCCGCGCACATGCTCTGCTGGTCGTCCCAGTCGTCCACGATCCGGCCCAGCTTCTGATAGACGCCGGTGGCATCGAATACCAGCGGAATATCCCTGAAGTGGAACAGCTTCTGCATGCCCAGCACGAAGTTGTCGGAATATTCCGCCTTGATGTTCGTCGCAGCCACGGTACGGGGATCCAGTGTTTCGCCGTATTCGTTGTTGGCCGAAACGCCATTGACAGGATTTTCCGGAATCGGGGTCAGGCCGGTCGGTTCGCCCGTGTTCGGGTCGATGCCCGAGTAGGTGTAGTACTGGCCGGTGAACAGGGACGCGCCAGCCCCGCGCAGGGCCACTCCTGCCGGAAGCGCAAGATAGTAGCGGCCGGCGTTGCCGAACACCTTCATCGAGGCATCGCCGAACACGTTCCAACTGAAGCCGATACGCGGTTGCCACTGCGGCTTGGTCAGGCGGATGTACGCCAAACCGATCGGGTTGTAGTTGGTGAACTGGTCGTTGCGGATGCCGAGGTTCAGCAGGAAATTGGGCGTGATCTGCCAATCGTCCTGGACGTACTGGGCGCGCTGCACCACCCTCACACTGGCCTGGTTGATGAAGATGTTCTTGAACGCGTAATAGCCGCCGGCGCCGTCCGGGTTGGAATCGGGTGGGCCAACAAACGGCGGATCGTTGATGTTGTTGCAGCAGCCGCCGATGATCGGCGTGGCGGGATCGCCAACCCTGTAGATCCATGAATATCCCGGACCGGTCATGTTCGTGCCGTCATCGATGTCCTGGGTCGTGATGTTGTCGATGCCGACCGATACGTCATGCGTGCCAAACAGGTTCCAGGGCAACTTCCAGTCCAGCGACAGGCGGTAGTTCATGATGCTGCTGCGATGGTTCGGGCGGCTGATGTTCGAGTTGACCTGCTTGTTCGAG
>DATFGL010000255.1:0-10639 GCA_035249465.1 Rhodanobacteraceae bacterium | reverse complement strand
GGCGCTCGAAGATCGCCATCCGGGTGGGATCACCCAGTGTCTGCACGCGCAATTTAAGGTTAGTTTTCACTAACCGTTAGTTTACGCTAACGCATGGCGCCGTCAATATGGGCGGCGAGGGCGTCAAAAATCGGGATCGCGGGCTTTCCGGATCAGCGCACGCGCGCGATGCACTTCAACTCGATCGCGATCGGCGTCGGCAACGCGGTGATGCCGAGCGTGGTGCGGCAGGGCGCGGCGGCTGGATCGGGGAAGTGCTCGGCCCAGACCGCGTTGTAAACCTTGAAGTCGCCGGCCATGTCGGTGAGGAACACGGTCACGTCGACCAGGTCTTCCCAGCGCGCGCCGGAAGCTTCCAGCACCGCGCGCACGTTCGCGAATACCTGGCGCGTCTGTGCCGCGATGTCGTGGGCAACCAGGTTGCCATTCGCGTCATGCAGGTTGCCGGGAATCGCGTTGCCGCCGGGCGTGCGCGGGCCGATGCCCGACAGGAAAAGCAGATCGCCGACGCGGCGCGCATGCGGGTACGTGCCGACCGGCGCGGGGGCGGTTTCGGCGGAAGTGCTGTCGTTCACGGGTTGTGGCATGGCGCCGATCCGGCAACGGCTTGCCCCGGCGTTCCCGCGCTGCAGGCGCCCGGCTCCGGGAGGTCCTGCGACGTGTTAGTCAGGGATTCGCCGGGCGTCCTGATGGTGATGGTCTGGCTTCCGATCCGTTGGCCGCGTTCGTCGGTGATCGTGAGCCTGTAGCGATGATCGGGCCGCAGGTAAAGCTGGCCGACGGGCGTACTGTAGTCGCCGTTGGTGATCTTGATGTCGTTGATGGTCGTCAATGGCACGGGATCGAGCACCATCCGATCGGCCGGGACCGCATCGTCGCCTTCGTCGGCGTAACGCGCCGCAACCATGCACGGGTACTGCCTCCGGCAGAAGCTGCCGCTGACGGTGAACGGTACGCGTGCACCCCACAGTTCAAGCCAGGTGGGACGGTCGTACACGAAATGTTCTTCCGGGAAGATCACGCTGGCGTCGTAACCGGGTCGCAGCGACCAAGGCTTGCCATCCTTGTTGATGAACACTATTGGCTGCGTGGAATGCAGCGCCTGCGCGATTGGATCGTAGTCGGGGTGGTTCATCGAGGAATTTTGGTGCGGGATCAGGATGGTCTGCTCGACCGACAGCGGCGTGATGCCCGAATCGTGCATGAAATGCTCGGCCATGGATTGCGCACCGAGGAACTGGCCGGTTTTCTGGATGTGCGCGTAACCGGCGTTGACCACGATCCTGGCGTTCGGGTCGGCTTTCAGAATCTTCCACAGGTTTTCCGCCTGCTGCGCTTCGCGAGCGTTGCCGGTGTGGTCGGGGTCGGCTTCGTAGGCGACCACCTTGTAGCCCAGCTTCAACGCAGTACGCACCATCTCCGCATAGACCGGTTCGCGCGTGTAGAAACCGCTGGTTGCAATGGGATAGCCGCGCTTGTTCAGCGCATCGATGTCGGCGGGGTACAGCGTTTCCACCGCGAACACATTGAAACCTTCCTCGCGCAGCGGTTTCAGAAGGCGTACGGTGAGGGTGCGCGTCAACGCGATATTGTGCGCCTCGTTGAGGAACACCACGCGATAGTTCTTTGCCAGTTGCGGGATGTAATCCAGTGCGGGCACCGCGTGCCAGCCGGGCTGCGCCAGCGGCGAGGGTGCGTCGTCGGCAAGCGGCTTCTGCTCGATGGAAAAACCCAGCTCGGCATCCTGGTAGTCGCCGATGAAGCTCTGGTACCAGGACAGGTACTGGCCGAAGATGGCACGGAATGCCGGCTTGCCATCGGACGCGTAGGCGCGGCGCATCACCTGGTATTGCGCCAGCAGATCGTCGCGGCCGTGCGCACGCTTCATGATCGCGTCCGACTGGTTCATCGCTTCGACCTGCTGTTCGCGCCACGTCGACGGAATCTGGGCAACCGTGCAGGGCGCGAGTCCGGCCAGCAGCAACGTGACGAAGCAGATCGTTCGGAGGCGTCTCATGGGTTCACGCAACCGGTACATGGGTGTCGGCAACGTTGGATGAACTACAACCTCGATGCTTCGATCCGCGTCAAAACGTTCATGCGGGAGGGGCGGTCAGACCGGCCAGCGCCTGTCCGTAGGCGGATTCGAGCGCGTCGAATTGCCCGACCTCCATGCCGAGTTCATGGATGCGGCCGTCGGACAGACCATAGCACCATCCGTGCACCGTCAGCGGCTGCCCGCGATCCCAGGCGTCGCGCACGATGGTGGTGTGGCAGGCGTTGGCGACCTGTTCGATCACGTTGAGTTCGCACAGGCGGTCGTGGCGCTGCGCGGGGGGTGCGGCATCGACCAGCGACTGGTGGCGCTCCAGCGTATCGCCGATGTAGCGCAGCCAGTTGTCGATCAGGCCGAGGCGATCACCCTGCAACGCCGCCGCCACGCCTCCGCAGCCGTAGTGGCCGACAATCATGATGTGTTCGACCTTCAGCACGTCCACCGCGAACTGCATCACCGACAGGCAGTTCATGTCCGAGTGCAGCACCAGGTTGGAAATGTTCCGGTGCACGAACACCTCGCCCGGGTCGATGCCCAGGATCTGGTTGGCGGGCACGCGCGAGTCGGAACAGCCGATCCACAGGAACTTTGGTGACTGCTGTTTCGACAGGCGTGTGAAGAAATCGGGATCCTGTGCGCGGATCGACTGCGACCAGCGGCGGTTGTTGTCCAGCATTTCCTGGGGTGAAGTCATGATGGAGTCCGGGGCAAGTCGGCGGCTGCGCCGCCTGGAGAGGGCAAATGGTAAGGGGAAAAAGCAAACGCGGGCTCGCGGCTTTCACGCTTGACGCTTTGCAGCGCCAAAGGCGCGACTTCCAGCGAGCGCGGCGAGCGACTCAACGCGCGATGCAGACGTTCTTGGCCTCGGTGAAAAACCGCAGTGCGTCGACGCCGCCTTCGCGGCCGACGCCGGAATGCTTGACACCGCCGAACGGCGTACGCAGGTCGCGCAGCATCCAGCAGTTCACCCAGACAATCCCGAAGTCGATACGCGCGGCCACGCGGTGCGCGCGCGCAAGATCGCGTGTCCACATTGAAGCAGCCAGGCCGTAGTCCGTGCCGTTCGCGATCGCGGCCGCCTCGTCTTCGGATTCGAACGGGATCAGCGTCACCACCGGCCCGAAGATTTCCTCGCGGTTGGTTGCGCATTCCTGCGCCAGCCCTTCGATCACCGTGGGCGCCACGAACCAGCCGCCGGCGCAGCGCCCGGAAACTTTCATCGCCTCGCCACCCGTCAATACCTTCCCGCCTTCCTCGCGTGCCCGTGCGATGCAGCCCATCACCTTTTCGAAATGGGGCTTCGACACCAGCGCGCCGAGGTCGCTGGATGCATCGTTCGGATCGCCGACGTTGAGCGCCTTCACTTTTTCCAGATAGCGCCGCTTGAAATCATCGTAGATCGATCGCTCGACCAGCAAGCGCGATCCGCACAGGCAGATTTCACCCTGATTGGAAAAACCCGAGCGCACGATGGTGTCGAGGTTCGCATCGCTCAAGTCGGCATCCGCGAACACGATCGCCGGATTCTTGCCGCCCATTTCCAGCGAAACTTTCTTGAATTGCTTCGCCGCAGCTTCGGCGATGGATGCGCCGGTGCGCGTCGAGCCGGTGAACGATACGGCCTTGATCTTCGGATGCTCGACGATGGCCTTCCCGGCCTTGGGGCCGAGGCCGTGCACGATGTTCAGCACGCCGGGGGGCAAGCCGCATTCGACCGCCAGTTCGGAAAGCCGGAACGCCGTGAACGGCGTGATTTCGGAAGGTTTCGCCACCACCGTGTTGCCCGCCGCCAGCGCCGGCGCGATCTTCCACGTGAACAGATACAGCGGCAGGTTCCACGGCGAGATGCAGCCGACCACGCCCAGCGGTTGGCGCAAGGTGACATTGATCGCGCGCGCATCGACGTGCGATTCGCCGGGCCATTGCGTGACCGCTTCGGCAAAAAACCGCAGGTTCGCGACCGCGCGCGGAATGTCGACGTTGCGTGCGAGGGTCACCGGTTTGCCGCTGTCGCGCGACTCTTCGCGCGCCAGTTCGTCGAATTTCGCTTCGACCGCATCGGCGAGACGATGCAGATGTTTCGCGCGTTCACCGTGCGGCAATGCCGCCCACGCCGGCGCCGCGCGCCCGGCGGCCGCGACCGCCGCTTCGATGTCGCGCGAATCGGAGTCCGGACAGCGCGCGTAGACCTTGCCCGTCGCCGGCTCGTACACGTCGAGATACGCGCCGTTTGCGGGTGCAACAAGTTTCCCATCGATCAGATTGGCCAGCGCCAGGCTTTCCATCCACGAAGTGTACCTTCCCCTCGCGGCCTCGAGCCGATCATGGCGAGCGGGCGATGGAGGGACCTTGTAGTGTTTCGGTCTTGCGTGCTGCACATACCGCTGCACGATCGCATGGCGATGCCACCGCGACGACAGGATCGTTGGGCGTGCCGCCAAACACCAGTCGAGTCGCCATCGCCTCGGGCGTGTGGAGGTCGGTGAAGATCCACCACTGGACAAGCTGGCTGTGCGCGTCATGCACCAGAAGCTGCCCGATCGGGTACGCGGTGACCGGCAGGACGGTTATGCCGAACGCGTTGACGCGAGGGAGAGTACGCTGCATGACTCGCCTCCAGGGATCATGGTTGTGCTCACAGCGATCGTGTGCGCCCACCATCCACGGGAACGTTGATGCCCGTGATGTAGCCCGCGGCGGGCGAACACAGGAACGCAATCGCGGCCGCGATCTCGGACGGGTCGGCAAAACGGCGCATCGGGATTTCCTGTTCCATCGCGTGCTGCACGTCCTCGACGCTGGCGCCGGATTTCTGCGCGCGCGTGGTGACGATCTGCTCGATGCGCGGCGTCCTCGTCGAACCCGGCAGCACGTTGTTGACGGTGATGCCGAACGGTGCGAGCTCGGTCGCGAGCGTCTTGGACCAGCTCGCGACTGCCCAACGCGTGGTGTTGGAAACGCCGAGGCCGGCGATGGGTTCCTTCACCGACGTCGAGATGATGTTGACGATGCGCCCGTAGCCCGCCGTCTGCATGCCGGGAATTACGGTTTCCGCCAACACGTGATTGGCGATGAGATGTTTCCGATACGCGTCGAGGAACGCTTCGACTTGCGCACCGTGCGCAGGACCGGGCGGAGGACCACCGGAATTGTTGATCAGGATATGCACCGGGTTGGCGCCCACCAATTTTTCCACGGCTGCGCGCAAGCCTTCGGTATCGCCGGAATCGGCGACCAGAAAATCATGCGTTTGCGCGGCGTGGGTGCGCGGCAGTGCTTCCACGAGTTGCTTCAGCACGTCCGCGCGGCGGGCAAGGGCGGTGACGTTCGCGCCGAGCTTCGCCAATTCAACCGCGCAGGCGCGGCCAATGCCCTGCGAAGCACCGCACACCAAGGCGTGGCGGCCGGTCAGATCCAGATCCATGTTGTTCTCCGCGCAAAGACACAAGAAAGCCAGTGAACCTTTTTCGTCATTCCGGCGCAAGCCGGAACCCAGCGACTTTGCGAAGCGCTTGGTGCAAAGTCACTGGGTTCCGGATATCGCTGCGCGATTCCGGGATGACGAGCAAAAACAAAGATGCTCTAGCGGTTCTGCAACGCGTGCCTGATCTCCGGCAACAACCCGGCGCCTGCCGCAGGCTTCTTGCACAGCCCATTGTCCACCGCGCTTGCATAGGCGGGCGTCATCTTGCCCAGGTACAGCGTGCCCTCGGGCCCATGCGCCACGTTGAAGTTGCCACGGGTCACGGGTGCCGCCTGGGTGATGCCGGCGAGCGGTGAGGCGGCGGGCATGTTCACGTCGTTGAAGCTGGTCGGCGACTGTGCCCAGTAGGTCGTCGCGGCAAGCTGCTTCTGCGAAGTGGTCACGACCAGGTACTGCGCGTCGGGATCGTCGACTTTCACCGCACCGAAGCCGCCCGACATGCTCGGCCGCCAGTTGATGTACACGCACAGCGGCACGTCGGTGCTTGAGATCGGCTTGTAGTCGGCGTTCAGCAGGGTGACCGTGGGCGCCAGCAGGAAGCTGCTGCCGAGACGGCGTGCGCTCGGCTGCGCCTGGAACACCACCCGGTAGGGCTTTTTGTACTTGGGCAGCACGAAAGTCAGGAAGTGCGTGTGGTTGCCATCGATGTCGGCAACGGGGCTGAATTTGTCCAGCTGGAATGCGCGCGGTTCGGCAGGCAGCGTGTCGTGATAGGGCAGGTCGGCCCATGCGCTGCAGCAGGGTGTTGCGTCCTTGAGAGCCTGCATGGCTGCCTTGCGCGAAGGGGGTGGCGCGCTGTCGAGGCCTCCCAGCAGCGGCAACTTGGCCGCGTGGGTGCAGCCCGCGAGCAGGATCAGGGTGGAAGCAAGCGCTGCAAGGCGGAGGAAACGGGACACGAAGGCTGGATGCGAAAATAGTGTCGACGGGATGCCCCGCGCGCGGACTCCGGGCGGTCGCGGGACGCATGGTTCATGGAGTGTACAGGTTGTGGCCGCGAACAAACCGGGCCGAAAGTCGCGCCCGGAAATTTCGACCCGTCCCGAGCCGCCGAGTTTCCCGGCGACGCTCAGAATTCCGCGTGGCCCGGTGTGCGCGGGTAAGGGATCGCATCCCGGATGTTGGATAGCCCGCATACGTACACCAGCAGGCGTTCGAAACCCAGCCCGAAGCCCGAGTGCGGGACAGTGCCGTAGCGGCGAAGATCCCTGTACCACCGGTAATGCGCGGGATCGAGTCCGAATTGCTGCATGCGGCGATCCAGGTAATCCAGCCGCTCCTCGCGCTGCGAGCCGCCGATGATCTCGCCGATGCCGGGCGCCAGCACGTCCATCGCGGCGACGGTCTTTTCGTCGTCGTTCAATCGCATGTAGAACGCCTTGATCTTCTCGGGGTAGTTCATCACCACCACCGGCCGCCCGATGTGGGTTTCGGCCAGCCAGCGCTCGTGTTCGGTTTGCAGGTCCACGCCCCATTCGACCGGGAACTCGAATTTCTGTCCGGATTTCTGCAGGGCCGTGATTGCATCGGTGTAATCGATACGCTCGAAAGGCGCGGCGATGAATTTTTCGAGACGGGATATGGCGTCTTTCTGGACGCGCTCGGCGAAGAACGCCATGTCGTCGGCACGCTCTTCAAGCACCGCCTTGAAGATGGCCTTCAGGAATGTCTCGGCGCAATCGGCGTCGGCGGCGAGGTCGGCGAAAGCGATCTCCGGCTCGCACATCCAGAATTCGGCCAGATGGCGGGGTGTGTTGGAGTTCTCCGCGCGAAATGCCGGGCCGAAGGTGTAGACCTTCGAGAGCGCAAGGCAATAGGCCTCGACGTTCAGCTGGCCGGACACCGTAAGGAAGGTTTCGCGTGCGAAGAAGTCGCGCTTGAAATCAATCGCGCCCTTGTCGTCGCGCGGCAGGTTGGCCAGATCCAGCATCGAGACCCGGAACATCTCGCCCGCGCCCTCGGCGTCAGATGTCGTGATGATGGGCGTGTTGACCCAGAAGAAACCTTCCGCGGTGAGATGCCGGTGCAGCGCCGTCATCATGGTGTGGCGCACGCGCGAGATCGCGCCGAACAGATTGGTGCGCGGGCGCAGGTGCGCGACCTCGCGCAGGAATTCCGGCGAATGCTGCTTGGGCTGGATCGGGTAGGTTTCGGGATCCTCCACGAAACCCAGCACTTCGATCGCGCCGGCCTGCAATTCGAAGGCCTGGCCCTTGCCCTGCGAAGGCACCAGTTTGCCGCGCGCCAGGATCGCGCAACCGGCCGAGAGCTTCTGCACGTCGTTCGCGTAGTTCGGCAGCGATGCCGGCGCGACCACTTGCAACGGCGCAAAACACGAGCCGTCGCTCAGATTCACGAACGACAAGCCCGCCTTGGAATCGCGCCGCGTACGCACCCAACCGCGCACTTCGACGGATGAGCCTTCCGGCGCGCCGCCGGCCAGTGCCTGTTTGACGCTCAAGGTTGCCATGGCTTGAAACCGTATCCGCGATGGGTCATGTTTGGGCAAGGGGAACGCGCGATAATAACGCAGCACGTACTGCAAACCGGTATATACATGGCCATCGAACTGACCCCCGCCGCTTCCGCGCGCATGCGCGACTTCCTCGGCAAGAATCCCTCCGCGCCGGGCGTGCGCTTCGGCATCAGGCGCACCGGCTGCTCGGGTTTCGGCTATACGGTCGACCTCGCAAGCGAAGTCACCAGCGCCGACAGGGTATTCGACCTCGACGGCGTCAAGGTGGTCGTGGACGCCAAGGCGCTGCCGTTCGTGGACGGCACCCGCATCGACTACGCGCGCGAGGGCATGAACGCGGCGTTCGTGTTCCACAACCCCAACGCCACCGGCGAGTGCGGCTGCGGGGAAAGCTTCACCGTCGAATCGCGCGCCGGTTGATATGTCCATGAGCGACGCCGGGGACGTCGCGACCCCCGGCAATGAAGGCGTGCGCGCCAGCCCGATCGGCATTCCGGATTGGCGCTGGTGCTGCCGGTGAATGCCATCCAGCGGCTTCAACCAGCGGCGCCCAGGGGCGGTACCGGACTAATCTTCCCGGTTGTACGGTTGCCCTGATCACGCTACCATTGCGCGTTCGCCGGACTCAAATCGGCGAAACCTCGCCTCACCGCCGGACTCCGGGTCGGGAGGCTGCCCCGCCATGGCGCTTTCGCCCCGGCGACACCCACGAGGAAACACAATGCGTCACTATGAAGTCGTGTTCCTGGTCCATCCGGACCAGAGCGAGCAGGTGCCCGGCATGCTCGAGCGTTACAAGACGCTCGTCGAAGCCGAGGGCGGCAAGGTCCATCGCGTCGAGGACTGGGGCCGTCGCCCGCTTGCCTATCCGATCCAGCATCTGGCCAAGGCCCATTACGCGCTGCTCAACATCGAGTGCGGCCCCAAGGCGATCGACGAGCTGAAGGCGGGCTTTCGTTTCAACGATGCGGTGCTGCGCCACCTGATCATGCAATGGCACGGGGTCGAAACCGAGCCGTCCCTGATCATGAAGACCAAGGACAAGGACGAGAAGCCGTCCCGCCGCCATGACGATGATGCCGACGACGATCGTGACGATCGCAGCGAGGCCGCGTGATGCCTCGCCCGACCACGACCCGAAAGAAGACTGGAGACTCCAACATGTCCAAGTTTTTCCGTCGCCGAAAATTCTGCCGCTTCACTGCCGAGGGCGTCGAGCACATCGATTACAAGGATCTCGCCACGCTGAAGCAGTACGTCAGCGAAACCGGCAAGATCGTTCCCAGCCGCATCACCGGCACCAAGTCGCGCTACCAGCGCCAGCTGACCACGGCGGTGCAGCGCGCGCGGTTTCTGGCGTTGTTGCCGTACAGCGATAATCATTTTGTTTAGTGCGATTATCCCTGATCGCGGCATCGCTGGAAGGCGTGTTCACTCATGGCCTTCCAGTTTTGCGGACACCAGAACGGGCATCCTGCCCTGACTTTTCACAACAGCCGCTCCGAATGGGGCGGTGTTGTTGTTCCTTCGGACACCCGTCCATTGGCTGCGTCGTAATCCGGCGCTAACGAATCGGAGAGTTTCATGGAAGTCATCCTGCTTGAAAAAGTGAAGAACCTCGGCGCACTCGGTGACAAGGTGCGCGTGAAGCCGGGCTACGGCCGCAACTACCTGGTGCCGCAGGGCAAGGCCGTGCCGGCCAGCAAGGCCAATCTCGAAGCGTTCGAGGCCAGGCGTGCCGAGTACCAGGCCAAGGCCGACAAGCTCCTGGCTGATGCGCAGGTGCGTGGTGCCAGGTTCGAGAACGCCGAGGCCACGATCACCGCCAACGCGAGCCCCGAGGGCAAGCTGTTCGGCTCGATCGGTCCGCGCGACATCGCCGAAGCGTTCACCGCGCAGGGCATTGCGTTGGAAAAGAGCGAAGTGATCATGCCGGAAGGCGCGATCCACAACGTAGGCGACTACGACGTCGAGGTTTCGTTGCACGCCGACGTGAAGGCGCCGGTGAAGGTGCACGTCGTCGCGGGCGCGTGACGGTTTCGCGTAAAAAGGTCGCATTCAACCAACGGGCGCCTTTTGGCGCCCGTTTCGTTTGCAGCCACGCGTGCGTGAATCCCTCGTAACGGAACGTTCTTGCGGGCGCGCGCCGTAATCAGTACCATATTGGTACCTATTCGAAGCCGCCAGCCCCATGCTTCGCGTCAGCCGTCTTGCCGATTACGCCTCCGTGGTGATGGCCTGCCTTGCGCGCCATCCGGGCGAGGTGTTGCCCGCGGCGCAGGTCGGTGCGGAAACCCATCTTGAAGCGCCGACGGTCAGCAAGCTGCTGAAGCGGTTGGCGCAGGCGGGGCTGGTGGATTCGTTCCGCGGTGCGACCGGTGGTTACCGGCTGGCGCGTTCGGCCAAGGACATTTCGCTGGCGGAGATCGTCGAGGCGCTGGACGGCCCGATCGGCCTGACCGAATGCAGCCTGGGCCACGCGGGTTGCGAGCGCCAATCGTTTTGCGCGGTGTCGCGCGACTGGCAAGGCATCGGCGCCGCGATCGACAACACGCTGCGTGGCGTGAGTCTTGCCGACATGCTGCATCGCCGCACTGGCGCGCGCGGCGCGCGGGCAGTGTGAGGG
>DATFGL010000254.1:0-8609 GCA_035249465.1 Rhodanobacteraceae bacterium | reverse complement strand
TGCGAAGCACAGGGTTTTCGCCGCATCACGTTTTTCCCCGACCGCCCCGACGTTTTGGCGCGCTACGACGTGACGTTGGTCGCCGACCACGCGCGCTTTCCCGTGCTGCTTGCCGGCGGAGAGCAGATCGAAGCGGGCGAGCTTCCGGACGGCCGTCATTTCGCACGCTTCTTCGATCCGCACCCCAAACCGAGTTATCTGTTCGCCTTGGTGGCGGGCCATCTCGAGAAGATCGAACGCTGCTACCGCACGGCCGATGGGCGCGACGCCATGCTGCGGCTGTGGGCCGAAGCCGACGCGATCGGCCGCTGTCATTACGCGATGGATGCGCTGGAACGCGCTATGCGTTGGGACGAGCGTACCTACGGCCGCCATTACGACCTGCCGGTGTTCAACGTGGTCGCCACCCACGATTTCAACATGGGCGCGATGGAGAACAAGGGCCTCAACATCTTCAACTCGAAATACCTGCTGGCCGATCCGGACACGACCACCGACGATGAATACCGCCACATCGAAGCGGTGATCGGCCACGAGTACTTCCACAACTGGAGTGGCAACCGCGTTACCTGCCGCGACTGGTTCCAGCTTTCCCTGAAGGAAGGTTTCACGGTGTTCCGCGAACACAGTTTCTGCGCAGCCATGCACTCGCCAGCGTTGAAACGCATCGAAGACGTGGCCACCCTGCGTCGCGTGCAGTTCCCGGAAGATGCCGGTCCGCTGGCGCACCCGGTGCAGCCACCGGCGTACCAGGCCATCGACAACTTCTACACCGCTACCGTGTACGAAAAAGGTGCGGAATTGATCCGGATGATCGCAGGCACGCTGGGCGAGGAGGGGTTTCGCCGCGGCACCGATCTCTACTTCTCGCGCTTCGACGGGCAGGCCGTCACGATCGACGATCTGCTGGCCGCGCTGGGCGAAGCCAATGACGTCGATTTGTCGCCATATCTCGCGTGGTACGCCCAGGCTGGCACGCCCGAACTTCGCGTGCATGACGGCTACGACGACGCCACGAAGTGCTACACGTTGACGCTTGCGCAACGTACCCCGCCGACACCTGGCCAGCCGCACAAGCAACCGGTGCCGATTCCGGTGGATCTCGCGCTGTTTGCGGACGACGGGGCGCGTGTCCCGCTGCGGCTCGCCGGCGATACCAGGGCGCCCACCGATGAGCGCGTACTGGAACTGACTGCAGCCGAGCAGCGCTTCGTCTTCGAAAACGTTTCCGCGAAGCCGACGCCTTCGTTGTGCCGTGGTTTCTCGGCGCCGGTGCGCGTGGTGTTCGACTACACGCCCGCCCAACTCGCGCTGCTGCTGCGGCACGAAACCGAAGGTTTTGATCGTTGGAACGCCGCTCAGCAGTTGGCAGCACATGCCTTCGATGAAGCGTTCGCGCAGAAACCCACGCATGCCGCGACCGATGCGTGGCTGGATGCATTGGCGTCCGTGTTCGCCGCGCGCGCGGACCTCGACCCCGCGCTGCTGGCCGATTTGCTGACGCCACCCGCGGAACTCGAACTCGGTGCGCGTCATGCTCCGCTCGATCCGGATGCGGTGCACGCCGCGCGCGAAGAAATGGAGAATGCACTCGCACACCGGCTGTGCGATGCGTTGGTGCCGGTGTATCAGGAACTCCATGCCCGCGAGTCCGGCGCACTCGACCAGGATGCCGCCGCGCGCAGGCGCCTGAAATCGCGCGTGCTCGCATTGCTGGCCCGCCACGATGCGGCTGCCGGAACGGTACGGGCATTCGCACAGTGCCAGGACGCCCGCGGCATGACCGACCGTCTCGCCGCGCTGTCCGTACTGGTCCGCAGCGGTGCGCCGCAAGCCGCCGAAGGTTTGCGACTGTACCGGCAACGTTTCGACGGCGATGCGCTCGCGCTCGACAAGTGGTTCATGCTGCAGGCCACCGTGCCCGCGCACGCGACGCTGGAGCGTGTGCAAACGCTGGAAACCGACCCCGCTTTCACGCTGGCCAATCCGAACCGCGTGCAGGCGCTGCTCGGCGCGTTCGCGCGCGGCAACCCCGTCGCGTTCCACCGGCCGGACGGTGCCGGCCACCGCTGGTTTGCGGACAAGCTGGCCGAGATCGATGCGCGCAATCCGCAACTGTCCGCGCGCCTTGCCAAAGCTTTCGAGGATTGGACGCGACTGGAGCCGGGACGCCGCGCATCCGCGGAGGCAGCGCTGCGCGAACTCCTGGCACGCGGCCAACACTCGCCCGACCTGCGCGAAATCCTGACCCGGATGCTCGCCGCGGGCGGTTACTGCACCAGCGACGGACCCTATCCGGCCACCGGGCTACCACTACGATGACGGCCCTGGCGCGTATGACGCGCTTGGCGCGGGTTTCGGCCACGAAAACCTTTACGGCCCGTCATTCACCTTCGGATCGGGCCTTGGCAGCGCGTGCGGCTGGAGCCACGCGGTTCCGGACAAGATTCCCTGAGGCGTCATTCGACCGCGCCGCCCGGTTCCGATGAAGACGGGGAGCGCCCAAGGCGCTCCCCGTCTTTGTCACACAATTTTTTCGGCAGGTCGGCGCAAAGCGGCAGACCCGCGATCGCGCATCAAAGCTCGCGCATCCCCGTTTCGACCGGCTGCTGCAGCGGGGCCTGGTTCGACTCGGGAGCCGTCTCGCGGATCTCCGCACGCATTTCCAATTCGGCCATGCGAATCAGCGCGTCATGCTGCTTGTACACCGCTTCCCACTCTTCATTGGTCATTTCGACGAAGCTCATCTCTCAAGTCCTCCGGTTGCTGAAACCGCACGCTGAACGCTTCAAGTGGCGTTCACATACCGCCGCTGATACTCTTTGCCGAAAGGGGCAGTTGCGATGTGATTCGCCACTTCGGCACCCGATGTTTTTTCCAAATCTGGCGCCCGGAACTCGGTTACTCTGGATTCCCCCTGTTCCTGATGACCGCCGGGCGCCAGTTCCTTTTCGCGCGACTTCCCTTGTCGCTTCCCGACGATGCGAGACCGGCCCTTTCCGGCCCCTGCCATTGCGATGGCTGCATCGGCGGAGCGCATGAGTGTCGGTGCACGGCACGTGCCAAACCATCGGAATCCGCACCTGAAATTTGCAAGAGATTGTGACGTTGGCGGGTAGGCGCGGGATTACGTGCGCCGTGCACGGCACTGGTAACAATTCGCGACAATCAGCGAAGGGATTGCAAACGAAAATTCACAATCGCATCGTTAGGGACGGCGGTTTGCGGTTGCATTTGGAAACAAGTGACACACCATGACCAGTTATGACGTGATCGTTGTGGGCGGCGGCCACGCGGGCACCGAAGCCGCGCTGGCCTCCGCGCGCTGCGGCGCACGCACGCTGCTGCTCACGCACAACATCGAAACCATCGGCCAGATGAGTTGCAATCCCGCAATCGGCGGAATCGGCAAGGGCCACCTCGTCAAGGAAATCGACGCGCTGGGCGGCGCGATGGCGCACGCCGCCGATCTCGCCGGCATCCAGTGGCGTACGCTCAACGCATCGAAAGGTCCGGCGGTGCGCGCGACGCGCTGTCAGGCCGACCGCGTGTTGTACAAGGCCGCCATTCGGCGCATCGTCGAGCGGCAGCCGAATCTCGAAGTCTTCCAGCAGGCGGTCGATGATCTGGTGATCGAATCGGGGTGCGTCGTGGGCGTCGTCACGCAGATGGGTCTGACGATCCACGCGCCGCGGGTGGTGCTGACGGTCGGCACCTTTCTCGCCGGCAAGATCCACATCGGGCTCGAGAATCATGCGGGCGGCCGCGCCGGCGATCCGCCCGCCACGACACTGGCAAAACGGCTGCGCGAATTGCCGCTGGGTGCCGATCGTCTGAAGACGGGCACGCCGCCGCGCATCGATGCGCGCACGCTGGACTACTCGGTGTTCGAGGAACAGCAGGGTGACGATCCGCTGCCGGTGTTTTCCTACCTCGGTTCGCGCGGGGAACATCCGCGCCAGGTGCCGTGCTGGATCACGCACACCAGCGAGCGCACGCACGAGATCATCCGCGCGGGCCTCGACCGCTCACCGCTGTACACCGGCAAGATCGAAGGCACCGGCCCGCGCTACTGCCCGTCGATCGAAGACAAGGTCGTGCGCTTTGCCGACAAGGCTTCGCACCAGATCTTCATCGAGCCGGAAGGGCTGGACGCAATCGAAATTTACCCGAACGGCATTTCGACTTCCTTGCCGTTCGACGTGCAGGTGGAGCTGGTGCACTCGATTCCCGGTTTCGGGCACGCACACATCACCCGTCCCGGCTACGCAATCGAGTACGACTACTTTGATCCGCGCGGCCTTCAACCGTGGCTGGAAACTAAAGCCATCGCC
This sequence comes from Rhodanobacteraceae bacterium, assembly GCA_035249465.1. Taxonomy (GTDB): domain Bacteria; phylum Pseudomonadota; class Gammaproteobacteria; order Xanthomonadales; family Rhodanobacteraceae; genus 66-474. The sequence continues at coordinate 4,275 of DATFGL010000254.1, read as the reverse complement.
GGGCTGTATTTCGCGGGCCAGATCAACGGCACCACGGGTTACGAGGAAGCGGCCGCACAAGGTTTGATCGCCGGGCTCAACGCCGCGCGCGCCACACGCAACGAACAACCGTGGTGGCCGCGCCGCGACGAGGCTTACACCGGCGTGCTGATCGACGACCTCACCACCAATGGCACGATCGAACCGTACCGGATGTTCACCTCGCGCGCCGAATATCGCCTGCACCTGCGCGAAGACAACGCCGATCTGCGCCTGACCGAAACAGGTTTCGGGCTGGGCGTCGTGCCGCGACAACGCTTCGACGCGATGCGCTCCAGGCGCGATGCCGTGGAACGCGAAACCACGCGCCTGAAGGCACTCTGGGCGACGCCGTCCAATGCCCTCGGCGCGGCATTGCAGTCACAACGCGGCATCACGCTCGCGCACGAAGCCAACGCGCTGGATCTGTTGCGCCGGCCCGAACTCGATTACACCGCGTTGACCGGCACCCAAGGTTTCGGCCCGGCGGTCGAACGCGAAGATGTCGCCGCGCAAGTCGAGGTGCAGGCGAAGTACGCGGGATATCTCGACCGCCAGCGCAACGAAATCGAACGCCAGCACCGCCATGAATCGACACCGATTCCCGACGGCTTCGACTACGACTGCGTGCGCGGCTTGTCGGCCGAAGTTTCGGCGAAACTGAAACGCGTGCGACCCGCCACGCTCGGACAGGCGCGCCGCATCAGCGGCGTCACGCCCGCAGCGATTTCGCTGTTGCTGGTGCACTTGCACCGCGAAGGTATCCGTGCGGCGTAAAACGCTCGGGGTTCGGGAAAATCGTATAACTCGTCACTCCCCTCGAAACGAAGGGCGCGGCGAAGCAGCCTCGCGCGCAGCATGAGCGCACCAGCGCCGGGAGGATGCGGACATGCGCAAGGATGGCAACACCCCGAGCACCGAAAAACCATCCCCCTTCCAAGCGAAGGGGGGAGACGATCAAGCCCCAAAACAGACAACCGGTGTGACGCAAGGAATGCAAATGGCCAGAACCGCCGCCATACGCCAACGGATGGAAGAATTCAAACGCTTGTATTAGGCTTGGCGTGTCCGCCATCCGGCACCTGGAGATTCCCGGCCATGCTTCGCCCCCGACATCTCGCCTGCGCCGTGGCGCTGGCACTCGCAAGTTCCGCCGCCTTCGCGCAGTCCGCACCGCCGGTACAGGCCTCGTCCCACGCGGGCCTGTTCGATCACATGGTGGTTTTCGGCGACAGCCTGAGTGACGACGGCAATCTTTCACTGGTGGCGCAACTTCCCCTCACCATGCGCTTCACCACCAATCCGGGACAAACCGGCGTCGAGAATGTCGCGGATTACTTCGGCATGCCGATGACACCCGCCTTGGCGGGAGGCACCGACTTTGCGTTCGGCGGGGCCGGTGTCATCAACAATTCGCCCGGTACGCCGGCGGGCGTGCCCACGCTGCCGACCCAGCTTGGCATGTATCTGCAAGCATCCGGTGGCAAGGCCGACGCCAATGCCCTGTATGCAGTATGGGGCGGCGCCAATGACATCTTCTACGCCGCGACTTCGGGCGCGGCCGCCGCGACCGCACAGCAATTGATCCAGCAGACCATTGCGACGCAGGTCCAGCAAGCCATCGTGGGCGGTGTGATTCCAAACGATCCGACTGCGATTGCCGCGTTCACCGCGCAGATCACGCCAATCGTGACCCAGCAGGTCGTGGCCCAGGTCACGGCAGCCGCAGGCGTATCAACCTTGATGAACCAGGCCCAGATCCAGGCTTATCTGCAACAGGCCGCGACAACCGAGCTCGGCATGGTCGGGCAGCTCGGCAAAGCGGGCGCGCGTTACGTGATGGTGTTCAACCTGCCCAACATCGGATTGACACCTTCCGCCGCGGCACAGGGTCCCACCGCGGCAGCACAGCTGACCGGCTTGTCGATCGCCTACAACAATGCGTTGAACGCGGGACTTGCCAACGCCGGCGTCAACATCATTCCGGTGAATACCTACGCAATCCTCAGCGAGCTGGTGGCCGATCCGGGCCGCTACGGTTTCACCAATGTCACCCAGCCCGCGTGCACCGGCGGCAGCGGCAGTTCCTTCGAGTGCCTGCCTGCCGGCACGCCCGGCGCCACCGTCACGTATCAGCCGGGCACCGAGAACACGTATCTTTTCGCCGACGGCGTGCACCCGACCACCGCCGCGCACGCGATGCTGGCGCAGTACGCGGAGTCGATCATCACCGCGCCGGGCGAAATGTCACTGATGGCGGAAGCGCCATTGCAGATCAACGAGAGTCTCAACCGCTCGATCACCAACCAGGCCACCAGCAGCCTCGCCAATGCGCCCGGCAGTGGGCTGCGCGTGTGGGCCAGCTACGACTACGCGCGCCAGCGCCTGGATGCACAGGTCAATTCACCCAAGAGCAGCAACGACGCCAACACTTTGAGCGTCGGCGCCGACATTCATCCGTCCGACGCACTGACGGCGGGCCTCGCATTTACCGCCGGGCAACAGAAGGACGACTTCGATGGCAATGCGGGCGGCTTCAAACTGCAGGACCTGCTGGCCAGTGGCTACGTGATGTGGGGCTGGGACCAGGCCTACTTCGGCGCCATCGGCAGCTTCGGCCACCTGGGTTACAGCGACATCCATCGCAACATTCCGATCGGTCCGGCGGTGCGTTACGAATCCGGCTCGACGTCGGGCTACCACACCGCGCTGGCGCTGACCGGTGGCTGGTGGATCAACTTCGGCAACTGGCGCACGGGCCCGTACGCGGATTTGTCGTGGCAACACGCGCACGTGGATGGTTACAGCGAGAATGGCGGCGACGCGACCGCGATGACCTTCGGCAGCCAGGATCGCCGCGCCCTGATCGGCACGTTGGGCTGGCAGCTGACCGGCAACCTGCAAACCGGCGGCGCGACCTTGCACCCGTTCGCGCGTGTCGCGTGGAACCACGACAACGATGCCGACCCGCGCGATGTCACCGCGGGGCTGGTAAGCATGCCGGGCACCTTCGCACTGCCGGGGTTTGCGCCCGACAAGAACTGGGGCAGCGTGGGCGTCGGCCTCGCCGCCGATTTCACGCCGAGTTTCTCCGGCTGGATCGGTTACGACGGCCGCTTTTCGGATTCAAGCCAGCGCGTCGACAGCCTCAACCTCGGCGCCAAGTTCCGTTTCTGAGCTGCGCCTTCGGTGCAACAAAAAACCGCGCGTCGCGAGACGCGCGGTTTTCATTTCCGGGAAAGCAATCTCAGTGCTTCTTGCTGAATCTCTTGAACTCCGCTTCGGCCTGGTCATGCAGCGCCCTGGCCTGGGCATCGGACAGGGTTGACGTCTTGCCACCACTGACGTTCTGGTTCAACACCAGCACGCCGTTGTTGCCCCAGCCCACCCGCTGGGTCGACGTCGCCGGTGCATCGGCCTTCGGCATCTGTTCCTGCACCACCACCCACGGCAGCGAATCGCGGTAGGCGTATTCGGTCTTGGTGAAGCCCTTGTCGGCCTGGTTGACCTGTTCGATGATGAACTCGACGCCATGGAGGTCGCTGAACACCTGCCAGCTCCGTGATTCGCCTATCTTGCTGGCGGTGCCGCTCTTGACCGTCATGCCGCCCGTCTGGCGCTTGGCCTGGTTGAAATCGTCCAGCATTTTCTCGGCGGGCGTGGGCTCCGCGACCAATGTCAGGTCGACATTGGCGGGCTGCCCGCGCGTCAATACGGGCTGCTGCAGCTTGGTCGTATAAGTGCGGCCGTTGTCCTGCATCGTGGCCTGCAACACGTACAGATCGTTGGTGTTGATGGCCGACGCCGAGAACGGAATGTGAAATGCCTGCGGGAACCTGGGCGGACTGAAATCCTGCTTGTTCACCGTCACCCCGGGCTGCTGGGTGACATCCACCAACGACAGCTCGAGGGTTGCCTGCGGCGTCACCTCGGCCGTGGCGTCCTGCAATTTGACCGTGCCGGTCACCGCCGTGGCGGCCGGGGCCGGCACACCCGCCCCGGACGCCGAGGGCGTGGCGCCTGAAGCAGACGAGGTATTGCCGGACGAATTCGATGCGCCGCAACCGGCAAGGACCAACGTGGCAAGAAACAACGGCGCAACGGCAAGCTTTTGCATGGAAGTTCCTCGAAAAATGGAGCCGGCCCGCTCCAGACGGCGAGTCGGCACGGTCGCTGGGCATTCACGGGCCAGAACTTTCATGTTACCGCGAGCCGGGGTACGACGAAAGCCATCGTGCGGTAAACGTTCATCATCGG
>DATFGL010000253.1:0-27493 GCA_035249465.1 Rhodanobacteraceae bacterium | reverse complement strand
ACCATGCGCTGGATCTCCGACGTGCCCTCGTAGATCTCGGTGATCTTGGCATCGCGGAAATATCGCTCCAGCGGCATTTCCTTCGAATACCCCATGCCGCCGTGTATCTGCACGGCCTGGTGCGTGATCCACATGGCGGCTTCTGACGCGATGAGCTTGGCGACCGCGGCTTCGGTCGAGAAGCGCGCGCCGGTCTTCGCGGATTCCTGTTTCATCCACGCCGCGCGCAGCGTCAGCAATTGCGCAGCGTCCAGCTTGCATTTCATGTCGGCGATCTTGGCCTGGGTCATCTGGAACGAACCGATCGACTGGCCGAAAGCCTTGCGGTCGCGCGAGTATTCCAGCGTCGCCTCGTACGCGGCGCGCGCGAGACCCACGGCCTGCGACGCGATGCCGATGCGACCTGCATCCAGCACACCCATCGCGATCTTGAAGCCGTGGCCTTCCTCGCCGATCACTTCATCAGGCTGCGCGACGTAATCGTCGAACTCGATCTCGCAAGTCGCCGAAGCGCGGATGCCGAGCTTGGGCTCGGTCTTGCCGCGGCCGAAACCCTTGCGCGAGGTATCGACCATGAACGCGGTGATCCCGCGCGAATGCTTTTCCGGATCGGTCATCGCGAACAACAGGATGTACCTGGCGACCGGCCCCGAAGTGATCCAGCTCTTCTTGCCGTTGATCACGAAGCTGCCATCGGCCCGCTTCACCGCGCGACAGCGCATCGCGGTGGCGTCGGAGCCCGACTGCGGCTCGGTCAGCGCGAACGCACCGATGGCCTCGCCCGAGGCGATCGGCGTGACGTACTTGTGCTTCTGTTCCTCGCTGCCGAACTTGAGGAGGCCGTTGCAGTACAGCGTGTTGTTGACGCTCATGATGGTCGAGTGCGCGCAATCGGCCGCCGCGATTTCGATCATCGCCAGCACGTAACTGATCGAATCCATGCCGGCACCGCCGTATTCGGCTGGCACTTCGATCCCCATCAGGCCCAGCTTGCCCATCTCGCGGATGTTGTCGAGCGGGAATTCGCCGGACTTGTCGAAGTCCGCCGCCACCGGCGCGACGCGCTTCTGCGCGAAATCACGCGCGATCGACTGGATCTGCAACTGTTCTTCGGAAAAATTGAAATCCATCGCGACACCTCTGTGCTGTCGTGCACCGCACCTGTGGTTGGCGCGGCAATCCAACCTGACATGATACCGGCATCGGACGCCATGCTTTAATTTATCTCTTCATCCTGATATAAAGATGGAATGCTCGATCTGGTTTCCGCCACCGCATTGCTGCGCGTGCTGTCCGATCCCACGCGGATGCGGCTGCTGGCGCTGCTGCGGCGCGAGGAGCTGACCGTTGCGGAGCTGTCGTCGGTGCTGCGCCTCGCGCAGCCGCGCGTTTCCACCCACCTCGCCAAGCTCAAGGAAACCGGGCTGGTGCGCGACCGTCGCGCCGGCGTATCGGCTTACTATCGCTTCAACGAGAGCGGTTTCGATGGTGCAGCCGACCTGTTGCGTGCGCTGGAAGACGGCGTCGATGACGCGATGCTGGATGCCGATGCGCAACGCCTGCCGTCGGTACTGGCCGCGCGTGCGCGCGATCGCGGCTGGGCCGACAGCGTGGCCGGCGACATGGAACGGCATTATTCACCGGGCCGGACCTGGGAGACATTGGCGCGCACCCTGCTGCAATTGCTGGAGACCGGCGACGTGCTGGATATCGCCTCGGGCGATGGCGTGCTGGCCGAGCTGCTGGCACCGCACGCGCACTCGATCGTGTGCGTGGACTCCAGCCCCAATGTCGTCGCGGCGGCCCGCAGGCGCCTGAAGGCGTTCCGCAACGTCGAAGTGGTCGAAGGCGACATGCACGCGCTCGACCTCGGTCCCCGCAGCTTCGACCTCGTGCTGATGATGCACGCGCTCACCTACAGCGAGCATCCGCAACAGGCCATCGCGGAAGCCTCGCACGTCCTCAAGCGGGGCGGCCGCCTGCTGGCGGCGACGCTGGCGAAACACGCCCACCGCGCGGCCGTGGCGCCGTTCGGCCACAAGAATCTCGGCTTCAAGCGCGAAGACCTGGTCGCTTTTGCGCGCAAGGCCGGGCTTGAAGTCCTGCATTGCGAACGCATTTCGCGCGAAGCGCGCTCGCCGCATTTCGAAGTATTGAGCCTGCTGGCCGGAAAACCATGAACCAGAACGTGCCTTTCCTGCATCCCGACCGCGCCGCAAAACTCAACGGCACGCTGGCCAACCGCATCCTCGTGCTGGACGGCGCCATGGGTACCATGTTGCAGCAGCACGGGTTGGACGAAGCCGGCTATCGCGGTGAGCGTTTCGCGTGCGGCTGCGACACGCAACACGCGCACGACCACGCGGGTGAACATGCCGGCGCCCAGGGCTGCCAGCGCGACCTGAAGGGCGACAACGACCTGCTGTCGTTGACCCGCCCGGAAATCATCCGCGACATCCACGCCGCGTATCTCGACGCCGGCGCGGATTTCGTCGAGACCAACACTTTCAATTCGACTTCCATAAGCCAGGCCGACTACGCGCTGCAGCACCTGGTGCATGAACTGAACCGCGAGGGCGCGAAGCTGGCGCGCGCTGCGTGCGACGAGGCTGAACGCAAGAACCCGGACCGTCCGCGCTTCGCGATCGGCGTACTGGGTCCGACCAGCCGCACCGCATCGCTGTCGCCCGACGTCAACAATCCCGGCTTCCGCAACGTCGATTTCGACGAACTCGAAAATGCCTATGCCGAGGCCACGCGTGGCCTCGCCGAAGGCGGCGCCGACATCGTGATGGTGGAAACCATCTTCGACACGTTGAACGCGAAGGCCGCGCTGTCCGGCATAGCGCGTGTGTTCGACGAGCTGGGCGGTCGCCTGCCGATCATGATTTCCGGCACGATCACCGACCGTTCGGGCCGCACCCTCTCGGGCCAGACCGCTGAAGCATTCTGGTATTCGGTCGCTCACGCGCGGCCATTGTCGATTGGGCTGAATTGCGCGCTGGGCGCGAAGGATTTGCGCCAGCACGTCGAGGCGCTTTCGCGCGTCGCCGACTGCGCTGTCAGCGCACATCCCAATGCCGGCCTGCCGAACGCACTGGGCGGCTACGACGAAACGCCCGGGGAAATGGCGAAGACGCTGGGTGAGTTCGCGCGCGACGGCCTGCTCAACATCGTGGGCGGCTGCTGCGGCACGACACCCGAGCACATCGCCGCGATTGCGACAGCCGTGCGCGACGTTCCACCACGCATCCTGGGCACGGCTGATTTCGAAGCCGCGTAATGTTTCTTCAGTCGTCCCGGCGCGGGCCGGGACCCATGCTCTTTCCGCAGACCGCACAAGACTGGATCCCGGCCCGCGCCGGGACGACGAGCAAAGGCAGGCCATCCAACCACGATGAACACGACTCCACACTACACCCGCCTTTCCGGCCTTGAACCGCTGGTGATCACGCCCGAGACGTTGTTCGTCAACATCGGCGAGCGCACCAACGTCACCGGTTCGGCGAAGTTCAAGAAGCTGATCAAGGAAGACCGCTACGACGAGGCGGTGGAAGTCGCGCGCCAGCAAGTCGAAAGCGGCGCGCAGATCCTCGACGTCAACATGGACGAAGGGCTGCTCGACTCGGAAGCCGCGATGGTGAAGTTCCTGCGTCTGATCGCGGCCGAGCCCGACATCGCGCGCATCCCGGTGATGGTCGATTCGTCCAAGTGGAGCGTGATCGAGGCCGGCCTGAAATGCCTGCAGGGCAAGGGCGTAGTCAACTCGATCTCGCTCAAGGAAGGCGAGGAAAAGTTCCTGGACGAGGCCGGCAAGATCCTGCGCTACGGCGCCGCCACGGTGGTGATGGCGTTCGACGAACAGGGCCAGGCCGACACGGTGGCGCGCCGCCTCGAAATCTGCGAGCGCTCGTACAAACTGTTGACGGAAAAGATCGGCTTTCCGCCCGAGGACATCATCTTCGATTCCAACATATTCCCGATCGCGACCGGCATCGAGGAACACGCGAACAACGCGGTCAATTTCATCGAAGCCGCGAAGGAATTGAAAAAACGCTTCCCGTACTCGCACCTCTCCGGCGGCGTCTCGAACGTGTCGTTCTCGTTCCGCGGCAACAACGCGGTGCGCGAAGCGATCCACTGCGTGTTCCTGTACCACGCGATCAAGGCCGGCATGGACATGGGCATCGTCAACGCGGGTGCGCTCGCGATCTACGACGACCTCGACCCGGAACTGCGCGAGCGCGTCGAGGACGTAGTGTTGAACCGCCGCCCGGACGCGACCGAACGCCTGATGGAAATCGCAGAACGGCACAAGGGCGGTACCCAGGAGAAGGACGACAGCAACAAGCTCGCGTGGCGCGAATTGCCCGTCGCGAAACGGCTGGAACACGCGCTCGTGCACGGCATCGATCAATACGTGGTCGAGGATACGGAGGAAGTCCGCAAGACCGCCACGCGCACGCTGGACGTGATCGAAGGCCCGCTGATGGACGGCATGAACGTGGTTGGCGACCTGTTCGGCGCCGGCAAGATGTTCCTGCCGCAGGTGGTGAAATCCGCGCGCGTGATGAAAAAAGCCGTGGCTCACCTGCTGCCGTACATGGAAGAAGAAAAGAAGAAAAGCGGCAACACCAGCAAATCCAACGGCAAGATCGTGATGGCGACCGTCAAGGGCGACGTGCACGACATCGGCAAGAACATCGTGGGCGTGGTGCTGGCCTGCAACAACTTCGAAGTGGTGGACCTCGGCGTGATGGTGCCGGCGCAGAAGATCCTCGACACCGCGATCGCGGAGCACGCGGACATGATCGGCGTGTCCGGCCTGATCACGCCGTCGCTGGAAGAAATGGCGCATGTCGCCAAGGAGATGAAGCGGCAGAATTTCAGCATCCCGCTGCTGATCGGCGGTGCGACCACGTCGCGCGCGCACACCGCGATCAAGATCGAGCCCAACTACGAAACCGCCTGCGTGTGGGTGAAAGATGCCTCGCGCGCGGTGGGCGTGGCGCAATCACTGGTCAGCAAGGAGCTGGTGGACGGATTCCTCGCCAAGGTTCGCGCCGAGTACGCGGAGGTGCGCGAGCGCCACCGGAACCGCGGCCCCGGCAAGCGGCTGGTGTCCCTGGAAGCCGCGCGCGCCAACGGTTCGAAGTTCGACTGGAAAAACTACACGCCGCCCGTGCCAAACAAACCCGGCATCACGGTGATCGACGACATTCCGATCAGCGAACTGCTCGAAGTTACCGACTGGACACCTTTTTTCCAGGCGTGGGAACTGCACGGCCATTACCCGGCAATCCTCAGCGATGCCACGGTCGGCCCGCAAGCCACGGAACTTTTCAACGACGCGCAGAAAATCCTGAAGCAGATCATCGACGAGAAGTGGCTGCGCGCCAAGGCCGTGATCGGTTTCTGGCCGGTGTCGCGCATCGGCGATGACCTCGAACTGGCCGACGGCGACGAACGCGTGATGCTGCACCATCTGCGCCAGCAGGCCGACAAGCCCGTCGAGCGCCCGAACCTCTGCCTCGCCGATTTCATCGCGCCGAAGGAAACCGGCGTCCAGGACTGGATCGGCGGCTTCGCGGTTACCGCGGGCCTCGGCATCGAGGAACACCTCGAGCGCTTCCACAAGGACAACGACGATTACTCGGCCATCATCCTGAAGGCACTGGCCGACCGCATGGCCGAGGCGCTGGCCGAATACATGCACCGCGAGGTGCGCACGAAGTACTGGGGCTACGCGTCCGGCGAATCACTCGACAACGAAGCGCTGATCGCCGAGAAATACCGTGGCATCCGGCCGGCTCCGGGCTATCCTGCCTGCCCCGACCACACCGAGAAGGCCACGTTGTTCAAGCTTCTGGATGCAACGAACAACGCCGACATCGAACTGACCGAAGGTTTCTCGATGTACCCAGCCGCCGCCGTCTCGGGCTGGTATTTCAGCCATCCGGACAGCCAATACTTCGTGGTCGGCAAACTCACGAAGGACCAGGTCGAGGAATACGCCAAACGCAAGGGCTGGACGCTGGCCGAAGCCGAACGCTGGCTCTCGGCCAACCTCGATTACGACCCGGACTGAGCATCGCCGCTGCGCGCATGCCTCGCACGCGCAGCAGCGTCAGCGCTTCAGAGTGTCGCGCCGCCCATCGCCCGCGAACTCATCAGCGCCGCCATTCCGCCCATGATCAGGAACAGGACGAAGATCACGGTGCCGATCAGCATCCAGATCAGGTAGGCGCGGCAGAAATTGCGCTTGCTGGGGTGGGTGCCATCGGAAAAACCCCAGACAAACAGCATGATGAGTCCGACCAACGGAATCCACAGGATCAGCAGGGTGACGAACCAGTCCCCCAGCGAGACCGGCGCGGATTCACGTTCCGCAAGTTGTGCGTTCATGTGTACTCCCGAGCGTCATGGATCCACCGGACGGATACCGTCGAGGCACCGGCCGAAACCAGGTTGGCATTCCCCCGGACGCGACTGGCCCGCGACGATCCTAGCCGACCCCCGCGCTCTGCGCACCCGGCGAATGCGGGCGATGGGCGATGAACCTCACGCCGCGAGGTCGCCGGTCGTGGTGTTCCTGTGATGCCTCAGGTGCATCACGAGGTTGTAGACCGAAACGACTACGGGGAACAGGTTGGAAAGGATACCCACCGAATCGTTCTTGCCCAGCACGAAATACGCCAGCAGCAGGATGCTGCCGCATACGGACAGCACCCAGAACGAGAGCGGCATCACCACCCGCTTGTGCTTGCGCGTCGCGTACACCTGCACGAACCAGCGGCTGGTGAACATCGCCATGCCGAGGTAGCCCACCGCCTTCCACGGGGTGATCTGGTAATTCGCGAGCGCGTGCAGGATGTGTTCCACGATGAGGGTCCGGCTTGGGTTGGAGGGCGGATTGTAGCAACCGGCCGACCGCCGATTGACCGAAAAACCCGTCACCCGTAGACTTGCCGGTTCGCGTGGGCGGTTAGCTCAGCGGTAGAGCACTGCCTTCACACGGCAGGTGTCGCAGGTTCGATCCCTGCACCGCCCACCAGAGCCAGACACCTGCGGGAGAAGCCGGTTCATCCGAGCCGGCCTTTTCGTATCCGGCCGTTCCCAAATCCTGCCGTGCCCGTGCAGGGCACCCGGCACCGAGCCAGACGATTTGCGGGCGGCGCGAGACATGCGCGACCCGATTCAGCGCTCGAACAGCGCGATCGATTCCACGTGCGCGGTGTGCGGAAACATGTCCATCACGCCGGCCGCTTCCAAACGGAAGCCGTGCGTGCGCACCAGCGTGCCGGCATCGCGCGCCAACGAAGCGGGATGGCACGAAACGTACACCACGCGCCGCACCGATTTTCCGGGAAGCTGCAGCAGCAGGCCCTCGGCACCGCTGCGCGGCGGATCGAGCAGCACCAGATCCCATTCGGCGCGCGCCCACGTGCTGCCGCGCACGTCGCCGGCGAGATCCCCGACGTGGAATTCCGCGTTGGCGATGCCGTTGATCGCGGCATTGCTGCGTGCGCGCTCGACCAACCCGCTGTCGCCTTCCACACCGCACACGCGAGCCGCGTGCCGCGCGATCGGCAGGCTGAAATTGCCGAGGCCGCAGAACAGGTCGAGCACGCGATCCTGTTCGCCCGGCCGCAACAACTCCAGCGCATGCGCGATCATCTTCCGGTTGGTGCGCGCGTTGACCTGCACGAAATCCAGCGGCGCGAACGTCAGCTTCAACCCGTAATCCGGCAGCGCATAATGCAGGTCGATGTTGCCGGGCTCCAACGCATGCACACTCCCGGTACCGCCGGGTTGCAGCAGGATCGCGAATCCGTGCTCGCGCCCGAATGCGGCAAGCTTTCCCTGATCCGCACCGGATAACGGTTGCAGATGGCGGAACACCAGGATGCGCGCTGCGTCGCCCGCAGAAAATTCGATCTGCGGAATCGACGCCGCGCCCTGCATGTCATTCAGCAGCGCGCCAAGCACGTCCAGCTTTTCGCCGAGGGCCGGATCCAGCACGTCGCAATGTGCAAGGTCTGCGACGAAACGCGGGTCGCGCTCGCGGAATCCCACGAGCGTCTTGCCCTTCTTCGGCACGTGTTTGACCGACAAACGCGCACGCCGCCGGTAACCCCAGACGTCCGCGGTCAGCGGCGCCAGCCAGCGAACGGGCTCGACATGGCCGATGCGCGCGAAGTTCTGCGCCAGCACGTTTTGCTTGGCTGCGATCTGCGCGGCCGGCGCCAGATGCTGCAACACACAGCCGCCGCAGACGCCGAAGTGCGGGCAGCGCGGCGCCACGCGATCAGGCGAGGCCTCGAGGATTTCCTCGGCACGCGCTTCGTCGAAGTGGCGATGCTTGCGCACCCGCCTGGCACGCACACGCTCGCCCGGCAATGCATCGGCCACGAACACGGTCTTGCCTTCGACGTGCGCGACACCGCGTCCGTCGTGGGAGAGACCATCGATGGAAGTTTCGAAGGTGGTGTCGCGCGGATTGCCCATCCGCGCATCTTGCCAGATGTGTCAAGCCTGCCGTGTCAAGCCCGTTGCGGTCAGAACGCGTCGTCGTCGACCGCCGCCGCGTAACCCAGCGCGACCGCGCCGGTGCCGACATTGACCATGCCGGTGATGCTCATGATGCTCCGGTACAGCGTCACGCCGGCTTCGGTGCATGCCTCGGCCAGGCCACCGTACCCCGGCAAGGCCTCAAGCTCCGCAAGGTTTCCGCCATAGCTCACGCACATCGCCGGAACCAGCAACCCGCGCTTGACGGCACGCGCAGCGTGGCCGAACAGCATTTCGGCGCCGTGCTCGAATCCGCGCGCCTTGGCCACGGGCCGGGTTTCGCCCTGGAAACATTGCAGGATCGGTTTGATGTCGAGCGCCGTACCGAGCGTGGCACTCAACAGCCCGACGCTGCGGTCGCCCTTCTTGCGCGCACGCGCACGCAGGTAGTGCAAATCCCGCGGCAGCATGTAGGCGTATGTTTGCGCGGCGATTTCTGACAGGCGCTCGCGGATCGGTCCGGGACCGGTATCCGCCGCAATCAGCCGCGTGGCTTCGATGGCGCCGATGCCCTGCCCCGCGAACAGGCTCTTGCTGTCGACCACGCGCATCAGGAACGGCGAGTTGTTGCCCGCAGCCTGGCGTACCGGCCGGTAGGCACCGAGGATCGCGAAACTGGCCTGCGTCGTGTTGGCGAAGATCGGGCTGCGCGTGGAGGTTACCGTCAGGCAAAACACCGCGTCGTAATCCAGCACCAGCCGGCCAAGGAACAACTCGCGGATTTCATCCACGGAAAGCGGTGCGGTCTCGGCGGCGTGTCCGCGCTTGCCCACCTCGCTCTGGCAATAACCTTCCGCCGCGCCGGGATCATGCACATCGACAAACGTGTGCTCGTCGATCCTGATCGTGATCGGCATGATGATGATCTGATGGTCGTCGATGAACTTGCGCGGAAGATCGCAAGTCGCATCCACCATGAGGCCAATTCGCATGTCGCCCCCCGCAGCGTCTTCGGATCATGCGCCGCGGCGCCGGAGAATATTGTGAACCCGCGCACTTATGCGCCGGCGGCCCCACCCGGCCGCTGGCATGGGAGACGGCATCATGATTCCGGATCCCGGCTCATCGCGTTGCTAGCTTCGACATCCCTGTCTCAGCAAGCAACCCGGCCTTCGGCTTCCTGCCTGCGGCGCTCACCGTTGCGCGAGATGCGATTCAACGCATCTCGCAAACGCAACGACTCGCACATGTGCTGGCCGGGATGACGACATCCTGTCGTCACTTGCGCTGCCAGTTGCCTGACGCGTCCTGGTAATACCAGCCACTGCGTGCGCGGCTGATCCACTGCTTGGCAAAGGCTTCACGCATGCGCTGCGCCCATTCGGGGTGGCCGTTGGCGACCGCAATCTGTTTGTAGAGCTCCGCCCTGTCGCTGTTTTCGGCAGCAACGGCCTGGGTCGACTGCGCACGCTCGGCCAGCGGAATCTTCGAGGCATCGTGCATTGCCACGTCGCCATTGTGGGTCAAGCCGATGGCGCCGGATGCGAACAGGCTTTGCAGGGTGGAATGGAAACGGCTGCGCATGCGCGATTCGATCGCTTCGATCGCGGGCGTCTGCACGTCCAGGTTCGCCGGCTCGGCGGCGCTCGCGGCCGGGATCACGGCATCCAGGATGAGCATGGCAAGTGGTTGCCGCCGCGCCGGGTCGCTCGCGCCAGAAGACGGGGGCGGCGTGCTGCTGGCCGGCGCGGGCGCTGCACCACCGGCATCCGGTCCCATGATGTTGCTGATGACCTTGTCGGCGGCCTTCTGTGCGGCGGCGGCCGGGAAGTACACGTTGATGGTTACGCAGCCCGCCAGCAACGCGAGCATGGTGGCGAGTGCAAACAGGGGCTTGCGCATCACGGATCTCCTGATTACGGAAAACGGTGTCATCGCCAAGGCGAACATGCCGAAGTCTACAGCGCGGCCGGGAAGCAAAGGTTCCCCCACGCGTCAGAGAGGATCGACGGCGGCGTGGTGTTCACGCAGCCCGCGCATCATTCGATCACCGGCGCGTTGCCTTCGGTGACAGACTTCAGGCGGCCTACCAGCGTCGCCCAATCCACCGCGCGCTCGTGTCCGATCACGGTGATGTGCGGCAGGCCGCTGCCCTCCACGATCGTGTAACCGTTGCCGTCCGCATCCGGATCGGGCGAAATTCCGCCCATGCTGCACACGCCCTTCGCCAGCTTGCAGCTCAGGCCAATCCGCGAATAACCGAAAGTCTTGAACAACCGCAGCGCCATGCCCTGCAGTCCGCCGGCGATGCCGCCGCCGCCGACCTGGGTAAGGCTCTTGATGGCGTTCTGGCTGATCTTGCCGCCGCCGTTCGCGGTCAGGTCGGCATCGAACGTGACAGGTTTCCAGTCGACGAGTTTGAGTCCGCGGATGGCGCCATCCATCCGTCCGGTGATCTGCCCGAACCCGAACACACCGGTGAGCTGGGCCAGGTCGAGCTGGTCCATGTCGACGTCGGCCGCCAGTTCGGGCGTATTGCCGAACGGGCGCTGCATGCTCAGGTTGGTGACGCTCACCGAGCCGCCGAAGGCATCCAGCGAAAGACCGCCGCCAAAAACCAGATCGTTGCCGCGATAGACCAGGTCCGGGACAGCGCCACCGAGCTTGCCGCCGAACGCGGGCCATCCGAGCGCCGTGCACAATTGGTCGACATCGACGTTGGTCACCGAGAACGCCGCGGACAGGCGCTGCGACTTCGCTTCATCCGGCCGCCATTCCAACCTTCCCACCTGGAAGGTGCCGCCGAACAGCCCCACGCTGACCGGCGCGCGCAAGCGCAAGACGCCGCCATCGTCCTTCAGGCCCAGGCTGGCGGGGCCGAAGTCGAGCCGGTACAGGGACAGCGCATTCCATTTCAGTTGCGTGGCGGGTCGTGTCGCACCCGCGCGCCAATCCAGGCCGCCATCGAGGCCGGCCACCGCGAGGCTGCCGCCATGGCTGTCGAGCGTCACGTCCTTGGCCGTGAGGTCGATGACACGCGGCCCGTTGCCGCCGAGGTCCAACGCGCCGCTGATGCTGCCGGACGTGGTGAGCGAATTGAACCCCGTCAGGCTGCGTACCAGGGTCGTGCCGTACCGCGTATAGGCGGCTGGAAACGTCGCCTCGAAACGCTTCAACGCGAGCTTGTCGAGGGCGCCGTGGCGGTCGAAACCGACGCTCCCCGACAGGCGCAGCGCATCCGGATCATCGAAATCAAGTGAATCCAGTGCAATCCCCGCCGGCCCGAAGCTGCCGGCGACGTGCAGGCCGACCGGATTCTCCGGCAGTTGCGCGAACAAGGGACCGAGCAGCAACTGACCGCCGTGCAATTGGCCGTCCCACATCACGCTGGCAGCCGCCAGACCGGTGTCGATCCTGAAGTTGCCTTGCGCGCCCAGCTTTTGCGCGGCCATCGTGCCGCTTTTGCTGTCGAGGTCGGCGTTGCTGACCGATACGCGCCCCGAGATCCGCGTGTCGCCCTGTGCCAGATCGATTGCCACGTCGCCCGCAAGCGTCCCGCTGTTGAGCCGGCCATCCGGCCACACGGCGGCGAGCACGCCCTTGAGCCATGCCAGCGGGATGGCGGCGAGCTTCACCTGCAGGTGCGATGGCTGGTCGAGCGGCAGTTGCGCGTTGAGATTGCTCTTGCCCTGGACGACATCCACCTCGAGGCTGCCGCCATCGCGATCGTAGAGGATGGTGAGGCCGGCATCGGCCAGGGCATTGCCCGGCGCCTTTCGGGTGGCGACATGGCCGACGAATTTCCACGCGCTGCCGTCGGCCCGCTGTGGCTGACCCTGCAGGGTCAGCGCAACGTCGTGCCAGCCCAGCGCCGGGATCGAAGCCTTGGCGGCCTCGATGCGCAGCACCGGCTTGCCATCGGCGCCAAGCGAAACCTCGGCGTGTACCCGGGTCAGCTCGACCCCCGGCAACGTGAGCGTCGCGGCCTGCATCTGTACGGCGGCCTGCGCGCATGCGCACGCCAGCATCAAGCACGCAGCCACCAGACACTGGTGCCAACTTGCCACGACTGTCCTTTTCGATGAAACTGAACGCGATTGTGCCAGCGCGTGCCCGAACGGAAGCTAAGGAAAACCCGGGCGGGTACGGCAAGCATCGTCATGGACTCTCCGAGAGGCAAGCCATGGACAAGGAGGCCGCGCGATTCAGGGTACTTCTGGCCGAGGACGACACGGTCAGCCGGGAGTTCCTGTGCGAGGCCATACGGGCCTGCGGGGGCGAGCCGACCGCGTGCGCGGACGGACCGGCAGCCCTTGCCCGCGCACGCGACGGCAACTGGAACCTGCTCATCCTCGACCACCACCTTCCGGGAATGAACGGCGAAGCGGTACTGGCGGCGCTGCGCGCCGACCCCGGCGGCGGCGCTGTCCCGCCGGCCATCGCCACGACGGCTGAACCCGGCAGCGCCAGCGCAATGCTGCTGGGGGCCGGCTTCGCGCAGGTGCTGCCCAAGCCCGTTTCACTGGAAGGGCTGCGCGCCACCCTGGCGCCGTTCGGCTGCGAGGCGGATCCACTCGATGACGGCAATGCCTTGCGTGCCTGCGGTTCGCTGTCGGCCGTCGAACGCCTGCGGCGCCTGTTCGCCGAGCAGGAATTGCCGCGGATACAGGATGAATTCGAACGGCACGCCGATGATCCTCAGGCGCTGGCCCCGACCCTGCACCGGCTGCTGGCTTCGTGCGGTTTTTGTGGCGCCACCGCGCTCGCGCGTGGCTGCGGCATCCTGCATGACGCGCTGGTTTCCGGCGACCCAGTCCGCATCGACGCGGCCATGCAGGAGTTCGCCTGGGCCCTGCACGAAACCCGCGAAACGCTGCATGCAAAATTGACTGGAATCCGCGACTGAAGTCGCTTGAGTGCATTCGAAGCCGCCGCCGTGAAAAGTGAAGGCGAAGGCGGGCGCCGGCACCATGGACGGTTACCCGCCGTCGATTACCCAGCGTATGCGAGGCGGTCAGTGTCCCGCCGTGTGAAGCCACAGCTCCGAGAAAACGGCAATCAGGTTCGCTCGCGCAAACGGACTCCGCCAAGCACCCGCCACGATTGCAGGCCGCGTTCGCCCACATGGACGCCGATCAAGGTTCGCATCAGCCGGCGCAAGGCGGTGAGGTCTTCCGCGTCCTGCGGCACGGCATCCGCGGCAAGCGCGAGCAACGCGCTGCCGCGCACGCGCGCGCCAGCCCCACTGGTTCCGGTGGCCGCGACCGGACCCAGTTCGGGAACATAGTCATAGACCCGCGCAGGCTCGACCGGCGCGCCGCTTTCGGCTTCGGTCGCGAGCTGCAATGCGTAACCCGTCGCGGCCAGGAGGTCACGCTCGAAACGGCGCAGGCTCCAGGCCAGCGAACGGGTCGCGGCCAATTCATCCAGCAGTGCGGCGTAACGGTCGAACAGCGCAGGGTGCGGGTCGTCGCGCGCGGTCAGCCGCACCATCAATTCGTTGACGTACATCGCCGACATCAAGGTGTCGCCGCGCAAGGCGGGTGGATTCCGCACGGGTTCGGCCGCCGTCAGGGTTTGCAACTCGCCGCGCCCGGACCAGTCCAGTTGCAGCGCCTGCAAAGGTTCCAGCGTGGAGCGCGACAGGCGTGCACGTGCGCTGCGAACACCGCGCGCGACCAATCCGACACGGCCGTGGTCGCGCGTGAACGCCTCCAGCAGCAGGCTGGTTTCGCGCCACGCGCGTGCATGCAGGATGTAAGCGGGCTGCGCCGTGACGCGCATGATCGGGGCCTATTCGTACCCGAACTGCTTCAGTGCGGCCTCATCATCCGACCAGCCGGCGCGCACGCGCACCCACAACTTGAGAAATACCTTGCGGTCGAGCAATGCCTCGATGCTGCGGCGCGCCGCGCTGCCGATGGCCTTGGCGCGCCGTCCGCCCGCACCGATCACGATGGCCTTCTGACCCTCGCGTTCCACCCACACCACCGCGGCGATTTCGGTGATGCCGTCGGAGCGGCCCTCGAAACGCTCGATCTCGACCGTGGTCGCGTACGGCAGCTCCTCGCCCAATTGGCGCATCAACTGTTCGCGCACCAGCTCGGCGGCCAGAAAACGTTCACTGCGATCGGTGAAGGTATCCTTGTCGTAGCTTGGCCCGGCTTCCGGCAGGCGCGCCAGGATCGCGCGCTCGAGTTCGGCGAGTCCGGAACGCTTTTCCGCGCTGATCAGGAACACCCCGTCCCAGTTTCGATCGCGCACAAGGCCCTCCACGAATGGCAGCAGTTTCGACTTGTCGGCGATACGATCGACCTTGTTGACCGCCAACAGGGACGGGATCGCGCGTTCCGCGACTGCCGCGTAAACCGCGGTGTCCTCGTCGTCCCAGTGCCCGGCCGCAACCACCTGAACCGCCAAATCCGCGCCGGCGATCGCCGCGTGCACCGCGCGGTTCAGGCTGCGGTTGATCGCACGCTTCGCCTCGCGATGCAGGCCGGGCGTATCGAGGTACAGAATCTGCCCGCCCGCCGGATTGGCGATGCCGAGAATGCGCTGACGCGTGGTGTGCGCCCGCGGCGTGACGATGGAGAGATGCGCATCGATCAGCGCGTTCAGCAGGGTGGACTTGCCGACGTTCGGCCGGCCCACGATGGCGACGCTGCCGCAATGGAAATTTTCGTTCGCCAATGGTCTCATCCGGAATCGCGGTGGTGGGCAGTCAGGGCGAGGCCGGGCGCTTACGCGATGCCGGTGGCATCGCGTGCCCGGCCAAGGATGGCCGGGCCGGTACCCGGCGCCATGGATGGCTGCTTGCTGGAACATTCAAGATCACTCACTCCCACGATGCTGCGATCATGGACGATCGCACAGAAAAGCGAGGGCGGCCTCGGCGGCAATTTGTTCCGCCGCACGGTGGCTGCCGCCGCGGCCCTCGAAGCGAGTGGCCAGCGGCTGCTCGACCACGCACGCGACGTCGAACTGGCGCGCATGCTCCTCGCCATGTTCGGCCAGCAGTTCGTAATGCGGCAACGGCAAACCGCGCGCCTGCAACCATTCCTGCAGCCGGGTCTTGGGGTCCTTCTGCGGCGGCCCGGCCGCGGCAACCGGTTGGGCGAACACCGTGCCCAGCCAGTCGCGGCAGGCCTGGAACCCGCCATCGCGGTAGATTGCCGCTACCAGCGCCTCGAATGCATCGGCAAGAATGGAGTCGCGGCGGAAACCGCCGCTCTTGAGTTCTCCCGAACCCAGCTTCAGCGCATCACCCAGGTGCAATCCGCGCGCGCGTTCCGCCAGGGCGGGCTCGCTCACCAGTTGCGCGCGCAACCGCGAAAGTTCGCCTTCGTCTGCACGCGGGCGCGTATCGAACAACATTTCGGCGACCACGAGGTTGACCAGCGCGTCGCCCAGGAATTCCAGCCGCTCGTTGTTGGGGCGCCCCGCGCTGCGGTGCGTCAGCGCGAGATTCAGCAGGGCCTCGTCGGCAAAGCGGTAGCCGAGTTTCACGTCACTCCTGCGCTTGTTGCATCTTCAATGGCACGGTCTTCTGGAAATGCACCAGGAAATCGATGTTGTAGATCCATGGGATCTTCTTGTCGTAGCTCAGCTTCAGCGTTGAACCCCCGTTCGGAGTGCTCACCACGGAAATGTTCTTGGCCTCGATGTCTTCGTCGGCGAAGTACTGTGAAAGCTGCTGGGTATCGAGTTGCCGCTGAATTTCCGCCACGCTCATGTCACCCGAGGTGGACTGCGTGGCAACCGTATTCAGCGCCTTGGACACATTCAGGTAGTCCATGTACGCAGGCACGAGCTTCATCGCGGTGTAAATGAAGAACGCCGCGATGACAAGAACGATCACGAACCCGATCAGCGTGATGCCCGATTGACGTTTCATGGAGCCGCCCCCAGCAGTTTGGTTGAAAGTCCGCCGTTGCCGGCGCGCATCGACGCGCGCGGCAGCCTGCGCCCTGCAGGCCGGACGCCCGAAGCTTAATGCAACACGGTGCCGATGCGGTGCCAGTCCGCCAGGCTGAACCAGATGAAGAAGGCCTTGCCAGCCAGGTTCTGCTCCGGCACGAAGCCCCAGAAACGGCTGTCGGCGCTGTCGTCGCGATTGTCGCCCATTGCGAAGTAGTAGCCCTGCGGCACCTTCCACTCGCAGCCGCCATCGGGCAGCAGCGTGCCGCTCGAACCGACACAGTTGTAGGTTTCGGTGTAGCGGAAGTGCAGCGTGGAATGCTTCACCCCGCCAAGATCCTCCGTGTAAAGCTGCACGGGCGACATGTTGGGGTTCTCTTCCATCCGGATGCTGACCTTGTCGGTGCCATGGTACTCGCCAACGAGCGTCTGGGGGACCGGCTTGCCGTTGATGGAAACATCCTCGCCGACGACCTTGATGGTGTCGCCCGGCACGCCGATGATGCGTTTGATGTAATCCTCTTTCGGATTGTCCGGGTAGCGGAACACCGCGATGTCGCCGCGCCTCGGCTCTCCGGTGTCGAGGATCCTGGTGTTGGTCACGGGCAGGCGCAGCCCGTAGGCGAACTTGTTGACCAGCACGAAGTCGCCGACCAGCAGGGTCGGCATCATCGAACCCGAAGGGATCCGGAACGGTTCGAGAAGGAAGGTGCGAAACAGCAGCACCGCGAGGATCACCGGAAAGAACGAGCGCGCGTAATCGACCAGCACCGGCTCGCGTGGCTTCTGGCCTTCGGCCGCGGCATGTTCCCGGCGGCGGCGCGCGAACGCGACGCGGTCGAGCAGCCAGATCACGAAGAACGCCGCGGTGATCAGCACCAGCGCCAGCGCGAAGTCGGAGGTCTTGTACCAGGTGTAAAGGCAGATGGCGACGATCGCCACCAGCACCACGGTACCCAATGCATCTTTCTTCACTGCGTATTCCTTAAAGTTTGTCGTCACGTGCTGGCGCCGGCTTTTGTTTCGTCATTCCAGCGCCAGCTTTACGGGCGCCGGAACCTGAAATCCAGTGCCTTTGGTCATCCGGGGCGTTCAACATCCCCCCGAAGCCGCCCTTGCGGGCGGCATCGACCCCCTTCCTTCGGAAGAGGGTATTCGGCTCCGTGCCCGCCGAGCCCCGAGTCCCGGCTGCACTCACTTGTCCGTCCGCAGCACCGCGAGGAACGCTTCCTGCGGAATTTCGACGCGGCCAACCTGTTTCATGCGCTTCTTGCCTTCCTTCTGTTTCTCCAGCAACTTTTTCTTGCGGGAGACGTCGCCGCCGTAACATTTGGCCAGTACGTTCTTGCGCAGCGCCTTCACCGTCGAGCGCGCGATCACCTGCCCGCCGATCGCGGCCTGGATCGCAACGTCGAACATCTGCCGTGGAATCAGTTCGCGCATCCGCTCGACCAGGTCGCGACCACGCCGGTCCGCGTGCGCACGGTGCACGATCAAGGACAGCGCGTCGACCCGGTCACCGTTGATCAGCACGTCCACGCGCACGAACGGGCCAGCCTCGAAACGATCAAAGTGGTAGTCCATGGACGCGTAGCCGCGGCTGACGGATTTCAACCGGTCGAAGAAATCCAACACCACTTCGGCCAGCGGCATTTCGTAACTGATCCGCACCTGGCTCGCGAGATACTGGATCGAGCGCTGCACGCCGCGCTTTTCCTCGCACAGCTTGATCACGCTGCCGACATGCTCGGGCGGCGTCAGGATGTCGGCGACGATGATCGGTTCGCGGATTTCCTGCACGATCGGCGACGCCGGCAGCTTGGCCGGGTTGTCCAGCAGCATGACCTCGCCATCGGTCTTCAGGACTTCATAGACGACGGTTGGCGCGGTTGTGACGAGGTCGAGGTCGTATTCGCGCTCCAGGCGCTCCTGCACGATCTCCATGTGCAGCATGCCGAGGAAGCCGCAGCGGAAACCGAAGCCCATCGCTTCCGACGACTCCGGTTCGAAGAACAGCGCGGCGTCGTTGAGGCGCAATTTGTCCAGCGCCTCACGCAACGCGGGAAAATCGTCGGCCGACACCGGAAACAACCCCGCGAACACGCGCGGCTGCATGCGCTGGAAACCCGGCAGCGGTTTCGCCGCGGGATTGGAGGCGAGTGTCAGCGTGTCGCCCACCGGCGCGCCGTGCACATCCTTGATCGACGCGCACACGAACCCGACTTCGCCGGCACCGAGTTTCCGCGTCTGCTTGCGCTTGGGCGTGAACACGCCGACCTGGTCGACCTCGTGCGCGCGGCCGGTCGACATCACCAGCAGCTTGTCGCCGGGCTTGATCTCGCCCTGCATCACGCGCACCAGCGACACCACGCCGAGGTAGTTGTCGAACCACGAATCGATGATCAACGCCTGCAGCTTGTCGGTGCCGCGCGGCTTCGGCGGCGGGATGCGCGCGACGATCGCCTCCAGCACTTCGACCACGTTCTCCCCGGTCTTGGCGCTGATCGCGACCGCGTCGTCGGCGTGGATGCCGATCACGGCCTCGATTTCTTCCTTCACCTTCGGAATGTCGGCGGTCGGGAGGTCGATCTTGTTCAAAACCGGCACGACTTCCAGCCCCATCTCGACCGCGGTGTAGCAGTTGGCGACCGACTGTGCTTCCACGCCTTGCGCCGCGTCCACCACCAGCAGCGCGCCCTCGCACGCGGCCAGCGAACGCGATACTTCGTAAGAGAAGTCCACGTGGCCGGGCGTGTCGATGAAGTTCAATTCATAGACCTTGCCGTCGCGCGCCGTGTACGGCAACGACACCGAACGCGCCTTGATGGTGATGCCGCGCTCGCGCTCGATCGGATTGTCGTCCAGCACCTGCGCTTCCATCTCGCGCTCGCTCAGGCCGCCGCAAATCTGGATGATGCGGTCGGCCAGCGTGGACTTGCCGTGGTCGATGTGGGCGATGATGGAAAAGTTGCGGATCTGCTGCATGGCGCGCGCTGGATTGGAGGATTCCGCGCGTGCGCGCGGCAACTGCGACCACGAGGATCGCGGTCTCAAACGTGCGATTATCGCACGGACCAGCGCTTGCCGGCTTTCAGCTTCCTTGAGTCAAGGGGGCGGTCAACCGGCGGACACGCCGGTTGACCGGGGGTTGTGGAGGCGTGATCGGCTGCGCGCGAAGCAACCGCCTCCAAGTCCAACGCACACCGTTACATTTGTGCGAACTTGAACGTCGCGCCGCTCGGATCGACCGCGGCCTTCACCGCAGGTTCGTCGGCCTTGTCGCCGATGAACAACACCACGACGCCCTTGAACGACCCTGCCGCGGCTTGTTTGAAGGCATTCTCCAGCAGCTCGGCCGTCGTGGCGGAACTTGGCCCACCCGCAGCCACCATGTTGCCGGGGAGTACCGTCGCCGCGACCACGTCATTGATCTGGCCCTGCACGCGCCCGATCGTCGCGTTGCCAGCCGGATCGCTGGAAGAGGGAACGAAGTACACGTAAGGCGGATTGGTGATGTTGCCCATGTTCTCTTCGACGATCTGGCTCAGGTAGGCCTGCCACGCCTTGATGTCATTGGGATCGGTCGGCTTGGTGACCTTGGCCTGGGCGGCCGGTGCTTCGGACTGGTTGTTGTTGCAGGCACTGAGACCCAGCGTGCCCAGCAGCGCGATGGCTGCGATGAAAAGGAATTTGCGCATGGCGATTACCTCGATGACTTGCGTGGAACGGCAGAACCAGCTCGCCCCCCCGGCTTGCGCCAACGTTGACGCAAGGCCTTCTGGACAGCCGGATGGACAAAATCTGAAACATCACCGCCGAGGCTGGCGATTTCACGCACCAGCGACGAGGAGATGAAACCCCACTCCTCGGCCGGGGTCAGGAACAGGGTTTCGGCCTGTGGAATCAGGTGCCGATTCATGCTGGCCAGCTGGAATTCGTATTCGAAGTCCGACACCGCGCGCAGCCCGCGCAGGATCACGCCGGCGCCGCATTCGATCACGAATCTGGCCAGCAGGGTGTCGAACCCGCGCACCTCCACGTTCGCGATTCCATGCAGCGCGGCGCGTGCAAGCTCGACGCGTTCATCCATCTCGAAACGCGGCGCCTTGCCACTCGATTTTGCGACCGCCACGATCAGCCGGTCGAACAGGGGCGCGGCACGCGCGACCAGGTCGCCGTGGCCATTGGTGACCGGGTCGAACGTGCCCGGATAGACCGCAATGCGCGGATTGGAACGAGATGGCTTGCGCTTCCCCATGCCCCCCATTGTGCCATCTTGCGGCACCGGCGTGGCATCGCAAGTGCGGCAAGGATCACGCCGCGCCAACGCGATGCAACGTTCCGCGCACCGCGCCGGCTTCGCGCTGACGGTGCAACAGCCAGCGCCCGGGTACATCCCACGCATCGTCTTTTCCCGCCTCGGCGTAAACCCACGCTTGCGGCGCAAGCCAGCCACCCGCATCCAGCAAGGCCGCCGCCTGGCCCCGGATGCAGGCGTCGAACGGCGGGTCGATGAACACGATGTCGAAATTCCCGATTGCCGGTTCGGCCAGGATCCTCAGCGCATCCCCGCAGCGAACGGTGGCGTTGTCCTGGTGCAGGCGCACGAGGTCCGCTTCGATGGAGTGCGCCTGCGCACGGTCACGCTCGATGAACGTCGCGGCGCGCGCGCCGCGCGAGAGGGCTTCGATCCCGAGCGCGCCACTGCCGGCGAAAGCGTCCAGCACGTTCGCGCCCGCGATCACCGGCACCAGCCAATCGAACAATGTCTGCCGCAAGCGCTGCGGCGTCGGCCGCAACCCCGGCAGGAGCGGCACCGCGAGCCGTGATCCCCGCAGGCTGCCACCAATGATATGGATACGTCCCGGCGACGTCGTGTCACGGTAATGCTTGTTCATGCGGCTTTCGTGAAAAGTCAGCCCATGGACGGGCGTTCTGGTGTTCGCGAGCCTGGACCCGTCCCGTGGACGGAATTGTTCACCGAAGCAGCGATCAAGGATGATCGCATTAATAATGCAGGTGCTAGCATCTCGCACACTGTACCCCACGACGACCCCCATGCCGAACCTGTGGAACAAGCTCGCGGGCCGGAAACCGCGCAACGATCCGGCATTCGCGTTGCCAGGCGAATCCGGCATTCCCCTTGACTTCCTGCCACCCGAATCGGAAACCGGCCAGGTGCCACGCCGCCACGCCGGACCCGCGATGCTGCCCGAAACGCCACTGCCGAACATGGCGTCCGGACCGAACGATTTGATGGCCAACGCTTCGCAACCGCGGCGCGGATGGCGCGAGCGCCTTTCCGGGAGCGGTTTCGCGCGCGGATTGACCTCGCTGTTTGCGCGCAATCCGGTCCTTTCAGATGAGCTGCTGGACGAACTCGAGATCACCCTGTTGTCGGCCGACGTCGGCGTCGCCGCCACCACCGAACTGATCGACGACCTGCGCCGCCGCATGCACAAGCGCGAATTCGCGGACGCCGATGCGCTGCGCGAAGCACTGCGCGCGCGGTTGATCGCGATGCTCGAACCCGTGGCGCGGCACCTCGATGTCGGCGGCCGCAAACCTTTCATGCTGCTGGTGGTGGGCGTGAACGGCGTCGGCAAGACCACCACCATCGGCAAGCTGGCGCGCCGCTTCCAGAGCGAGCAACGCGATGTGCTGCTTGCCGCCGGCGACACATTCCGTGCCGCCGCGGTGGCACAACTGCAGGAATGGGCGGGCCGGCTCGGCATTTCCGTATGCGCGCAAGGTCAGGGCGCGGATTCCGCCAGCGTGATCTTCGACGCGCTGCAGATGGGCATCGCCCACGGCAACGACGTGTTGATCGCCGACACCGCCGGGCGCCTGCACACGCGTTCCGGATTGATGGACGAACTGGCCAAGGTCAGGCGGGTCGTGGGCAAGCTGGATGCCGATGCGCCACACGAAGTGCTGATGGTGATCGACGGCACCACCGGCCAGAACGCAATCAACCAGGTGCGACAATTCATCAACACGGTCGGGGTGACGGGACTGGCGGTCACCAAACTCGACGGAACCGCCAAGGGTGGCGTGGTGTTCGCGCTCGCACGCGAATTCGCGCTCCCGATCCGTTATGTGGGATTGGGTGAACGCGCCGAGGACCTGCGCATTTTCGATCCGCGCGCGTTCGTCGACGGACTGCTGCCGGGCGCGTGAGCAGGGTCTGTTGACGCCATGCCGATAGACCCCAGGATGTCCATCCCCGCAACATGGCACGGGCTCCGCATGCGCTGGGTGGCGCTGGGTACGGGTGTGGTGGTGCTCGCGTTGCTGGTCGCGCTCGCGATCCACGTGCAGGCATTGCTGCAACCGCAACGCTTCACCGACCTGCTGGAACGCGAGCTCGCGAGCGTCGGCATCGAGCTGGACATGCAGGCCGCCGCGGAGCCGACGCTGTTCCCGCGGCCCGCCGTGAACATGCAACGCTTCAGCCTGACCAACGCCGGTTCATCCACACCCTTCCTGCAGGCGGGCGGCGCGACCATCGTGGTGCCATGGCGCGCGTTGCTGCGCGGCGACGTGGCGATCGAACGCGTCGAAGTGGAGGGACCACGCATCGATCTCGGCGAACTGAAAGCGCTGCTGATGCGCTTGCCCAGCCACAAGGGGCCGCCGCGGCTGCCGATCATCGCGGCCGGCGTGCACATGACGCAGGGCACGCTGACCAATGGCGGCGCGCCGCTGCTGTTCGAGCTCAGCCTCGACACCGGCGAACTGCTGCCGGGCCGTCCTTTCCGGATGGACACCTCGGCGCGCAGCAGTGACGGCCGCAAGATCACCGCCAATCTGGAGACGGTGCCCTCCTCGCCGCACGATGGAACGATCGACCTCGACCCAATCCGGCTCGATTTCGGCAAGCAGGGTGGAGCCTCGCTGCACTTGCAGGGCCAGGGCCAGTGGCACGGCGGTGAAGCCGTCGTCCTGCACCTGCACGGCGATCTGCGCTACCCGTCACTCGCACCGCCGGCGGCATCGGCCAGCGCGCCCGCCGCCAGTGCCAGTGGATCGGCATCCGCGGGGGCGCCCGCACTGCGGCCCAGCGCGATGAGTGTCGACAGGATTGCCCTGGATGTGCTGCCTCCCTCCGCGAAAGCACCGCTCGACATCGCGGTGAATATCCAGGGCGACAATTCGCACGCCAACTTCCACCTGCAACCGACCGAATTTGGCAAATGGTGGCAGCGGCTGCTCGCGGCGTCCCCCCAGCATCCGCCGGGGCCGCTGCCGTTCACGGGCGGGGCCGAGGTACAAAAGCTCGACCTGGGTTGGCTGAAAGCCACTGGCCTGACCTTGAACGCGGGGCCCGATTTGAAGCCGGAATCAGCCGCGAGCATTGCGCCCGCCGCAGCATCGACGGCTCATCGTTGATCGAATGGATGGATTCGCACGCCGGCTGCTGCACTGGTACGACCGGCACGGCCGCCACGACCTGCCGTGGCAGGAGATGTCGACCAACCGGCCGGCAAACCGGCGCTCACCGTACCGCGTGTGGGTTTCGGAGGTGATGCTGCAGCAGACACAGGTCGCCACCGTCATTCCGTATTTCGAACGCTTCGTGCAGGCGTTGCCCGACGTCGCCGCGCTGGCTGCCGCGCCGGAAGACCAGGTAATGGCGCTGTGGTCGGGACTCGGTTACTACCGCCGCGCACGCCATCTGCATGCGGCAGCCCGACTCTGCATGACCCTGCACGGCGGCGAACTGCCGCGCGGCTTCGAGGCGCTTGCGGCGCTTCCGGGACTGGGGCGCTCCACCGCAGCGGCGATCCTCGCGCAGGCGCACGGGCAGCGCCATGCGATTCTCGACGGCAATGTCAAACGCGTGCTGGCGCGTTTTCATGGCGTGCGCGGATGGCCGGGCGAACGCAACGTCGAGCACGCCCTCTGGTCGCACGCCGAAACGCACACCCCGTCGACGCGCATTGCGGATTACACGCAGGCGATCATGGATCTCGGTGCGACCGTGTGCACGCGCACCAATCCGCGCTGTACCGAATGTCCGCAATCGCGCGAATGTGTTGCGCACCGCGACAACCTCACCCGCACAATTCCGGCGCCGCGACCCGTGCGCGCGTTGCCGGAAAAACACATCGTGTTCGTGGTGCTGAGGGACCAACACGGCCGCGTATTGCTGCAACGCCGCCCACTGCAAGGCGTGTGGCCGCGCCTGTGGAGCCTGCCGGAGGTGAATGACACGGAGGCGGCCGGCACGCTGGCCGCGCAACTCGCGAAACTCGATCACGCGGTCGCTGCAACGTTGCCTGGCATCAGGCATACCTTCACGCACTTCCGCCTGCGGGCAGCACCGCTCGAATGGCGTGGCGTGCGCGCCAACACACGGCTGGCGGACGATCCCGATTCACGCTGGTGCTCGCCCGGCGAAATCGCCACACTGGGCATCCCAGCACCCGTATTGAAGCTATTGCACAGCATGTCCAGAACCGTGTACTGCCAGAAAGCACAACGCGAAACCGAAGGCCTCGACCGGCCGCCGTGGCCGGGCGAACTCGGGCAGCGCATTTACGAACACATCGGCCGCGAAGCGTGGCAGCAGTGGCTTGCGTACCAGACGATGCTGATCAACGAGAACCGGTTGTCGCCGCGCGACCCCACGACGCGCGCAATGCTTGGCGCCGAAATGCGGCGTTTCCTGTTCGGTGACGACGCGGCCGACTAGCTGCTCGACCCCGAAGCCGCGGCGCGCGCATCCTGCTTCATCTTCAATTCATTCACCGGTTCGATCCTGAGAATCTTGCAGCGCTGGCGATCGAAGGTGACGAAGTCGAAGTCCCTGTAGAGCATGTTGTTCTTCGCCGTCAGTCCGATACCGTTCGCGAACGCAAGGTTGTTGCAAGGCGTCTGCACGGTCAGCAGGTACAGCTTGTTGACGCCGAACCAGATCGCCACCTTGTCCGGCGCAAGGTACTGGAAACCATTGATCTGGAAATAACGGACGCTGTCCACCGGCGCCCCGGCGTATTTCTGGTAGCGCGCCAGGTCGACGCGTTCGGAAGAGGTTTGCTGCGCCATCACGGGCACCGCCGCGACACCCGCCAGCAACGCCGCCAAACCCACGGCTTTCGGGAACTTTTTCATGTCGATCCACCTCATGCCGCGGTTTGAGTTTCTCACTATACTTGTCGCGCGGTTCAACGGCTGATCAGGCGCTGACCGCCGGTTCCGCGACCGCAGCAGGGCCCAAAGACAGGAGCTGCACCTGGCCGTGTCCAGCAATCAGAAGGTTTCCGCCGCACCCGACGGATCCGGAATGTCGGCATCGACGCTGCCTGCTCCCCTGGAGTGGATCGCGCGCCCGCTAGCGCGCCTTTCCACAAGCCATTTCAACCTGCGCGCCGGTCTGATCAGCGACTGCCTGATCAGCGTGGTGTTGATCGTGGCCGGCGTCTGGTACGGCGGCATGCGCCCGCTGCCCGCGGCCGTGACGGTGCTCTGCGGCCTGTTCGCCTTCACCTTCATCGAATACGCCGCGCACCGCTGGTTGTTCCACGGCAACACCGGTCCGTTCGAAGCGGGCCACACGCGCCATCACCTGGACCCGCTCGGCTATGACGCGCTGCCGTTCTTCATGCCGCCGCTCTCCATGTGCGCCCTCGCCGCGCTGTTCGCGCTGGCCCTGCCTGCCGGTTACGCGCTGCTGCTGGCCGGCGTCATCGCGGCCGGGTACTCGGCCTATGGATCGAGTCACGTCGTGATCCATGCGCATCGTTTCAAGAACCCCCTGATGCGCCGCTGGGCGGGTTTCCACAACATCCATCACTACCACCCCGACGCCAATTTCGGCGTGACCACCGGTCTGTGGGACGTGATTCTCGGTACGCGCTATCACCGCCAGCCGGCCCATAGCCCAGGCAAGGCCTGACGTCCTCCCGCATTTCCGGCAACCCCACGGGCAAGACGCACGTGGGTGCGACGCGTTGCACCCGCCCTCACCGCAATCGTTTATCATTCTCATTTGCATTGCCGGTGGAACAACATGGATCGCCGCGATTTCCTGAAAACCGTCAGCCTGTCCACACTTGCTGCCGGCATACTGCCCGCGGCCGGCGCGGCGGCGGCCGACATGACCCGCGCGATGCCCCAGACGCCACCCGCACCTTTGGCAGGCAAGGCCGAGCACACCCTGCGCATTGCCACCGGCGTGCTGGAGCTGGCACCCGAGCGGTTCGTGTCGACCACGATGTACAACGGCAGCTTCCCCGGTCCGTTGCTGCGCTTCAAGCAAGGACAGCAAACGTCGGTCGACGTGTTCAACGACACCGCGTACGACGAGCAGGTGCACTGGCACGGCCAATACCTGCCCGATAGCGTGGACGGTGCGGACGAGGAACACACGCCGCCGGTGCCCGCGCATGGTCACCGCCGCATCGTGTTCACGCCCAATCCCGCGGGCTTGCGCTTCTACCACACGCACGTGCGCGCGGGCGCCGACCTTTCGCTCGGCCTCTACAACGGACTCGCGGGCCCGGTTTACATCGACCCTAAAAATGATCCGGGCGCGTACGACCGCGAAGTGTTCCTGACCCTCAAGGAATTCATGCCCTACCTGACCCGCGTGGACATGGACATGGCGTTCATGGAGCCTTCGGGCATGGAGATGGACCTGGTCACCATCGCGGCAAACGCCGACCCTAACGCCGGCAAGGTGCCGCCCGGTTACGAACTCGCCTACGAAGCATTCGCGATCAACGGCAAATCGCTGGGTCACGGCGAGCCCATCCGCGTGAAGCGCGGCGAGCGCGTGATGCTGCACGTGGTCAACGCCAGCGCCACCGAAAATCGCAGCCTCGCCCTGCCCGGCCACACCTTCAAGGTGGTCGCGCTGGATGGCAATCCCGTGCCGCACCCGGCCGAGGTGCCGGTGCTGTGGCTCGGAACCGCCGAGCGCATCTCCGCGATCGTGGAAATGGACCACCCCGGCGTGTGGGTGCTGGGCGATACCACCGATTCCGACCGCGAAGCCGGCATGGGCATCGTGGTCGAATACGCGGGTGCCACCGGCAAGCCGCAATGGCAGGCGCCGCCG
>DATFGL010000252.1:0-11347 GCA_035249465.1 Rhodanobacteraceae bacterium | reverse complement strand
AGCCGGAACATCAGCAGCATTTCGACGGTCCAGCGACCGATGCCGCGCACCTGCGTGAGATGCTCGATGAGGGACTCATCGGACATGCGATCGAGTTGCGCCGACGTCGGCACGATGCCGGCGTGGAACTTGGCCGCGAGATCGCGCAGCGCGGCGATCTTGTTGCGCGACACGCCGGCCGCGCGCAGGCCGGCATCATCGACGCCATCGATTCCGCGTGCGCTGATTTTCCCGCCGCGCGGCATGCGCTGGCGCACGCGCCCGGTGATCGTGGCGGCGGCCTTGCCCGACAACTGCTGGTAAAGGATCGAACGGGCCAGCGCATCGACCGGCTCGAAGCGCGCGCCGAAATCGTGTTCGAGCGGCCCGATACGGCGCATCCATTTGCCCAGCTTGCGGTCGCACTTCGAAAGATGCGCGGTGGCGGCATCGACATTGAAACCACGCGGAATCAAGAGGCCTTTCATTCATCTCTCCACAAAAAACCCACGCCAAGCGCGACCCAGCCGATGATGAAAGCCAATCCGCCGAGCGGCGTGATCACCCCGACCCCGGGCGGCGCGCCCAGCGCCAGCGCATACAGGCTGCCGCAAAACAGCACGATGCCGAGCGCGAACAGTACGGCCGCAAGATGCGTGGCGCGCGTGGGTCGCATCAGCGCGCAGGCGAGCAAGCCAGCGCATGCCAGAACTGGAACTGCACCGCGGTCTGCCAGACATCCAGCATCTGCGGCGACAGCTTCGCGTCCAGCGCGTGCGCCCCCAGCGCGCCCAGGATCACTGCACCGGCACCCGCCAGCGACGCCGCGACACCGGGCCAGCGCGTCATACCGGCATCCGTCATGGTCACCGCCCTCCCGACGCACGCCGCCGCATCCGCCACAGCCCGTACAGCAGACCCACCAGTACCACCACGATCGGCATCAGCAGGATATCGATGAATTTCAGTTGCATGGAAAGCTGTTCGATATCCGCGTCGAGGCTGCGCTGCACAGCGCGCAATTCGCCGCGAATCGCCAGCTTGCGTTGGGTGAACTGCTCCACCGCCTCCTTCTGCGCCGCGGTACGGCTGCGGCCCTGCGCACCCTGCTTGAGTGCGGTCAGCCGCTTTTCGGTGTCTTCCAGTTCGGCCTGCAACTCGATCTGCTTGGCCTTGAACTTCTCGTCGGCCTGCCGGCGCAACGTGTCCACGCGCGTGAACCGGCGCTCGTTCACCGCACGCCCGCGGATCGCGATCAGGTTGGAGGGGCCGGCAAGGTCATCGATCGCATTCACGAAGAAGTCGCCGTTATTGGCGAACGGGCTCATCAGCGCCTGGCCCTCGGTCGAACTCGGCAACACCCACAGACGATCGGACAACAAGTCGGTGTCGCCGACCAGGATCACCTCGGGTTTGCGCGCGGACGTTTTCGCGGGCCCGTCGCCCGCGAACGCAGCGGGCAACTTGCCTTCGATGCGCACGGCAATGGCGTAGTGCTCGCCATC
The DNA here is from genome assembly GCA_035249465.1 of Rhodanobacteraceae bacterium. GTDB lineage: Bacteria > Pseudomonadota > Gammaproteobacteria > Xanthomonadales > Rhodanobacteraceae > 66-474. The sequence continues at coordinate 9,863 of DATFGL010000252.1, read as the reverse complement.
CGGCGTGTAACCCTTGTACAGCGACGCGGGGTCGCTGGCCTCGCGCACGCGCTCGGCCGGCACCACCATCGCTTCGGTGGTGCTCTGGATCAGCGGATCCAGCCGCACCTGCGCGCCCGGCAGCAAGCTGAAATACCCCGTTGCCGCAACATCGATCACGCTGAGCGCACGGGTCACGGGATCGCGCCGGTTGAGTTCGTCACCGGTCAACCCGAGCACCGACGGATCCCGTACCGCCGCGCCCGTCACCGGCGATTGCACGCTGAGCGCGCGCGAACGATCCAGCAGTGTGCGGTCGCCGTCGAACGCCACACCCCATGCCTGGAACAGCGAACGCAGGTCGGATGCCTCGTTGCCGCCGACTTCCGAATCCGGGTCCACGAACACCAGCAAGCGGCCGCCATCCTGCACGTAATTGTCGATCGCGCGAACGTCGGCGTGCGTCAGCCCGGACGGCTGGACCAGCACCAGCACGGCTGCGTCGCCCGGCGCCAGGGTGGCAAGCGAGGCCGCATCCAGGCGTTGCACGTCGAACAACTGCTGCACCTGTTGCAACGCCGTCCACGGCGGTGAAGCACTGCCTTCGGCATCGGTGCCGCCCCAGATCGGCAGGCCGCTGTAGATCGCGACGCGCGGTTCCCGCGTGATGCTGAGATCGTGCAGCAACCGCGCCACGTCGTACTCGAGGAAAGGTTCCTTCGCGGGCAGGAAGAATGGAATGGCGGACATGCGCCCGTCGCCCGCATTGTGCCCGGCCAAACCGAAAAAGATCGATTCGCCTGTACCCTCACCGCGCACCGGGGTCAAGCCGGCCGCGGTCGCGCGGTCCTCGTCCTCGGAAAACGGCAACGGATCGACCTGGGCCAGGTGGACGCGTCCGTGCGAGCGTCGCACCACTTGTTCGAGCATGTGCAGCACATGCTGGTGATAAGCGCGCAACTGCGGCAAGCCGTGGCTGGCGCGGTCGGAAAAATACAGCGTCAAGTCGATCGACTGCTTGAGATTGGCGATGATGTTGCGTGTACCCGGCGACAGCGTGTACAGGTGGTCGCGGGTCAGATCGATGCGCTCGCCGCCGAACCAGCGCGACGCGCCGAGCACCAGCAGCACGTACGCCACCGCCAGGATCGGCAACAGAAGCCAAAGGCGTCCGCGCCCGTGCAGCCTCATCCGCCGCGCCTCGCATCCAGGATCAGCACGTTCGCGGCCAGCCAGAACACGATGGTCAGCACGAAATACGCCACGTCGCCGAAATCCAGCACGCCGCGCGCGATGGCCTGGAAGTGCGCCAGCAGGCTCAGGCTCGCCAAGGCATCGGCGACGCGGTTGGAACCCAGCGCAAGCAGCGGTTGCTGCACCATCGGATCGCCCGCCAGCAAAAACAGGAAGCACACCGCGAGTGCGAGGATGAACGCGATCACCTGGCTGCGCGTCAGCACCGACAGGCATTCGCTGATCGCGAGGAATGCGCCCGCCATCAGGAAGCTGCCGATGTAACTGGCCAGGATCACGCCGTTGTCGGGATGGCCGAGGTAATTGACCGTAAGCCACATCGGGAATGTCAGCAAAAGCGCGCCGCCGATGTACAACCAGGCTGCGAGGAATTTCGCGACCACCGCCTGCCACGGCCGGATCGGCATCGTCAGCAGCAACTCCAGTGTGCCGCTGCGGCGCTCCTCCGCCCACAAACGCATCGCCAGCGCGGGCACCAGCACCAGGTACAGCCATGGATGGAAGCGGAAGAACGGATCAAGGTCGGCCTGGCCACGCTCGAAAAACGCGCCGAGGTAGAAGGTGAAGGCACCCGCCGACACCAGGAAGATCACGGCGAACAGCCACGCGACCGGCGTGATGAGGTAACCGTGCAGTTCGCGCAGGAACACACCGCGGAACGGCCTGCCGCGGCCGGCATGATCGACGGTGTCGGAAGCACGCGTGCTCATGCGGCTACCGCCGCTTCCGCGAACGCTTCGTCGGTCACCTGGCGGAACACGTCTTCGAGCCGCCCGCGTTCGAGCTGCAATTCCTCCACGCGCACGCGCTGCTCCCCCAGCAGGTTCACCACGACCTGGAAAATTTCGCCGCCGTCGCGCGGGAATACCGTGACGCGGCCATCGACCGGATCGACTTCCACGGTTTCGACTTCCGGCTGGCGCGCCAGAAGTTCGCGAGCCAGCGCGCTCGCGGGCGCGCGAAAACTGACCGCGTGGTGGTAGCGCGAACGCTTTTCCAGTTCCGCGGGCGTGCCTTCCACGCGCAGGCGGCCGCGCGCGACGATGGCCACGCGATTGCATGCGGCCCGCACCTCGTCCAGCGCGTGCGTGGAAACGATGATCGTGCGGTCGCGCGCCATGCCACGGATCAGCGCGTGCACCTCGCGCTGCTGGTTGGGATCCAGGCCGTCGGTCGGCTCATCGAGGATCAAGGCCGGCGGATCGTGCAACAATGCCTGCGCCAGGCACACGCGGCGGCGGAAACCCTTGGACAACGTCTCGATGGTTTGCGTGAGCACCGGCTGCAATTGAAGCCGTTCGACCATCTCGTCCACGCGGCGCGCGCCGGTGATGCCGGTCAGCCCGCGCACCCGCGCCGCAAAGTTCAGGAATTCGGCGACCGCGAGTTCGCCATAACTCGGCGCGCCTTCAGGCAAGTAACCCAACGCACGGCGCGCGGCGATCGGATCGCGCACCACGTCGTGGCCGCACACCACCGCGCGGCCGGAGCTGGGCCGCAGGAAACCCGCGATCATCCGCATCGACGTGGTCTTGCCCGCGCCGTTCGGACCCAGCAACGCCAGCACCTGCCCCGGCGCCACCCTGAGGTTCAGGCCGGCCACCGCATCGAACCTGCCGTAACGCTTGCCGAGGTTTTCGGTCTGGATCATCGCCCGTCGGAATCACTGCATCGAGCGCGAACTTTAGCAGGGTGAGGCGGCGCGCCTACGCGATGCCGGGGGCATCGCATGCGCCGGCGAACGCCCGGACAAGTCTGTTCGGGCCGGTGCACAGCGCCGTGGACGGCTGCTTGCCAAGAAGTGGGGAAACAAACTTGTGAAAGAGTTGGAAAACAAGAAAGGCCCGCACCTGGCGGGCCTTTCGTTCGATGCCGTGGCGCCAACTCAACCGCGGTGACGCTTCCTCGCATGCTCGGGCTTCTTGCGCGCTTCCGGTTTCTTGGAAGTTTCCTTCTTGTCGGAAGCGGCAGGCTGGGCGCCCGCCGACGACCAGATGGATGGATCCAGCGCGGTGAATGCCTGCGTGCGCCCCGCCTGCTGGTCCGGAGTCTGCGCCGGGGCATCCTGCACGGGCAGGAACACGCGGTAGATCTGGTCGTCGTCGCTCACGCTCGGCAGCGACGCCAGCTGGTTGTAAGCCGGCGCGATCGCTTCGTTGAACTTGTAACCGTGCGTGCCGGCATAGGCTTCCAGCGCCTTGACCATGAACTCCACGCCGCTTTCGCCGGTCCACGACGCGGCCAGCACTTCAGTGGCCGGCATCATCATGGCGCGAACGTTGGCATCGACGATCAGGCGATTCTGCTTGTCGAGGCTGCCCGGCGCGGTACCGTTTTCAGCCGCGGCGGCGCCCGCAGTCGAAGCCACGCTGGAAGACGAGGCCGGCTTCGACGACGCAGGCGGCGTGAGCGCGTCGGCGCCGGTCGGCGGCGGTGGCAACTTGGTGAGGTCGTAATTCTTGCCATCCACGGTGAGCGAGGTGCTGCTGATCGGCACAGCCAGATCGAAGATGAACGTGGTGTCGCCCCACTCGGTGCGGATGGTGGTGGTCGGGCCCGCCGCCTTCACGCCCAGTTTGGCCATCGCCGCCTGGATTTCCTTCATCGCCGCGGCCTTGGCCGTGTCGATGTCGTCCACGGTACGCGGTGCCTTGGTGGAAACCAGCAGTACCGGTGTGGCATTGCTGCGGTACAGGCCCGGGTCGACCTTGCCGTAGTCGACGTTGGCGATGCCGGCCAGCATGTTCTGCAGCGCACCGAGGCCGTACTGGATCACCGTGGACGGATCGCCATGGATCCACAACGACGAATAGCGGTCGACCAGGTTCCAGCCGTAATCCACGTCGTACGACCAGGTCACAGTGCTGACGCGCTGGCCCTGCCTCGGGTCAACCTCCAGCGTGAATACCTTGTTGGTGCCGTGCCAGTCGTTGGTGAGATTCCAGGTAACGGTGCTCTTGCTGGCGATGTCGATGTTGCCCGACTTGTTCACCAGTGTGCCGTCGCCGATGGTCTTGTCGCCGCGCCAGCTGATGGTCGCGCCGGGGCCGTAGGCCGGGCCGGACAGCGTGAACTTGACATCCGGATCGAGTGCCCTCAGGCCCGCGCCCGTTGAATCCTCGAAGCGCCTGAAGTTGTTCAGGACGTCATAGATGTGCTGCGGGTTGTGGCTGATCTCGATCGAACGCTGGATGTGCCCGTGGCTGGGCAGGAACAATCCCACGATCACGGCCAGGATGAACACGATGATCAGGGCTACGACGAATTCGAGCACACGGGTCATGCCAGGAATCTCCGGACGGCTTGTTCGCTTGGTCGACGCCTGCCCGCAGGGGCCGGCAGGTGCCACGTCAATGCAATAAACGTGAATGGCGGATGTTAGCGGCTTCGCTGCTTTCGCGCCATGCCCTGAAAGTATGCCGCGTGAACTCGATACCCTGAATGGCCATGGCGGGTTGCCCGGCAGGCCATGCGGCGATTCCTAAACGATGCCCAGTTCCAGCGCCTTGAGCACCGCGCGCGTACGGTCGCGCACGCCCAGCTTGGAAAGAATGTTGGAGACGTGGTTTTTCACCGTGCCTTCCGCGACCTTCAGCGAATTGGCAATTTCCTTGTTGCTGTAGCCGCCGGACATCAGGCGCAGGATTTCGGTTTCACGGTCGGTCAGGGGATCGGGCTGGCCGAGGCTGCTGAATTGGTTGTTGATGCGATTGACGCCAGCCAGCAGGCGCTGCGTGACCACCGGTGCGATCAGCGAGCCGCCGCCGGCGACGGTTTTCACCGCGTCCACCAGCTGCTCCAGCGACACATCCTTGAGTAGATACCCGCGCGCACCCGCCTTCAACCCCGCGAGCACCAGTTGATCGTCGTCGAAGGTGGTCAGGATGATGGTCGGCGGCACCTTCCCGCGCGCGGAAAATTCATTCAGCACCTCGAGGCCACTCTTCCCGGGCATGCGCATGTCCAGCAGGACGACGTCCGGCTTGACCTCCGGAATCTTCTGCAACGCCGCGGCACCGTCGCTGCACTCGGCCACCACCTGGATTTCGGGCGACAGCTCCAGCAGCGAGCGTATGCCCTGACGCACCAGCGTCTGGTCGTCCACAAGACACACGGAAATCATGCAATCCCCTCCAAACCGTGATTCACCCAAACCCTGTGCCAAAGAATCGGCTGTTCGCTGCTTGTCAAATGGTACTTTCCATGGGCAGGGAAGCTTCCAGGATGAAACCCTGGTTGCGCTGGGTTTCGATGTCCAGCTTGCCGCCCACCTCGGCCAAACGCTCGCGCATGCCGTTCAGGCCATTGCCGGGCTTGAACTCGATCGCTCCGCGGCCATCATCGCTGGCCTTCAGCACCAGCTTGCCGCCCTCGCCCTCCTCGAAGCGCAACCACAGGTTGCGCGCGCGCGCATGCCGCACCGCGTTGGTGATGATTTCCTGGGTGCAGCGCAAAAGCACCTGCGCGCGGCGCGAATCGCCGACCGCGAAACGTGGCGGCAACTCGAGATGAACCTCCAGGCCCGGCACGCCTTCGGTGAGATCACGCAGCGCATCCGTCAGCTGGATGCCTTCGTCGTCGCGCAACTCGCTGACCACCTCGCGCACGTCGGCCAGCAACTGCTTGGCGGTGTTGCGCGCGCGGGTGACGTGATCGGACGCGGCCTCGTTCACGACCAGGTGCCCGGCCACTTCCAGGTTGAGGCTGAGCGCGGTGAGGTGGTGGCCGACCAGATCGTGCAGTTCGCGCGCGATGCGCATGCGCTCGGAAAGCCGGCTGGATTCGGCCAGCAGCGCACGCGTGGCACGCAACTCGGAATTCAGGCGGCGCTGTTCCTCGCGCGCGCTGGCCTGTTGGCGCACGACTTCGGACGCGATGAACACGATTACCGAATTGCCGAAATAAAGACCGGCCTGCAGCACCGCACCGCCCAGCGTGAAGCGCGGAAACGCCCAGGTCGCGAACACCGCGATGCAACCGACGTTCTGCAGCACCAGCCATCCGAGCGCGGCCGGCAGCGGCAGCAGCCAGGGCAGCACCATGCCGACCACCATCAGCAGCAGCGCACCCACGCCGCTGGCGCTGAACCACGAAATCGCCAGCGCCGAACAGGTGAGCACCAGCAGCCCCAGCAGCTTGACGCTCCAGTACCGGCGCGAGTCCAGGTTGCGCGTCAGCAGCCAATAGACCACGCCGAAGACCGCGTAACTGGCCGCCCACAGCAGGATGTCGGTATGGTTTTGCGCGTGCAATGCGCGCGCCACGTGCACCGGGTTGCGGCCTTCGGACAGGCTGCTCAACATCCAGTCGCGCTGGATCAGCGGCACGCCCACGCAGGCGTACGTGATGAACCCAGCGAAACGCAGCAGGGCGACGTGGCTTATCGAGAGGCGTTGCACGCGCCGATCATAACCCAGCCGGCCCGCGCGGAGCCGGCTGCCTGGGCCTGTTAATGCCATGCCACGTGGCCGCGCTGTCGGCCGTTTGTCCGCAGGGCAAGGAAGAGCGGGGAGGATGTATATCGATACATCGACGAGTGATGGCACAGTCACGCGGGCAAACGGCCCCGGCCCGAAGGGTTGCTCCGCGGCGGCCGCCATACCGCAGCGGGTGGCATGCGATAATGGCCCGATGATGGCGGCCGCGACGGCCAGCCGCAATCCGGAAGCAAAGCTATACACCATGACGCTGACGCCGAACCTGACCCTCCGCGACGTGCGCGCGAACGATCTCGCCGCCGTGATGGGGCTCAACAACACCGCCGGTTCATCCATCCTGCCGATGGACGCATCGCAACTGAACCATCTTTACCGGCACGCCGATTATTTTCGCGTCGCCGAGGTGGACGGCCACCTGGCCGGCTTCCTGATCGCGTTGCGCGACTCGACGCCGCACGCCAGCTCCAACTTCCGGTGGTTCCGCGGGCACTGCGAGCACTTCGTGTACATCGACCGCGTGGTCATCGGTGACCTGCATCGCGGCCACGGACTGGGCCGCACGTTCTACGCCGACGTGCAGAGCTACGCCGAAGTGCGCTCGCCCAACCTCGCTTGCGAGGTGTTCCTGGAACCGCGCGACGATGTCGCCGTGTTGTTCCACGGCATCTTCGGGTTCCACGAGGCCGGGCAGCAGGTGATGCCCGAGTCGGGCCGCCGCGTCAGCCTGCTGCTCAAGGAACTCGACTGCCATGCGTTCGTGCGCGATGCCTACCCCGATGGCCTGCCCGCGCTGTCGTGGCTGACGCCGCGCGATCTGCCGGACGGCGAACCGCAGCTGCGCGCGGCGGGGCGGGCGTGAGCGCGCGCCCGTCCGGCGCCAGCGCCGAAATCCTGGAAGCCGCCGACCTGCGTTTCGGCCAGGTCGGCATCGCCAACGTGCGCGTACGCAGTTCCGATCCCGCCGCGCTGCGCGCCGCCATCGAAGTTCGCGTGCGCGAAGCGCCCGCGTTGTTCGAACGCGCGCCGGTGGTGGTGGATTTGTCCTTCCTGACGCCGCAACCCGGCGAGGATGCCGCGCGCGCGTTGCTCGATGCCGTGCGCGGTGCCGGCATGCTGCCGGTCGGATTGGCCTACGGCGATGAAGCCACCGATGAACTGGCGCGCCGGCTGGGGCTTCCGCTGATCGCGAAATTCCGCGCCCAGTACGAACGCGCGGAGCGCACGGCTTCGAACGACGAACCCGCGCCGCGCGTCGAGGCCGCCGCGCAACCGGCTGCGGCCGCGAGCACGGAATCCGTCACCGCGCTGCAGCACCACCAGCAGGTGCGCACCGGCCAGCAGGTTTACGCGCAGGGCTGCGATCTCGTCGTGGTCGGCACGGTGGCGAACGGCGCCGAAGTGCTGGCCGACGGCAACATCCACGTGTACGGCGCATTGCGCGGGCGTGCCTTCGCCGGCGCACTGGGCGACAAGGCTGCGCGAATCTTCTGCGGCGAGTTTCGCGCAGAAATCGTTTCGATCGCGGGCCATTACCGCGTGTTCGAGGAACTCCCGAAGGAATACGCGGGCAAGGCCGTACAAATCCGGCTGGAACAGGAACGCTTGCAGATCGTGCGCCTCTAGACAGCCAGGCTTTGACAAGGCATTCAGGCGCAACCCGAATAATCGGGCCGGCGCGCCGCATTTTCATTCACCACCCAGCACCCACGGAGCCAATCCCTTGACCGAAACCATCGTCATCACCTCCGGCAAGGGCGGCGTCGGCAAGACCACGACGTCCGCCTCGCTCAGCGTAGGCCTTGCGCAGCGCGGCCACAAGACCGCGGTCATCGACTTCGATGTCGGCCTGCGCAACCTCGATCTCATCATGGGTTGCGAACGCCGCGTGGTGTACGACTTCGTCAACGTGATCCAGGGCGAAGCCTCGCTGAAGCAGGCATTGATCCGCGACAAGCGCCACGACAATCTATTTGTCCTGGCGGCCTCGCAAACGCGCGACAAGGACGCACTGACACAGGACGGTGTCGGCCGCGTGCTGGACGAATTGAAGCAGGACAGCTTCGACTACATCATCTGCGATTCACCGGCCGGTATCGAGAAAGGCGCGCACCTCGCGATGTATTTCTCCGACCGCGCCGTGGTGGTGGTGAACCCGGAAGTGTCCAGCGTGCGCGACTCCGACCGCATCCTCGGCTTGTTGTCTTCCAAGACCCGGCGCGCCGAAAAGGGCGAAGGCGCCGGCTCGCAACACCTGCTGCTCACGCGCTACAACCCGGTGCGCGTCGAAGCCGGCGAGATGATGAGCGTAACGGATGTGGAGGAAATCCTCGGCATCCCGGTGCTGGGCGTGATCCCCGAATCGGAAAACGTGCTGGCGGCGTCCAACTCCGGCGTGCCGGTGATCCACGACGCAAGTTCGATCGCGGGGCAAGCCTACGCCGATGCGGTCTCTCGCCTGCTGGGTGAAGACGTATCGATGCGATTCCTTGACGCGCCAAAGAAGGGTTTCTTCAAGCGCATGTTCGGAACCTGAGGACCAAAGCGATGAGCCTTCTCGATTTCCTGCGCCCGCGCCCGAAGAACACCGCCAACATCGCGCGCGAGCGCCTGCGCATCATCGTGGCGCAAGAACGCGCCACGCGCGATGGCCCGGATTACCTGCCGCTGCTGCGCAACGAATTGCTGGAAGTGATCCGCAAGTACGTGCACGTCGATCCCGATGCCGTCCAGGTCAACCTGGAACGCGGCAATGACGGCGAGGTGCTGGAACTGTCGGTGGCGCTGCCGGAAGCCGGTCGTGCAACCGGAACCAGCGGCTGAGGTTCGATACCTGGCACGAGCGCACAGGCTTCCACCCCCTTCCAATGGAAGGGGGTCGCGCCGAAGGCGCGGGGGGGATGCTGCACCCGACAAGCATCGTCACCACGGCGAACGACCCATGCAGGCATCACCAAAAGCCATCCCCCTCGGTCCCCCTTCGCACGCGAAGGGGGAAGAAAAGCGCGAGCCGTTTCTCACCCCCTTCGGTACAAAGGAGGTCAACGCGCAGCATTGGGGGGATGATGCAGGTGCCACCGTCCTGCGCCTCGCCGACATCGGCTTCGATGCACCGACGGCGTTGCTCGCGAGGTACGGGCTTGAGGTGGTGCGCGTCGAAGGCGGCCAGCCGATCCCCGGCAGTTACTGGGGCGA
>DATFGL010000251.1:0-9221 GCA_035249465.1 Rhodanobacteraceae bacterium | reverse complement strand
CTTGCGCATGGGCGACCGCCCGGCGCTGCAGTTTCAGGAGCCGGCGCAGTTCTTCGCCTACGCCGCCCGCGCGATGCGTCACCTGTTGATCAATCGCGCGCGTGACCGCTTGCGGTTGCGCGCCGGTGGCCAGTGGAACCGCGTGACGCTGGATGACCGCAACGCGCAATTGGCCATTGATACGGCCGAACAGGCTCTGGCGCTGGACGCGGCGCTGGATGCGCTGGAACACACCGACGCGCGCGCGGCCAAGGTCGTCGAGCTGCGCTATTTCGCGGGCCTGAGCCTGGAACAGGTTGCCGAAACGCTGGGACTGGCACGCCGCACGATCGACCGCGACTGGCGTTTCGCGCGCGCGTTCATCAAATCGCACCTGGATTGAAAACCCGGCGTCGCAATCGGGGCGCGGATGGGGTTTATTGCAGGACCTGACCGGGAGTTGCAGCAGTGGAATCCACGCCGACACTGCGCGACTTGTTCGAGGAGGCGCTGAAGCTGCCGCCCGAGGCGCGCGCGCGCCTGCTTTCCGAAGGCTGCACCGACCCGGACGTGCGTGCCGATCTGGAACGGATGCTGGCGGCCGACGCCGCCGAGGGCGAGTGGTTGGCGGCCGGCGACGCGGCCCGTGCCGCGCAGATGATCGGGGAAACCGGCGCCATCGAACCGCTGCCGGCCGGCAGCCGCATCGGTCCTTTCGAATTGCTGGAAGTGCTGGGGGAGGGTGGTTCGTCCACCGTGTTTCGCGCCTTTCGCGATGTGGAAGGCGTGCGCCAGTTCGTCGCGGTCAAGCTGCTGGCACGCGGCCTGTACACCGCCGAGGCGCGGCGCCGGTTCCATCACGAACGCGAAGCGCTTGCGCGCTTGCGCCATCCCGGCATCGCGCGGCTGATCGAGGGCGGCGTGGCTGGCAACGGGCTCGCCTACATCGCGCTGGAGTTGATCGAGGGCGTCCCGATCACGCGTTATGCGCAGGACCACGCGCTTTCCGAGCGCCAGTGCCTGACCCTGTTCCTGCGGGTGTGCCGCGCGGTGGAGTCCGCGCATCGTGCACTGATCGTGCACCGCGACTTGAAACCGTCCAACGTACTGGTGACGGCCGAAGGCGAGATGAAACTGCTGGATTTCGGCATCGCCAAACTCTTGGATGACACCGAAGACGCCACGCGCACGCGGCAGCATGCGCTGACGCCGGCGTACGCCGCGCCGGAACAGTTCACGCCGGGCGCGATCACCACCGCAACGGACGTTTACGCGCTGGGCGTGCTGTTGCACGAACTGCTTGCCGGTGAGCGCGTTGCCCCCGGACCTCCGCGCACGTCGCGCGTGGTCCCGCTGGATGCGGCGCAAGCGCGGTCAAGGCGCGAGCGCAAACCGCACGGCGATCTCGCCAACATCGTCGCCAAGGCGACCGCGCCGGAACCAGAGCGCCGTTACAGCTCGGGCGGCACGCTGGCCGAGGACATCGAGCGCTATCTGGATTGCCTGCCGGTACGCGCGCATCCGCCGTCACGTTGGTACCGGGCCGGCCGTTTCATGGCGCGCCACAGGGGCGGCGTCGCGATCACGGCGATTCTGTTGCTGGCCATCCTCGCTTCGCTATCGATCGCGTTGTGGCAGACGCACGTTGCCCGCCAGCAGGCCACGCGCGCGAACATGGTGCGCGACTTCATCGAGAGCCTGTTCGCGCCGATCCGCTACGGTGTTGCCGCGTCGAAGCAGCCCAGCCTGGACGAGTTGCTGGCGCGCGGCGTGGCGAAGCTTCAGCGCTCGCCGCAACTCGGTCCCGGCGAACGCGTCGACCTGTTGTCGATGTTCTCGCGGCTGTACGAAAGCCTGGGCGACATCCCGCAATCGCGCGAGCTGGCGGATCGCGCGGTCGCGCTGTCGAATCGTGCATTGCCGCCGTCTGACATCAATGCGATCCGCGCCCTCACGGCGCGCGGCTACGCGGCGGTGCGCGACGAGGATTACGCGGCCGGCGGCGCCGACCTGCGCCTCGCGCACCGGCGCATGCAGGCGCAAGGGATCCATGGCGAAGCCCTGATCGATTTGCTCGAACCGCTGGCCGCGGTCGAGAACATCGAGGGCCACGGCGAGGCTTCGTTGCAGCTCACGCGCGAGGCGTTGAACGAACGGGTCGCCGCGTGGGGACCGGACGACCCGCGCGTCGGCGTCGGGTACAACGATGTCGCTTCCGCGCTGGAAGGACTCGAGCGCTACGACGAGGCAATCCGGATGTGGCGCAAGACGCGGCAGTTCGAGCTCGCGCACTTTGGCCCGGACAGCAACGAAACGACGCTGGCGCTGGCTGGGTGGGCCTCGGCCGAATGGCGCGCGGGCCATTGGACCGAGGCGCACAACTTGTTCACGCAGGCGCTGGCGATGTACGCGCGCATCGGCGGCAAGCCGCAGGTCACGCAGGTGTACGCGGCGCAGAAGGCTTGCGTGCTGGACGGCACGCGGGCGGATCGCGCTTCCGCGGCAGGGGATTGCGCGCTCGCGCAGAAGTTGTCGGCCGCGGGCTTTGGTGCGGACACGCCGCTGCACGGCGATTCGCTGGAAGCGACCGCGTTCGGCGAAATCGAGGCGGGCGATCTGGATCGCGCGAAGGCGTTGCTGGCCCAGGCGCGGAAGGTGTACGGCAACGATCCGGCCAATCGCATGCGCGTCGGTCGCGCGGACAGCGAACTGGCCGGCATCGCATTGCTGGAAGGCCAGCCTGCGCTGGCGCGCGGCTTGCTGCCGGCTGCGATCGCGGATCTGCGCACGCGTCCGTACAAGGTGCCGCCGCTGGTCGCCGAAGCACGGCTGCTGTTGGCGTGCACGCAATCGCCGGGCCCGCAGTGTCCTGCCGATCTGCAGGCGACGGTCGATCGGGACCTGGCCGAAGTGGCCGGCCGTCCCGATCCGATGCTGCTGTGGGTGCACACGCTGTTGGCACGAGTGGAACTGCTGCACCACGAGCCGGGCCGGGCGCGCACGCGGCTGGCGCAGGCGATCCAGCGCGCCGGTGGCGAATTGCCGCCTCCACATCCGCGCCGCCTCGCCGCGCAGTTGTGGCTCGCGGTCGCCACGGCGCAGGCAGGTGATTGCGCGGACGCGACCGTGCAAGTGCAGGCCGCGAGCGCGATCATCGATGCAAATGGTCTCGCAGCGCATCCCGAGTTCTCTGGCGCGCAAGCAGTGCTTCGCTATCCCATGGGGTCGTGTGGTGCGTTGTCGGGGAAGGCTGACCAATTTCCCTTTCGTCATTCCGGCGAAGGCTGGAATCCGGGGTCTGTACCGCGACGAACTGATGCATCAAGGCGCTGGGTCCCGGATATCGCTTCGCGATTCCGGAATGACGGGCGAATGGGGATTTCGCGCGTGCATTGAACGCGTGTCGCAAATCCCGTCGCGACGGTGTTTTCCATGGTGCCCATCCGCATCGGGAGGACAGCGCGATGTTCCATCGACACTTGCCGCGGTCAGGCGGCTGTTTCCACTTTGCTGCTGTGGTTCTTTTGCTCGCCACGGCCGGTGGCGGTTCCGCGCAGCAGGCGGCAACGCCTTCCCGGGCGGACGGGCTGGTCACACGCGATGCGTCGGGCATGCTGGAGACCACGACGCCGAGCGGCCATATCGACCAGGGCAATCCGTTCTTCCAGAGCCTCGGCAGCAATGGGCGCTCGTGCAGTTCCTGCCATCAGCAACAGGATGGATGGACGATTTCCGCCACCGATGTGCAACGCCGGTTCGTGGCAACCCGCGGTACCGATCCGATCTTTCGCCCGGTCGATGGCGCCAACTCGCCGCTCGCCGATGTGTCAACGCTGGCCGCGCGCGTGGCCGCGTATTCGATGCTGCTCGACCACGGCGTGATCCGCGTGAGCCTGCCGATACCGGCGAACGCGGAATTCACGTTGACCGCGGTCGACGATCCCTACGGTTATGCCAGTGCGCAGGCGCTTTCGTTGTTCCGACGCCCGTTGCCCGCGACCAATCTGATCTGGGACACCACGGTGATGTGGGACGGACGTGAAACGTATCTTCCGTTCAAGCCGCCGATGGATGCCGGCGTCGATGTCGGGGACCTGCGCCTCAGCCTCGCCTCGCAGGCCACGCATGCCGTGCTCGGGCACGAACAGGCGGCATCGGCGCCCAGCCAGGCCGTGCTCGACCGGATCGTCAACTTCGAATTGCCCATGGTCACCGCGCAAATCCATGACAACCGCGCCGGGCAGCTCAACGACGGCGGCGCCATGGGTGGCCCCGAGATCCTCGCGCAGCAGAAATTCTGGGTGGGCATCAACGACTCGCTCGGCAATGATCCGACGCTCGACCCGTTCGACCCGAGGGTGATGCGGTTGTTCGATCATTGGCGCGATCCCGATCCGGCGCGCCGCTTCGATTCGCAAACGATGGCGCGGACCGCCATCGCGCGCGGGCAGTTGCTGTTCGATTCGCTTCCGATCCAGATCACCGGCGTGGCCGGTTTGAACGATGCGACCGGGCAGCCGGCGATCCGCGGCACCTGCGGGACCTGCCACGATTCGCCCAACATCGGCAATCATTCGGTGGCCGCACCGCTCAACATCGGCATCGCCGATGCATCCCGCCGCACCCCCGACATGCCGCTGTACACGTTGACCAACATCAAGACGGGTGAGGTGATCCGGACCACCGATCCGGGCCGCGCGTTGCTGACCGGCAAGTGGGCGGATATCGGCAAGTTCAAGGGCCCGAACCTGCGTGGCCTCGCCGCGCGCGCACCTTACTTCCACAACGGCTCTGCCGCGACCCTGCGGGACGTGGTGGACTTCTACGACACGCGTTTCAACATAGGAATGACCGAACAGCAAAAGAGCGATCTGGTGGCGTTCCTGTCGGCGTTGTAGAACCCGTCCCGCGATTCCTCTCCCCGGGAGACGATGTCCAAAGGGCGGGTGACCCGGAGGCGAGGGGTTTGTGGCGCTCTTGCGTGCCGGGCTGGTGGTGGATGGACTTGCTTTCACGGGGCCGCTCCGCGACGCTGGCGCAATGCCGAAACGCAATAGCCCGCCGTCCCGATCCACCCACAAGCCGCGCGGAGAGAAGAAGCCAGGCGCGCGCAAGCAGGACGCTTCGCCGCTCGGCGGGGTGAAGAAGGCGCAAGCCGCGCGCAAGCCGGGCAAGCCGCATGCGCTTGGCGGCTTCGCCGATCCGCACGCCGAGCGCGAAGCGCAGCGCTACGAACATCCCATTCCGAGCCGCGAGGCAATCCTCGCGCTGCTGGCCGAGCGCGGCAGCCTGTTGCGCGCGGGTGCCATCGCTGAAGCGCTGGGCATCCGTGACGATTTGCGCCGCGAAGCCCTGGACAAGCGCCTGCGCGCGATGCTGCGCGATGGCCAGCTTCTGGAAAGCCGCCGCGGCGGCCTTGCGCCCGCCGAACGCATCGGGTTGATCGCGGGCACCGTGCTGGCGAACGCCGATGGTTACGGGTTCCTGCGTCCCGACGAAGGCGGCGATGATTTGTATCTGTCGCCCGCGCAGATGCGCCAGGTGCTGCATGGCGATCGCGTGCTGGCGTCGGTGGTCGGCGTCGATCGGCGCGGCCGCCAGCAAGGCGCGATCCGCGAGGTGCTGGAGCGGCGCGCGCCACGACTGGTGGGACGCGTGGTCGAGGAACATGGCGTGGTGGTGGTCGATCCCGATGATCGCCGGCTGCACCAGGACGTGCTGATCCCGCCCGACGCACGCAATGGTGCGCGCGCGGGCCAGATCGTGGTGGCCGAAATCACCGAGCCGCCGACCGCGCAACGCGGACCGATCGGGCGCATCGTCAGCGTGCTGGGCGAGCGGCTGCAGCCGTCCCTGATCGTGGAGATGGCGATCGAGAGCCATGGCCTGCCGCATGCATGGCCCGTCGAGGTGACCCGCGCGGCCGAGACTGTCGAGCCGCGCGTGCCGAAAACCGAGTGCGAAGGCCGCGTGGACCTGCGCAAGCTGCCGCTGGTCACCATCGATGGCGCCGATTCGCGTGACTTCGATGACGCGGTGTACGCCGAGCCGGTGCGTGGCGGCGGGTTCCGCCTCATCGTCGCGATCGCCGACGTGTCGCACTATGTGCAACCCGAAACCGCGCTGGACGGCGAAGCGTTCAAGCGCGGCACCTCTGTGTATTTTCCGGGCTTCGTCGTACCGATGCTGCCGGAGACCTTGTCGAACGGAATTTGTTCGCTCAATCCCGATGTCGATCGCCTGTGCATGGCCTGCGACATGCGGGTGGGTGGCGATGGTGAGGTCACGCGCGCGAAATTCTATCCTGCGGTGATGCGTTCGCATGCGCGGCTGACCTACGATACGGTGTGGCAGGCCATCGGCGCGCGCGACGCGGAAGCACGGCGCAGCATGGGCAGGTTGCTGCCGCACATCGATCACCTGCACGCGCTGTACAAGGCGTTCGATGCGGCGCGCAAGCGGCGCGGCACCATCGAATTCGAGACCAGCGAAGTCGATTACCGGCTGGACAGCAGGGGCGATGTCGTTTCGCTGGGGGCGCACGAACGCAACGACGCGCACAAGCTGATCGAGGAGTGCATGATCGCGGCCAACGTGCAGGCTGCGATGTTCCTCGCGAAGAAGAAGATCCCGGCGCCGTTCCGGGTGCACGCGCCACCGCCGGCGGACAAGTACGAAGATTTGCTGGCGTTCCTGCGCGAATACAAATTGAAGTTGCCGCCGCTGGCCGAGGTGAAGCCGCGCGATTTCGCGGCATTGCTGAAGCGCGTGGCGGATCGTGCCGACGCCGAGTTGTTCCGCACCGTGCTGCTGCGCGCGCAAAGCCTCGCCAGCTACCAGCCGGCCAATCAAGGGCACTTCGGGCTGGCGCTGGATGCCTACGCGCACTTCACCTCGCCGATCCGGCGTTATCCCGATCTGCTGGTGCATCGGGCCATCCGCTATGCGTTGGCGGGCGGCAAGCCGGCCGCGTACCTCTACACCGAAAGCAAGATGACCACGTTGGCCGCGCACTGCTCGCGCACCGAGCGGCGCGCCGAGGAAGCCGAGCGTGACGTCGATGAGCGCTACAAATGCGCGTGGATGGAGCAGCACGTCGGTTCCGAGTTCGACGGCATCGTCACCGGCGTCACCTCGTTCGGCCTGTTCGTGGAATTGAACGAATCGAAGGTGTCGGGACTGGTGCACATCACCCAGTTGCGCAACGACTACTACCATTTCGACGCGCGCCGTCACGAGTTGCGCGGCGAGCGCACCGGCACCGTGTTCAGGCTGGGCGATGCGGTGCGCGTGCAGGTGCTGCGCGCCAGCATGGAAGACCGCAAGATCGACTTCAGGATGGTGTCGGGGCGCGATGAGACAACACGAGTGTCAGGCGAAAAGCGGCACCGGCCTCGTTGATATATTTGTCGTCATTCCGGGTCCCGCCCGCGGTCTCCGCGGGCAGGATCCGGAACCCAGTGCCTTGTGCGTAAAGTCACTGGGTTCCGGATCGCCGCTGCGCGGCGTCCGGAATGACGATTTGATTGATGGAGTTTGCATGAGCGAATCATGGATCGTCGGCATCAATCCGGTCGAGGGCGCGCTGGCCAACGATCCGTCGCGTGTGCGCGAGATCCTGGTTGAGCAGGGTACGCACAACCCGCGCATCACCGCGTTGGTGGACGAAGCCAGGCGCCTGGGCGTCCGCGTGCACTCGCGGCCACGCGCGATGCTGGACAAGGTCTCCGGTCATGCGAGGCATCAGGGCGTCGCCGCGAATTACGAAGTTCCGGCCGCGAAATCCGAGCACGATCTTGCGGATCTGCTGGGTACGGACGGGGCGTTGTTCCTGGTGCTGGACGGCGTCACCGACCCGCACAATCTCGGTGCCTGCCTGCGCAGCGCGGCCGCGGCAGGCGCGACCGCCGTCATCGTGCCGAAAGACCGCGCGGTCGGCATCACGCCGGTGGTGCGCCGCGCATCGGCGGGCGCGGTCGATCGCGTGCCGTTGATCGAAGTGACCAATCTTGCGCGCGCACTGCGCGACATGAAGGATGCGGGCGTGTGGCTGACGGGTCTCGCCGGTGAGGCGGAGGCGTCGCTTTACGACGTCGATCTCAAGGGCAAGGCCGCGCTGGTGATGGGCGGCGAGGGCGAGGGCATGCGGCGCCTCACGCGCGAGGCCTGCGACCATCTGGCGCGCATCCCGATGCCGGGTTCAATGGAAAGCCTCAACGTTTCGGTGGCTACGGGCGTCGCGCTGTTCGAAGCGGTCAGGCAACGTGGGGGAAAGCCATGAGCATGAACATCACCATCGATTGGACGGTTGTCGTCGGCCTCCTCGGCATGATCATCACGTTGCTCGCCTATTTCATGCTGCAGGCGCAAAAGCTGCACGGCAACGGCCTGGTCTACCAACTGATGAACGCGGTCGGCGCACTGGGCGTCGCGCTGTCGTTGCTGTTCGGCAAGTTCAATCTGCCGGCGTTCCTGCTCGAAGCAGTGTGGCTGGCGATCAGCATCTACGGCATCGTGGTGGCGCGGCGCACCCGCGTGCAGTAGCTGCGTCAACGCTTGGTTCGCGCCGGTTCCTTCGCGCGGGCAGGTTTGCGATTGCGGGCTGCGTCTCGGCGCTGTTCGTTGAACGCCGAATTGTAGGCAGCGATTTCCGTGCGCAATGCCTTCGGCGCGGGAGACAGTTTGCCCGCGCCGATGGCCTTTTCCATGCGCTGCATCAGATCCCAGTCGTGGTAATCGCGATACGGCTTGAGATCGAGATCCTTCGGCACCTTCTTCAGCCGTTCGTCGCCGACGGTCTTGACGTACTTCTGCATGAAGCGGTCGTACGCGCGCCACGAAATGCGCTCGGCGCGCACCGCGGCCTCCTCGGCGCGTGTCGCGATCTGGTGGGCGTGCAAGTAGTGCAGATCGAGCTGGTCGATCAGCGTTTTTTCGATTTCCTCGTGCATGATCAGGAAGCGATCGACATCGATGGTGCGCCCGCGATACTTGAAACTGGTGGGCAGGTGGCGGTCGATGTAGATGGTCTTGCCGTCCAGGCTGTAACCCGCAAGATAGGGAATGTCATGGCTGCGGTCGAGTTTCTTGACCCGGCGCAGGATCGCGTCCAGCGCGCGGTCGAGCATCAGGCTGGACACGAACCAGTTCGGCGTGTGCAGCTTTTCATGCGGGGCATCGGGATGGCAGGCGCGGTCGAAATGCATGGGCGTGCTCCGTGGGTGACGGCGCGCAGCATACGC
>DATFGL010000250.1:0-4230 GCA_035249465.1 Rhodanobacteraceae bacterium | reverse complement strand
TGAAGGACGGCAAGCCGTTCATGCTGAGCGGCAGCCCCGGCAGTGCCACCATCATCTCGACCACGATGCAAAGCATCATCAACGTGGTCGACTTCGGCATGAACATGCAGCAGGCCGTCAACGCGCCGCACATCCACATGCAATGGTATCCGGATGTCGTCTACGTCGGGCCGGGCCTGCTGACACCCGAATCGAAACAGCAACTGGAAGCGATGGGCTACACGCTCAAGGAGCGCCATCTGGGCGTGCTTGAATCCATTCTGGTCAACCCGAAGACCGGCTTGCTGGAAGGCGCAAGCGACCCGCATCGTTCGGCGGGATCGGCGGCGGGTTACTAGAACGTGTCGTTGATGCAGGCATCAAATTTTTGCTCGTCATTCCGGGGCCGCCGCAGCTTCAACGCGGCGGAACCCGGAACCCAGTGCCTTACCTTTTGACAAAGACGCACTGGATTCCCGCTTTCGCGGGAATGACGTCAATCAAGATTGGCAGCTACAACTTCAGGATCATTTCCAATCCGCAACGATCGCAAGCGATGACCGCAACGACTGCCCACGCCGACCCCGCATGTACTGGCAGCGCATGCCTGGACGGCGTCGATCTCCCCGCTGTGGCACGGCGCGTGGGCACGCCGTGTCACGTCTATTCCGCCAGCGCGATCCGCGCACGCATCGACGCGCTGCAAACGGCGTTGCACGGGGTGGATGCGCTGGTCTGCTACGCGGCCAAAGCCAACTCGAACGTCGCGATCCTGCGGTTGATGGCAGACGCCGGGCTCGGTGCCGACATCGTCTCCGGCGGCGAACTGTGGCGTTGCCTGTACGCAGGCATCCCGGCCGACCGCATCGTGTTTTCCGGCGTGGGCAAGACGGCCGATGAAATCGCGGACGCGCTCGAGGCAGGCGTCGCGCGCTTCAACGTGGAATCGGCGGACGAGCTGCAGCTGTTGCAACGCGTCGCATCGGAGTTCAATGTGACCGCATGCGCTTCCGCCCGCATCAACCCGGACGTCGATGCCCTCACCCACGCGAAGATTTCCACCGGCAAGTCGGAAAACAAGTTCGGCGTCGGCATCGATGAGGCACGCGAGTGGTTTGCCGGCGGCGCGGCGTCGACGCACGTGCGGCTGGATGGGCTGCACGTGCACATCGGTTCGCAGATGCTGAGCCTCGATCCGATCCGCGCGGCCCTGCAGCGCGTCGCCGATTTCTGGCGCGAGTTGGCCTCGACGGGACACATGATTCGCAGTATCGACGTCGGCGGCGGCCTAGGCGTGTGCTATCGCGCGGGCCAGGACCATCCGGTGTCGATCAACGACTACGCCGGTGTGATCCGCGAGGCGCTGGCAGGCTTCGAGGGCCGCATCCTGCTGGAACCCGGACGCTGGCTGGTCGCCGAAGCCGGCGTGCTGCTTACGCGCGTGATCCGCGTCAAGCACGGCCGGGAGCGCAAGTTCCTGATCCTCGATGCCGCGATGAACGACCTCCTGCGGCCGAGCCTGTACGACGCCTGGCACGACATCGTGCCGCTGGTGGACGACGCGCGCAGCATGCAGACCTACGACGTCGTCGGGCCGGTCTGCGAAACCGGCGACACCTTCGCGCGCGACCGCGAGCTGCCGGAATGCAGGGCGGGCGACCTGGTGATGATCAAGGCCACCGGCGCCTATGGCGCATCCATGGCATCGACCTACAACTCGCGGCCGCTGGCCGCCGAGGTGCTGTTCGATCGCGGGCGATACGCGGTGGTGCGCGAGCGCCAGGTGTTCGAAGAAATGATCACGGGCGAACAATTCGCCGATCAATGGGAGACACCATGAAATCCCGCGCGCGGATCGTGCTGGCGTCGCTGGCATTGGCCCTTTGTGCAAACACTGCGCAGGCCGCCGCGCCGACGACGAAGCAAAACGCCGACCTCGATCGCCTCGTCGATGCCGTGGTCGCGTATTACCGCCTGCCCGGTATCGCGGTCGGCGTGATCGATGACGGCAAGGTTGTCTACACCCACGAAAGTGGCACGCTCGCCTCGGGCAGGCCCATCGACAACGACACGCTGTTCGAGATCGCATCCAACAGCAAGGCCATGACCTCGACCCTGCTGGCACGGCTGGTGCAGCAGGGCAAGTTGCGCTGGGACGACCCGGTCACGAAATACATCCCGTCGTTCCGCATGCATGACCCGTGGGTCACGCGGAACATGCAGGTCGGTGACCTGCTTGTGCACCACAGCGGCCTGCCCGAAGGCGCCGGCGACCTGATGCTGTGGCCGACGCCCAACCACTTCGCGCCCGCGGACGTGATCGCGGGCCTGCGATACCTGAAACCCGCCTACAGTTTCCGCGCGGGCTATGCCTACGACAACACGCTGTACATCGTGGCCGGCCAGGTCGCGGCGGCGGCGGACGGCGCGCCGTATCCGACGCTGATGCGCCGCGAGGTTTTCGACCCGCTCGGCATGACCCGTTGCCAGATCGGCACCTGGAACCGCGACGACGTCGGCAACGTGGCGGACCCGCACATCATCGAGGATGGCCACTTCGTTGAGGTGCCCGCGCACGGCGCCATCGTCCGTGCCACTACCATGGAGGCGGCGGGGGGCGTGCGTTGCAGCCTCCATGACATGCTGACTTGGGCGATGAACTGGCTGGTGCCGACGCCGCAGCAGCTGCAGTGGCTGACGCCACAGGAACGCCACGCGGAATGGACGCCGTACACGCCGATGCCGATCTCGACACTCAAGCACGAATGGGACGGCACGCTGTTCTGGGGTTACGGCTACGGCTGGCGCATCGGAGACGTCGACGGCGAGATGACGGTGTCGCACACCGGCACGCTGGAAGGCATGTACTCGGCGGTCACGCTGCTGCCGTTCAAGCACAGCGGCTACGTGTTCCTGATCAACGCAGAGGCAGAGAACGCACGCAGCGTGTTGAACGAGGTGCTGACCAAGCATTTCACCGCGCCGGACAAGGCGCGCAGCGTAGAAAGCTACGCCGACGAACTGAAGCGTGACGACAAACAGCGCCGCATCTCGCGCGTACCCGATACTTCTTCGCGCAAACCTGCCACGCCTGCCGACCTGAAGAACGAGCTCGGCGTCTGGCGCGACCCGTGGTTCGGCGAGGCGCATCTCTGCGCCAAGGGTAGTCAAGTGGAATTTGCTTCCACGAAATCTCCCAACCTCACGGGCGAAGTCATGCGCGTCGGCGACAAGTACCTCGTGCACTGGTATCACGGCGACGCCGAAGCCTGGCTGGACTTCCCCACGAGGGCCGGCGGCACGCTGCACATGGCCAAGGTCGATCCGGACGCGGATTTCAGCTATGACTACCAGGATCTCGCTTTCACGCGGGAGGGTTCGTGTGAACAAGAGCCTGTCCATGAATAACAAAACCGTTCGTGTTGAGCCCCTCGACAGGCTCGGGACAGGCTGCGAGGGAGCAAAGCTTCGCGAAGTCGAAACACCGACGATTCCGCACCGCGTGGCTCTTCGACTTCGCGCCTTCGGCGCTACGCTCAGCGCGAACGGCTATTTGCTGACACGTTCCAGCCTCACCACACGCATCCTTGTCTTCGCACTGGCGACGATCGCCGCCGCTGCCCATGCCGACGCACCACCGCAGATCTCGCCCGCGAAAACCATGGCCGAAGCTGGCATGGTGGACATCCGCTCGCTGGTACCCGATATGGCCGAGAACATCCATTACGCCGGCAGCGACAACTTCACCGGCGCGCCGGTGCCCGGCTACAACGCCGCCAAATGCTTCCTGCTGAAACCGGCCGCCGAAGCGCTCGCCCGCGTCGAGTACACGCTGCGCCAGCAACATATGCGCTTGAAGATCTGGGATTGCTACCGCCCTGCCCGTGCGGTCGCCGCATTCGTGCGCTGGGCGCACAATGACGACACACGCACCAAGGCTGCGCACTATCCCAACGTGGACAAGAGCAAATTGCTGGGCGAATACATCGCCCCCGTGTCGGGCCACAGCCGCGGCGCGACCGTGGACCTGACGATGATGCAATGCGACGCGCACGACCGGCATTGCAAGCCGCTGGACATGGGCACGCACTTCGACATGTTCGATCCGCGGGCCCACACCGATTCGCCCGATGCCACCGTGGCGCAACATGCGAACCGCGAACGGCTGCTGCACGCGATGGCCGCGCAGGGTTTCGAAAACTACGCCGCGGAATGGTGGCACTACACCTTCACCATGCACCCGCAGCCGAC
>DATFGL010000249.1:0-15384 GCA_035249465.1 Rhodanobacteraceae bacterium | reverse complement strand
AAGACCACCCTGCTCAACCTGATCGGCGGCCTCGATTCGCCGACCGATGGTTCGCTCAGCGTGGACGGCAAACGCATCGACAAGATGGGCGAGGGCCAGCTTGCGCGCTGGCGCGCCGGCAACGTCGGCTTCGTGTTCCAGTTCTACAACCTGATGCCGGCGCTGAGCGCGCAGAAGAACGTCGAGCTTCCGTTGCTGCTGACCAAGCTGTCGAGCGCGCAGCGCAAGAAAAATGCGGCGATTGCGCTGCAACTGGTGGGCCTCGCCGACCGCGCCTCGCACAAGCCGAGTGAACTGTCGGGTGGCCAGCAGCAGCGCGTGGCGATCGCGCGCGCGATCGTGTCCGACCCGACACTGCTGGTGTGCGACGAGCCGACCGGCGACCTCGATCGCCAGTCCGCGGAGGAAGTGCTGACCCTGCTGCAGCGGCTCAACCGCGAGCACGGCAAGACCATCGTGATGGTGACGCACGATCCCAAGGCTGCGGAGTACGCCAGTCACACGCTTCATCTGGACAAGGGCACGTTGGTGGAACAGGGCGCGGCGTGAAGACGGTGGGCGAACTTGCGACGCGCTCTCCTTCTCGTCATTCCCGCGAAAGCGGGAATCCAGTGACTTGAGGAAATGGGCGAGAAGCTGCCCATCGTTTACATTTTGGCCAGCGACCGTAACGGAACGTTGTATGTCGGTGTTACAAGTAATTTGGTCCAGCGCATTTGGCAGCACCGCAACGACACCGTCGAGGGCTTCAGCAAAAAATACAGAGCACACAAACTCGTTTATTTCGAACAACACACGACGATGGCGGACGCCATTCTTCGCGAGAAACAGATCAAGAAGTGGAATCGGGCGTGGAAACTGGAATTGATCGAGAAAACCAATCCCTACTGGAACGATCTTTATCCCGCGGTCGCTGGAATCGAGAGCAAAGACACTGGATTCCCGCTTTCGCGGGAATGACGAGAGCAAAGACATGAAATACTTCCAACTGGTCTGGTCCGCGCTGTTCCGGCGCAAGACGCGGACGATTTTCACGCTGATATCCATCGTCGCGGCATTCCTGCTGTTCGGACTGCTCAACGCCGTGCGCGTGGCGTTTACCAGTGGCAGCAACAGTCTTGCGGGCAACGAGCGGCTGGTTGTCGCTTCGCGGTTCTCCATCATGACCGGCCTGCCGGAAAGCCTGAAGGCGCGCATCGCGGCCATCCCGGGCGTCGAAGGTGTCGGGCACGAGAACTGGTTCGGCGGCGTTTTCCAGGATCCGAAAAACTTCGTCTTCAGTTTCGCGGTGGACGAGGATTACCTGGCCACCAACCCCGACATCCTGCTGACGCCCGAGCAACGCCAGGCATTCGCCCAGACCCAGGACGGCGCGCTGATCGGTGAAGCGCTGGCCGCGCGCTACCACTGGAAGGTCGGCCAGCAGGTTCCGCTGCAATCGCAGATCTTTCCCCGCAAGAACGGCGACAAGACCTGGCCGTTCACCATCGTCGGCATCTACAAGGCTTCCAAGGATGCGCCGAACGGTGCCGACCAGATGTTCTTCCTGCACTGGAAGTACTTCGACGAGGGCAACATGTACGGCCAGCACACGGTGGGCTGGTATGTCGTCAGGCTGAAGAGCCCGAAGGACGCCGACAAGGTGGCGCAGGCGATCGACGCGCTGTCGGCCAACTCCGACCACGAAACCAAGACCCAGACCGCCAACGCCTTCAACGCGTCCTTCGCCAAGCAGATCGGCAACATCGGCCTGATCGTCGAGGCGATCATGGCGGCGGTGTTCTTCACGCTGGTCCTGCTGACCGGAAACACCATGGCGCAGGCGGTGCGCGAGCGCATCCCGGAGCTGGCGGTGCTGAAGACGATCGGGTTCTCCAACCGTAGCGTGCTCGCGCTGGTGCTGGCCGAAGCGGTCCTGTTGCTGTTGATCGGCGGCGTGATCGGCATGGCAATTGCCAGCGTGCTGGCGCCGGCGCTCGCCAAGGGCAGCGGCGGGATGATCCAGTTGCCTCCGATCGGCGCAGTGATCTGGATAGAGGGCGTGGTGTTGATGATCGTGATCGGCATCGCGGTCGGCGTGTTGCCCGCCTTGCGCGGCATGCGCCTGAAAATTGTCGACGCGCTTGCGGGACGATAAGGAAGGCAACTCATGAAAAAGTTCTTGTTCGGTCTTGGCCTTGCGGCGATCGTGATCGTCTGGCTGGTGGTGTGGACGGCGCTGCCATGGTTCGTGGTGCTGGCACTGGCGATCCTGCTGGCGGTGTGGCTGCTGGCCGCGCGCACCGGTCGCCGCGCGTTGTCGGTCATGCGGGTGGGGTTGAGCACGCTCACCGAACGGCTCGGTTCCACCACAGTGATCGTGGTCGGCATCGCCGGCGTGGTCGGCGTGCTGGTGGCGCTGCTGGCGATGGGCGAGGGCTTGACCGCGACCCTTCAGCAGACCGGCAGCAGCGATACCGCCATCGTGTTGCGCGGCGGTTCGGGTGCCGAGAGCAATTCCGTGCTGTCGCGCGACGATATCGACGTGATCGAGCAGGCGCCCGGTATCGCGCGTGACGCGCGGGGCAAGCCGATCGCGTCGGCGGAACTGGTGGTGGTCGCGAACGTGCCGAAGAAGAGCGACCCGACGAGCGATGCCAATGTCGCGATCCGCGGCGTCGGTGACGAGGCATGGACGGTGTGGCCGAACGTCAGGATCACCAAGGGGCGCAAGTTCACGCCCGGTCTGCGCGAACTCGACGTGGGCGAGGGCGCCGAGCGCCAGTTCGCCGGACTTGAAGTGGGCAAGACGCTGCGCCTCGGCGGTCAGGACTGGACCATCGTCGGCGTGTTCGCATCGAACGACGCGCACGGGTCGGAGCTGTGGGGCGATTCCAAGTCGGTGGCTTCCGCGTATCGCCGCGGCAGCAGCGCGGAATCGGTGATCGCGCGACTGACGTCACCCAAGGCCTTTGACCAGTTCAAGGCTTCGCTGATGGGCGATCCGCGCGTCAAGGTGGACGTCAGCACCACGCGCGACTATTTCAACAAGCAGTCCGAAGGCCTGAGCAAGGTGATCAAATGGGTCGGCATCACCATCGGCGTGATCATGGCGATCGGCGCGATCTTCGGCGCGCTCAACACCATGTACGCGGCGGTCGCCACGCGCGCCCGCGAAATCGCGACGCTGCGCGCGATCGGATTCCGCGGCACGCCGGTGGTGGTATCGGTATTGCTGGAAACCATGCTGCTGGCCCTGCTCGGCGGAATCATCGGCGCCGTGATCGTGTGGCTGGTCTTCAACGGCTACACCGCGTCCACCGTGGGCGGCAACTTCAGCCAGGTCGTGTTCCAGTTCCGCGTGACCCCGGAACTGCTGTGGACCGGCATCAAGTGGGCGCTCGCGATCGGCTTCATCGGCGGCCTGTTTCCCGCCGTGCGCGCCGCGCGCTTGCCGGTGACGACAGCGTTGCGGGAGCTGTAACTCTCGCGCGACCTGGAGGTTCGCGGAGCCCAAGCCAAGACTCCGCGCTGCCATCACGAGTCTTGATCACCGCAGTGTTCGTATATACACTGTGCGCACATGAGGATCGCGCCATGAATATGCTCACCACCCGCGAAAAGACGATCAACCTGCGTACCACATCCGCCCAAAAGGCCGTCATCGAGCGGGCGGCCGAGACTTCCGGCAAGACGCGGACCGCGTTCATCTTGGATGCGACATTGCAGCGCGCCGAGGCCGTGCTGTCGGATCGGACGCATTTCGTTCTGTCCGACGCACAGATGAACCGCTTTGTCGCCGCTCTGGATGCACCGTTGCCCAACCCCGGCGCGCTGCACTCGCTGCTTTCACGCACGCCGCACTGGACGCGTTGAACGTGGCGCTGGCCGCGCCGACCCCGCTCGCACCGCACCACGATTGCTCCACGTTCGATTGCGGAAACGCCGAACTGTCGGGGTGGCTACGCCGGCATGCGCGGAACAATGAGGCCATACGCGGTTCGCGCTGCTTCGTCGCATGTGATGGAAATAGCGTAGCGGGCTTCTACGCGTTGGCTGCCGGCAGCGTGGAGCGAAGGAACGTTCGGGGTTCGATTCGCCGCAACATGCCGGAGCCTGTGCCTGCCGTGCTGCTGGGGCGATTGGCGGTTGATCGTTTGTGGCAGGGCCGGGGGCTTGGTGCCGACCTTCTGCAAGATGCCACACTGCGCGCGCTGCGCGCGGCGCAAGAGATAGGCGCGCGAGTGTTGTTGTGCCACGCCATCGACGCGCGCGCCCACCACTTCTACCTGCGCCACGGCTTCGCTGAATCCACTTTCGACACCCTGACTGTCATGCTCGACCTGCGCAAAGCCGAGGCCATGCTGCAAGCGTAATACCCCGCTCAGCACCAGCCCGGGCAAGCAGCGGCGTTCATGTGCGCGAGTTTGCATCGTGGACAGTCGGGCAATGCCGCTTGCGCGCCCGGCACCACCAAACGGTCATGCCCCCGGGCTTCGCTCAACGACAACTTCGGGTCCAGGCTGTGTGAAAACTCTCACCTACCGAAAAAGTGGCGCTAACAACGGCCACGACAGTTCTGTTTGAAGCGACTTTCGGCACGAAAACGCGTCAAATCGAACTGTGGCTGGCAAAAGATTTGGAGGCCGAGGAGTTTTCACACAGCCTGGGTCGCAAGGCGCCTCTTGATTCGCGCTGCGCGGTTTGCCCGAGCAGGTCACAACACCCGCCACGGCACGAAGATCGCGGCGAGGATCACGGCGAAGATTGTCCACTTGGCGGCGTAGTAGAGCTTGCGGTTGCGCTTTTTCAGTTTT
This sequence comes from Rhodanobacteraceae bacterium, assembly GCA_035249465.1. GTDB lineage: Bacteria > Pseudomonadota > Gammaproteobacteria > Xanthomonadales > Rhodanobacteraceae > 66-474. The sequence goes on along the minus strand of DATFGL010000249.1, from coordinate 10,588 downwards.
TTGCCGACGTGGCGCACGGCGTAGGTGTACTTGAAGATCCTGTTGACGCCGCCGGTACGGTCGCCTTCCTGGTTGGGCGAGGCGCCGGCAGCAAGCAAGGTGCGCGCGACTGCGTGGTTGACCGCGGTGGCCCAGCGGTATTTCATCGGTCGCTCGAGGTCGCAGAACAGGATGATGCGATCCTGGTCGGTTTCGTTCGCCGCCCAGTGGATGTAGGTTTCGTCGAACACCACGCCTTCGCCGTCGCGCCAGCTGTATGGCTTGCCGTCCACCTTGATCCAGCAGCGATCGTCGTTGGGCGTGATCAATCCCAGGTGGTAACGCAACGAACCCGCGAACGGGTCGCGGTGCTTGCCGAGGTTGCTGCCGGGTGGCAACTGGGTGAACGCGGCCGCCTTGATGTTGGGCGAGCTTTTCAGGATTTCGACGGTGCGCGGGCACAGCTGCAGCGCCGACGGATGCGGTGCGTCGTCGTACCACTTCAGGTAAAACCGTTTCCAGCCGGTGCGGAAGAAGGAATGGAACCCGGCGTCGTTGTATTGGTCGGACGCCTTGATGTGGCTGGCCTTGGCCAGCGCGACGGCTTCATCGCGGATGGTCTGCCAGTTGCCGCGCAGGTTTTCCAGTTCCGGAAAATCGGCGGGCGAGAGGTAAGGTGTCGAGGGCACGCGCGAAAACGCGTACATCAATACGTTGATCGGCGCCATGAACGTCGAGTGGTCGGTGATCTGACGGAGAAACTTGTGGCGCACCCTGCCGCGGAAATGCACGTACAGCGCACACACGACCAGAACGGCGAGAACGATCCACTTGATCATGAAGGCAGCGCGGGCGAGTCATCCAACGACCGCGCATTTTACTCCGCCGTGGCTGTACGCCGCTTGCCGTTTCCCGCCTGCGCCAGCGTGATGATCGCCACGCCGACCAGGATCACGAGCATGCCGCCAATCTCGGCGCCGCCCACGTGCTCGCCCGCGATCAGTGCGCCCAGCAGCACCGCGACTGGCGGGTTCACGTAGGCGTAACTCGCGGTCAGGGCCGGACGTGCGTGCTTGACCAGGAACAGGTACGCGGAAAACGTGATGATCGATCCGAACACCGCCAGGTAGGCAATCGCCAGGATTGACGCGGCCGGCGGATGCGCGGGCAGGCGCTCGCCGGTAAGCCATGCGGTCAACGCCAGCGCGGGCGCCGCGCACAACATCTGAGCGGCCACGTTCATCGGCCCTTCCGGCATGTCCTGGCGGCGGCTCCACATCGACCCGAACGCCCACGCCGCGGTAGCCACCAGCAGCGCGGCGGCCGCCCAGGGCGCGGCGCGCATCGCGCCGCCGCTGTTCAAGACGATCACGCCCAGGAATCCGACGACCAATCCGATGATTTCGTTGCGGTTCGGACGCTCGCGGTAGGCGAACAGGACCAGCGCCACGAACAACGGTTCGCTTGCGATCGCAACCGCGGCGATGCCGGAGGTCACGCTCTGCTCGGCGAAACAGACCAGGCCGTTGCCGAGCAGCAACAACAGCACGCCGGTGATCGCCGCGTTGCGCCATTGTCGGCGCGTCGGCGGCTTCACGCCGCGCAGGCGCAGCCATGTGTACATCGCGGTGCCGGCCACAAGGAAACGAATCGCCGCGAGCATGAACGGCGGAAACCCGGTCAACCCGATGCGGATGCCGAGGTAGGTCGAGCCCCAGATCACGTACACCGCCAGCAACGCCAGTGGTATCAGCCAGCGGCGTTGCGGCGTTGTGTCTGCGGCAGCGGGAAGCGCAATTTCGTTCATGCGGGGTCGACCATGGCGCCGGAAGCGCGGCGCGGAAGTGAAACGACGACGCCTTCGGAAAGGAAGGCGCACATCGATTCTAGTTGGAGCGGCTCCGTGGCGGCGCGCGCGGCGTCATGAAAGTTTCGGTGCGCAGCGTTGAATGGTGCTCAACACTTGCCGAAGGTCGCCGTCCGCAACCGGTCGGCCGTATCGCGAAGTGTCCGCGAGTTGTCCGCGGACACTTTCCCTGCACGATGCTTAATTGCAAGTGATTGAATATAAATCAGTTAATGCGGCATTCGGGTTGGCACCGGACTTGCTCAAGAAGGACTGTAGCCGCACCGTCGGCTGTTTGTCCGCAGGGACAAGGAAGAGTGAGGAAGATGTATGTCGATACATAGACGAACGATGACGCAGCCATGTGGGCAAACAGCGCCGGCCCGGCGGGTTGCTCCGCAGCGGCCGCCATGCTTCAGCACGCACCTTGGCCACGGAACCACCATGGCGCTGCGGCGCGCATCTCGTCCGGCGGCCGCTGCGGAAGCAACGCGGCTCGCGTGGCACGGCGTCGACAGGCCCCGGCCATGAGCATTCGCGACACTTCCGCGACAGATCGCATCATCGAGAAGCGCGTCAGCAAGAAAAAGCTGGGCATCTTCGCGGCCATCGGCATCGTGGTGCTGGGCTTGCTGATATGGCTGGTGCCCGGCGCGCTGCGCCTGTTTTCCGCAGGCTCGTCGGTGAGTGCGTCGCGGCTGCAGATCGCCAGCGTGGAACGCGGATCGTTCGTGCGAGACATCGCCGCCGACGGGCGCGTGGTCGCGGCGGTCAGTCCCACGTTGTATGCCAACGCGGCGGGCGCGGTGGTGCTGCAGGTGCACGCCGGCGACAAGGTGACCAAGGGCCAAGTGCTGGCGGTGATCGCAAGCCCCGAGTTGACCAACAAGCTGGCGCAGGAAGAAAACAACGAAGACGCGATGCAGGTCGCCTACCAGCAGGCGAAGGTCGACGCCAACCAGCAGCGCTCCAAACTGCAAGGTGCCTACGACAACGCCAACATCGACCAGCAGAGCGCCGCGCGCGACCTGAAGCGCTATCAGGAAGCCTACAAGAAGGGCGCGGTTTCGCAGCTCGACGTCGACCGCCACAACGACGCTCTGGAAAAAGCGCAAATCGAATTGAGCCACGCCAAGGCCAACCTGGGCATGGACGATTCAAGCCTCACGCTGGAAATCAAGGCGAAGAAACTCGCCTACGATCGCCAGAAGTTGCTGGTCGCGGATCTGAAGCGCCAGGTGGATGATTTGAACGTGCGCTCGCCGGTGGATGGCCAGGTCGGTCAATTGTTCATCGCGCAGACGGCGACGGTGCCCAAGGACGCCAAGCTGCTGACGGTGGTCGACCTGTCCGCGCTGGAAGTGCAGGTGAATGTGCCGGAAAGTTTCGCGCGTGATCTCGCATCCGGCATGCCCGCGGTCATCAGCGGCAATGGCAAGGACTGGAAGGGCGCGGTCAGCGCGATTTCGCCCGAGGTCGTGAACGGCGAAGTGGTCGCGCGGGTGCGCTTCGAAGGCAACAAGCCGGAACAGTTGCGCCAGAACCAGCGGCTGTCCGTGCGCATCGTGCTCGACAAGCGCGACAACGTGCTGACGGTCGCGCGCGGCTCGTTCGTGGATGAATCCGGTGGGCGCTACGCCTACGTCGTGCGCGACGGCATCGCCTACAAGACGCCGGTGACCCTGGGGCCGAGCTCCATCGACAAGGTCGAGATTCTGCAAGGCCTTAAGGAAGGCGACAAGATCGTGATTTCCGGCACCAGCAACTTCAACGGTGCGGCGAAAGTCGCGATCAGCAACTAGTGGCCGACGACCGGGAAGACTACGCCGTGAACGGAAACCCACACCCACAAGCATTCGTCATTCCGGGGCGGCCCGCAGGGTCGAACCCGGAATGACAAATAGGCTGTGTCTTGTCCGCGCGTCGGACGCAGCCACTGCCCACAGCCTCAGCCATTACCGCCAAACACCATCACCGAGGAAAAAACCATGCTCAAGATGACCCACCTGTCCAAGGTTTATCGCACCGAAGTGGTGGAAACCTACGCCCTGCGCGATTTCAACATCGACGTGAAGGAGGGCGAATTCGTCGCGGTGATGGGGCCGTCCGGTTCCGGCAAAACCACGTTCCTCACCATCGCGGGCCTGCTGGAAAGTTTCACCGGAGGCGAATACCTGCTGGACGGCGTCGACGTCAGCAACCTCGGTGACAACGCGCGTTCGAAGATCCGCAACGAGAAAATCGGCTTCGTGTTCCAGAGCTTCAACCTGATCCCAGACCTCAATGTGCACGACAACGTGGAAGTGCCGCTGCGCTATCGCGGCATGAAGTCCGCCGAGCGCCAGAAGCGCATCCAGGATGCGCTGGAGCGCGTGGGTCTGGCTTCGCGCATGAAGCACTATCCGGCGGAATTGTCGGGCGGCCAGCAACAACGCGTGGCCATCGCTCGTGCACTGGCGGGCTCGCCGCGCCTGCTGCTGGCGGACGAACCAACCGGCAACCTGGATACGCAGATGGCGCGCGGCGTGATGGAACTGCTGGAAGAGATCCATCGCGGCGGCGCAACCATCGTGATGGTCACCCACGATCCGGAACTGGCCACGCGCGCGCAACGCAGCGTGCACGTCATCGACGGCCAGGCCGTGGACATCGCCGAGGAACCGCGTTTCCACGCGCGCGGCGATCGCGCCGAGGCACACGCCGGCGCATGAAAGGTGTCGAGGGGGCCGGGGCCCATCGAACGAGGACCGCAACCATGATCCGCAAACTCATCGCCATCACCGCCGCCATCCTGATCAACGTCGCGGTGCTCGCATGGTTCCATGCCTGGAGTTCCGCCGCGATCGCCAGTGCCGCGGCGGCATCCGCGCACACCCAACCGGTCGTCACGCTGCCGGTCATCAATGTGCATCCGAGCGCCGACCAACTGCGCCAGTTGCGGCGGGCGCCCGGAAGCCCCGCGCCCGCACAGGCCGGCATCGGCGGCGTCGCTTGCCTGGTGATGCCGTACTACTCGTTCGCCGCACAGTGCGATGCGGCGAACATCTGAGGTGATGGGTAACCCGTCACCCGGGAGAGCGGCTTGATGTTCGGTTACTACTTCGACCTTGCCCTGCGCAGCCTCAAGCGCAATCCGGCGCTCACCGCGCTGATGGTGGTGGCGATCGGTTTCGGCGTGGCTGCGTCGATGATCACGTACTCCGTGTTCCGCGCGGTGTCGGGCAATCCGATTCCGGACAAGTCGGCGCAGCTGTTCACGCCGCAGATCGACAGCTGGGGGCCGCAGCAGAGCTTCAATGGCGACAACGAGCCGCCGCAGGCTCTGGATTACACCGATGCGATGGCGTTGATGCGTGCGCACGCGGCGAAACGCCAAACCTTGATTTACCCGGTGCAATTGTCGTTGCTGCCGGGTGGCGATCGCAGCCTGCCGATCAAGGCAAATGGTTATGCGGTGTACGGCGATTTCTTCCCGATGTTCGAGGTGCCGTTCCAGTACGGCAGCGGATGGAACGCGACGCAGGACGACGGTCGTGCCGCGCTGGTGGTGCTGAGCGAGGAGTTCAACCAGAAATTGTTCGGCGGCGCCAACAGCGTGGGGCACGAGATCACGCTGGGCGGTCACCCGTACCGCATCGTGGGCGTCACCCGGCGCTGGAATCCCGTGCCGCGCTTCTATTCGTTGTTCGGTGGCAGCGGGTTCGAGGAGCCCGCGGATTTCTATCTGCCGTTCACCCGCGCGCTGGATTTGCAGATCCCGACCAACGGCAACAACAGTTGTCGCGGAAGGATATCCATGAACGGTTGGGATAGCTGGCTGCGCAGCAATTGCGTGTGGGTCACGCCGTGGGTGGAACTGGACAGCACGGCCGATGCCGCGCGTTACCGCAGTTTCCTGGAGGGCTATTCCGCCGAACAACGAAATGCCGGCCGCTTCAACTGGGCGCCCAACGTGCGGCTGCGCGACGTGATGCAGTGGATGGCGTTCATGCGCGTGGTACCTCCGGAAAGCCGCATCTCACTGATGGTGTCGCTTGGCTTTTTCCTGATCTGCCTGGTCAACACGGTCGGGTTGCTGCTCGCGAAGTTCATGCGCCGCGCCAGTGAAATCGGCGTGCGCCGTGCGCTGGGCGCGTCGCGACGCGAGATCTACATGCAGTTCCTGATCGAGGCCGGCACCGTTGGTCTGGCGGGTGGATTGCTGGGATTGCTGTTGACCGCCGCGGGCGTGTCGGGCGTGGGCCTGTTGTTCCGTCCCGAGATCGCGCGCCTGGCGCACGTGGACCTGTCGCTGGTGGCGTTGACGCTGGCGGTTGCGATCGCCACCACCGTGATCGCGGCGTTCTATCCCACCTGGCGCGCAGCGCACGTGCATCCGGCGTGGCACCTGCGGTCGAATTGAGGGGGAACCGTCATGCAAATCCAGCCCATCGTCGCCGCGCTTCGCCACCACAAGGCCGGCACCGTGCTGATAGCACTACAGATCGCATTGACCCTGGCGATCGTGTGCAACGCGCTGTTCATCATCCACCAGCGCGTTGCGCATCTTTCAGAGCCAACCGGCATCGACGAAGCCAGCCTGTTCGTAATCGACAACCAGTGGCCGGATCAGTCGTCCGGGGAACAGATCGACGCACAAATGCAGGCCGATCTCGCAACGCTCCGTCGGCTACCGGGCGTGCGCGATGCGACGGCATCCAATGCGTATCCGCTGCTCGGCGGCGGCTGGGACGATTTCATCATGATGAAGCCCGATCAGGTACAGAAGACCACCGATGCCACGGTGTATTTCGGCGACGATCATTTTCTGGATACGCTGGGCGTGAAGCTGGTCGCCGGGCGCAATTTTCGCCCCGACGAGGTCACGACGCTGCAGCCGCAGCACCACGCCACATCGCCAGTGGTGATTGTGACCAAGGCGTTGGCGGACAGGCTGTACCCGGACGGTTCGGCGTTGGGCAAGCCGTTTTATGCGGAGGGCACGACGCCGACCACCATCATCGGCATCGTCGAACGATTGCAGCGATCGGAAGTCGATACGTGGTCGGCGCCCTTTGCGTATCAGGCGCTGATATGGCCGCGACGCCTGGACGGTTCGTTTGGCACCTACTACATCGTGCGCGCAAGGCCGGGTGAGGTCGCTGAAGTCATGCGCGACGCGCCCAAGGCGTTGTATGCGCAAGACCGCATGCGCATCATCGATTCCAAGAACGGTGTTCTGAGTTTCGCCGAAATCCGCCATCGCGCCTACGACAGCGATCGCGGCACCGCGATCCTGATGGGCATCATCTGCGCGGTGCTGCTGGTGATCACCGGTGCGGGCATCATCGGACTCACCAGTTTCTGGGTCGGCCAGCGCCGCAAGCAGATCGGCATCCGTCGCGCACTGGGTGCGACGCGCACCGACATCCTGCGCTATTTCCAGGCCGAAAACCTGCTGATCGCCGGCGCCGGCGTGGTGCTGGGTGCGATCGTCGCGGTCGGGCTGAACCTCTGGATGATGCGGCAACTCGCGATGGCCCGGATGCCGCTGACGTACGTGCTGGCCGGAATCATCGTGCTGCTGTTGCTGGGGCAGGGCGCGGTGTTTGCGCCGGCGCGTCGCGCGTCGCGCGTGTCGCCGGTGGAAGCGACGAGGAGCGTGTGACATTGCTGTTCCCCTCTCCCTTCGGGAGAGGGTGCCGTGAAGCGGCGGGTGAAGGTTCGGGCGGGCGAGAAATATCGCGCACGGCCGAACCCTTGCCCCCAACCCCTCTCCCGAAGGGAGGGGGAGACATGAAGAAGGTGGATGAAATGTTTGCCTACTATCTCGATCTCGCGTTGCGCAGCCTGAAGCGCAACAAGGCGCTCACAGGGCTGATGATCATCACCATCGGCTTCGGCGTGGCCGCGTCGATGACGACCTGGTCGGTGTTCCGCGCGGTGTCGGGCGATCCGATTCCGTGGAAATCCTCGAAGTTGTTCGTGCCGCAGATCGACAACTGGGGCCCGGCCGGGCACGGTCCCAAGGACACCAGCAACGAGCCGCCGGACGCCATGGACTACACCGACGCGATCGCGCTGATGCGCGACCACCGCGCGAAGTACCAATCCGCGATGTACCAAATCGGCGTGGCCGTGACCCCGCAGCGGGTGGGCCAGCATCCGATCACCGCGATCGGCGAGGCGGTCTACAGTGAGTTCTTCCCGATGCTCGACGTGTCGTTCAAGTACGGCAGCGGCTGGAGCGCGGCGGACGACGATCATCGCGCGCAGGTCGCGGTGATCAGCGGCCACCTCAATGACAAGGCATTCGGTGGCGGCGATAGCGTGGGCAAGACGTTGAGCGTCGATGGCCACGAATACCGTGTGGTCGGCGTGCTCGGTGACTGGCATCCACAGCCGCAGTTCTACGACGTGGTCAACACCGGCGGCTTCAGCGAAGGCGGCGGCAACATCTTCGTTCCGTTCACCACTGCCATCGCCAACAGCATGAACAACAACGGCAACACCAATTGCGTCGATACACCCAAGGAACCGGGCTTCGTCGGACTGCAGCGCTCCGAGTGCGTGTGGATCGCGTTCATGGTGCAACTCGACGGGGCGAGTGATGTGCAGCAGTACAAGCAATACCTGGACAACTACGCAGCCGTCCAGCAGCAGGCGGGACGCTTCACTTGGCCGCCCAACAATCGTTTGCGCGGGTTGATGGACTGGCTGGACCATGAGCACGTGGTGCCGTCGGACACCAAGATTTCGTTGTACGTGGCGCTTGGATTGTTGCTGGTATGCCTCGTGAATACCGCCGGGCTGCTGCTGGCGAAGTTCCTGCGACGCGCCAGCGAGATCGGCGTGCGTCGCGCGCTGGGCGCGTCGCGGCGCGAGATCTACACGCAGTTCCTGATCGAGTCGGGCATGGTCGGCGTTGCCGGCGGTGTGCTGGGACTGGTGTTGACCGGCCTCGGCATCAGCGGCGTCAGTTGGGTGTTGCCGCGCGACATCGCCGCGCTGGCACACCTGGACGTTTCGTTGCTGATCACCACGCTCGCCGTCGCGATCATCGCAACGATGCTGGCGGGCCTCTATCCCACGATGCGCGCGGCGGCGGTGCAGCCGGCGTGGCAGTTGAAGTCGAACTGAGCAGCTGAGCGCATGCAGATGCAGCCTGACACCAACAAACGTTTCGTCGTTCAGGGGCCGTCGCCCGCTCCATCGGCGACGGAACCCGGAATCGGTCTGGCTGTGCTCGCAAACCGATTCCGGGTTCTGCGCTTCGCGCAACCGCGGAATGACAAAGAAGTGAGGACGCCAACATGACACTCCATCCCATCCTCGCGGCGCTGAAGAAGCACAAGGCCGGCGTTATCCTGATCACGCTGCAGATCGCGCTGACGCTGGCGATCGTGTGCAACGCCGTGTTCATCATCGGCCAGCGCGTCGAACGGGTGCATCGGCCGACCGGCGTCGACGAGCAGAACCTGTTCCTGATCCAACAGGCCTACGTGGGGGCGCCGACGGGTGATGACGCGGCGTCGATCCAGAAACTCGACGCGATGCAACGCAGCGACCTCGCCACCTTGCGCGGCTTGCCCGACGTGGAGGCGGTGACGGCCATCAACTCGCTGCCACTGCTGCAATCGTCATGGACGGGTGGCGTCGGGTTGAAGCCGGACCAGCAGCACAGCACCGAGCACGCCGCCTACTATTTCGGCGACGACCAGATGCTGAATACACTGGGCCTGCGACTGGTCGCGGGCCGCAACTTCACTTCCAGCGAAATCACCAACCGCGGCTTCCGCGGCGTCGGTGAGCCGGCGATGGTGATCATCACCAAGGCGCTTGCGGACAAGCTGTTCCCGAAGGGCGACGCGCTGGGCAAGACCGTCTATCTCGACGGGCAGGCGATACCGAGCACGATAATCGGCGTGGTGGAGCGGATGCAGATACCGGCCGCCGGCGGCTGGGGCGACAGCTTCGCGTGGAACTCGGTGCTGCAACCGATACGCCTCGATGCGAACTACACGCGCACAGCGGTGCGCGCGAGGCCGGGGCGCCTGGACGCTGCGATGCGCGAGGCGCGCGAGGGACTCTTCAACGCCAACCCGATGCGCGTACTCGAGAACCAGCCGGACATCGGCATCGGCATCATGCCGTTCTCCGAAGTTCGTGCGCGCGCGTACCGCGCCGACATCGGCATGGCCATCCTGATGGGCGTGATCTGCCTGATCCTGTTGTGCGTCACCGCCGCGGGCATCGTGGGCCTCACCAGTTTCTGGGTGGGACAGCGGCGCAAGCAGATCGGCATCCGCCGCGCGCTGGGCGCGACCCGCAACGACATCCTGCGCTACTTCCAGACCGAGAACCTGCTGATCGCGGGCGCCGGCGTGGTGCTGGGCGCGATCCTGGCGGTGGGGCTGAACCTCTGGATGATGAAGCAGTTCGCGATGGACCGGATGTCGCTGCTGTACGTGCTGGTCGGCATCGTCGTGCTGATGCTGCTGGGGCAAGGCGCGGTGTTCGCGCCGGCCCGGCGCGCCTCGCGGGTGTCACCGGTGGAGGCGACGCGGAGCGTGTGACTGCCAAACACACCCCCTTCGGAACGAAGGGGGTCGATGCGGCTGCCGAAGGCAGACGCATCGGGGGGATGGGCTGTTCGGCCGGAGAGCCCTCCCCCTCAATCCCCCTTCGCAGGCGAAGGGGGAAGACAAGCTTTCTTCCTTCCTGCGGAAGGGGGAGGGTTTTGAATCGGAGTAATTGAACAATGTTCGCCTACTACCTCGACCT
>DATFGL010000248.1:0-2644 GCA_035249465.1 Rhodanobacteraceae bacterium | reverse complement strand
CCCAGCGTGCCTTCGCTGCCGATGAAGAGATCGCGCAGGTCGTAGCCGGTGTTGTCCTTGCGCAGTCCACGCAGCCCTCGCCAGATGTCGCCCTGCGCCGTCACCACTTCGAGGCCCAGCGCCAGTTCGCGCATGTTGCCGTAGCGCAGTACCTGCGTGCCGCCCGCGTTGGTCGCGAGATTGCCGCCGATGGTGCAACTGCCCTCGGCCGCGAGGCTCAGCGGAAACAGGCGCCCGGCGTCGCTCGCGGCCTGCTGCACCGCCCGCAGGACGCAGCCGGCCTCCACTTCCATGGTGTCGTTGTCGATGTCGATGCCGCGGATGCGGTTCATGCGTTGCAGCGACAGGATCACCGCGCGACCGGAATCGTCCGGCGTCGCGCCGCCGCACAGCCCGGTATTACCGCCCTGCGGCACGATCGGAATGTTTGCCTGTGCGCACAGGCGCACGACCGCCGCAACCTCGTCGGTCGAGCCCGGCCGCACCACCGCCAGCACGTGGCCGCGGTAACGCTCGCGCCAGTCCGTCACGTACGCCTGCGCATCCGCGCCGGTCAGCACCTGCGCCGCGCCAACTGCGTCGCGCAATGCGTCCAGATGGTCCATGAGCCCTGTCCTTCCGGGAACAAGTTTCAGTGTAATCGGACGGACCGCGATTTCGGATTGCGAATAGGCTCACGATCGCGAGGCTGCCGCCGAAGGTTCCTTCGCGGTTTGCGGCTCGCGCACGCGCAGCACGCACAATCCCGCAGCAAAGAGACTGAGGCCGCCCAGCACCAGCGCGTACAGCGGTTGACCATGGAAGAACCCTTTCAGCAGCACGCCCAGCACGCTGGCGGCCAGCAGTTGCGGGATCACGATGAAGAAATTGAAGATGCCCATGTACACACCCATCTTCGCCGCGGGCAGGTTGTCCGACAGCAGCGCGTAGGGCAGCGACAGGATCGAGGCCCATGCGAAGCCCACGCCGACCATCGACAACAGCAGCCAGTGCGGATCGCGGATCAATGCGAACGAGATCAATCCTGCGCCGCCCAATGCCACGTTCGCGAGGTGACTCACGCGCAGGCCCCACGCACGCGCCATCCATGGAATCACGATCGCCGCCAGCGCGGCGAACCCGTTGTAGGCGGCGAACAGCACGCCGACCCAGTTGGCGCCTGCGTTGTAGGCGACCGAGTGCGGATCGGTGGCGCCGAACTGGACCTGCGTGACTGCGGGCGTGGTGTAGATCCACATCGCGAACAACGCGAACCACGAAAAGAATTGCACCCACGCGAGACGCCGCATCGCTTCAGGCATGCCGTACAGGTCGGCCATCACCTGGTGCAGCGTGCCGCCGCCGCGCGCGAACGACAGCCACCCGAACAACAGCCCGGCGGCGATCAGCATTCCAGCCAGCAGGTACAGATCGCGCATCAGCGAGAAACGCACGATCGCGATCAGCAGCAGCACGCCGATCACGCCCAGCAACAGGCCGAAGCGCCAGGCGCGTCGCATGTCCGCGGGCGCGGTTTCCTCCACCGGATTCTCGAACGCCTGCAGCGTCTCCGGCGGATATTCGCGCGTCGTCACGATGGTCCACAGCACCGAACCCAGCAGCACCACGCCGCCTGCATAGAACGCGTACTTCACGGTGTCGGGAACCGCGCCGTCGGGCGCGGTGTTCGCCACGCCGGCATGCGCCAGCAGGTACGGCAGCATCGACGCCACCACCGCGCCGATGCCGATGAAGAAACTCTGCATCGCGTAGCCCTTCGCGCGCTGTTGCGTCGGCAACTGGTCACCGACGAAGGCTCGGAACGGTTCCATCGCGATATTGAACGAGGCATCCATCACCCACAGCAGGCCTGCCGCGATCCACAGCAGCGGCGCGTCCGGCATCGCAAACAACGCCAGCGTCGCCAGCACCGCACCAATCAGGAAATACGGACGGCGCCGGCCGAGCCGACCCCAGGTGCGATCGGACCAATGGCCGATCAGCGGTTGCGCTATCAGGCCCGTCAGCGGCGCGGCGATCCACAACGCAGGAATGTCGCTGACGCTGGCGCCCAGCGTCTGGAAAATCCGGCTGACGTTGGCGTTCTGCAGCGCAAACCCGAACTGGATGCCGAGGAATCCGAAACACATGTTCCAGATCTGCCAGAACGAGAGTGCGGGCTTGCGGCTCATGGTTCGGGCGCTGGAGCCCGCAGTGGCGCGACGTGCAACGCGCCGATCTTCGCGTCGTTCAACGGACCTTCGCTGCCACCCGCGCCGCCCGTATAGTGCGCGAAGTTCGCCAGATCGCTCATGTTGAAGCCCTGCTGCAGCGCGAACGTGCAGTGTGCGCCGGCCTTCGCTTCGAATGTCGCGGACGTGGAAAGCTGCTCGCCGATGCTGTGCGGCATCACGATCGGCAGGATCTGTTCAGGGCTGCCCGCGCAACGGATCGCCAGTCGCTTGACCGCAGCGGTGACGCCGGTGTTGATCGGGCCGTGGCCGTTGGAATAATCCAGCGCCATGCGGAAATTTCCGCTCGCGGACGCCGTCCATCTGCGCGGCCACGCGCCCGTCACCTGCGTCTGGTCGCCCACGCAGGTTTCCCGGCTTGGCAGGGACCCAATGCCGTCATCGCCAGCTGTCGCGACGCGAAAGCAGCGACG
>DATFGL010000247.1:0-10142 GCA_035249465.1 Rhodanobacteraceae bacterium | reverse complement strand
ATCGTTGACCTCGGCGTAAGTCAGGTAACCCTGCTCACGGCCCTTGGTGATCAACTGCTTGATTTCGGATTGCTGCGAGGGGAGGTTTTCCATGGGGGTATTCGACACGACAAGACCGCTCAGTATAGCAAAATGGAGGTGTTCCGGCGATGGATCAAGGCCGAAAAAGCGTGATGGGACAAGCGGCTAGGCCGGATCGGCATGCAAGAATCGGCCCAAGTGGCGGTCGGCTTCGTGTAGGAGCGGCGGTAGCCGCGACCCGGCCGGGTGGAAGCCCCAATATCGGGCCTTCCGGCCCTCCTACACGCGCAGCATGAACGTCACCGGGCCATCGTTGACCAGCCGAACCTGCATATGGGCACCGAAGCGGCCGGTTGCAACCCTCGGATGCGCGGCGCGGGCGAGTTCCACCAGCCGGTCGAACCAGCGCCGGCCCTCCTCGGGCGACGCGGCGGTGGTGAAGCTGGGCCGCATGCCCTTGCGGGTATCGGCGGCCAGCGTGAATTGCGGGACCAACAGCAGCCCGCCGCCGGTGTCGGCGAGGGAAAGGTTCATGCGATCGGCGTGGTCGGGAAAAATCCGGTAGCCGATCAGGCGCTCGCCCATCCGTTGCGCCTGCGTCTCACCGTCGCCGGGTTCGACCGCGACCAGCGCCAGCAAGCCGGTATCGATCGCGCCGACCGTTTCGTCGCCCACGGTGACGGATGCGAAAGTGACGCGCTGGAGGAGAGCGATCATGCGTCCGGAAAATCGGGAACGGGAAACGGGGAACGCGACCAAGCGTAACGGATCGCGCACGTTGTTCTCCCGGTTCCCTGTTTCCTGTTCCCGCTTCTAGACTCTCGCGATGCGCTGGTACACCAAATTCGCTTACGGGTTGATGTGGCTCACCGCCCGCCTGCCGATGCGGGTGTTCCGCGCGCTCGGCGCCGCGCTGGGCGGCCTGTTCTGGATCACCAACAGCCGCAAGCGTCGGGTCGTGGAAGCCAATCTGGCCCTGGTACGGCGGGATCCGGGTGGCGAGGATCGGCGCGCATTGGCACGCGAATGCGTGCGCCAGACCGGCATCTCGCTGGTCGAGGTATTCGGCATCTGGACGAATCCACGCCGCACGCTGACCAGCGTGCACGGGGTGCGCGGGCATGAATTGTTCGACGCCGCGCTCGCCGCGAAGCGCGGCCTGATCCTGTGCGCGCCGCACCTCGGCAGCTGGGAAGTCGCCAATTACTGGATCGGCGCGCGTACGCCGTTTGCCACGTTCTATACCCAGCCGCGTTATCCGCAGGCCGAGATGCTGCTGCGAAAACTGCGCGAAGGCGGCGCGAGCATCCAGTTTCCGATCGACGACTCCGGCGTGCGGCGTGTGTTTCGGCATCTGCACGGCGGCGGCGTGGTGTCGATCATGCCCGATCATGTCCCGCGCGCGGGCAGCGTCGTCGCGCCGTTCTTCGGCGTGCCGGCGCTCACGATGACGCTGCTGCCGCGCCTCGCGCAACGTACCGGCGCGCGAGTGCTGATGCTTTTCGTTGAACGCCTGCCGCAAGGCTTCCTGGTGCACTTCCGCGAACCGCCTGCGGCGCTGACCGATCCCGATCCGCTGGTTGCGTGCACGGCGATGAACGCGGCCATCGAAGCCTGCGTGCGCGACGCGTTCACGCAGTACCAATGGAATTACAAGCGCTTCAAGGCGCGCGCGGGCAGCGGCCTTTCCGATGACGCGTACATCGCAACGGGCGTGCGGACATGAGGTGGCATGTAGCCCTGACCTGGTGGACGTTGCGTGCATTGGGTGTGCTGCCGTTGCCGGTGTTGTACACGATCGGCGGTGCGCTGGGATGGCCGCTGTGGTGGCGCAGGCATGCGCGCGAGCGCGTGCATACCGAAGTGAACATGCGTATCGCGCACCCCGAACTTGAAGGCAGGGCCCGCGACGCGCTGGTGCGCGAATGCCTGGTCGAAACCGGCCGCGCCGTCACCGAAATGGCGGCGGTCTGGGGCCGCGGCGCACGGCGCGCACTGGAACTCGTCCGTGAAGTGGACGGCCTGGAACATTTCGACGCCGCGCTGCAATCCGGGCGCGGCCTGATCGTCGCGGCGCCGCATCTCGGCTGCTGGGAGCTTTTGAATTACTGGCTTTGTGCGCGCACGCCCATCGCGATCCTGTACGCGCCGCCGCGCAATCCCGCGTGGGAAGCCATGCTGGTGCGTGCGCGCGGCGGCTTGCATCCCGAACAGGTGCGCGCCGATGGCGCGGGTGTGCGTGCTCTGTACAAGCGTCTCGCCGCGGGCGGGGTGGTGGGGATCCTGCCCGACCAGCAACCCAAGCGCGGCGACGGCCAGTTCGCGCCCTTCTTCGGGCTCGACGCCAACACCATGGTGCTGTTGCCGCGCATCGCGCAGCGCACCAGCGCGGCGGTGCTGTTCGCGTTTGCCGAACGTTTGCCGCGCGGGGCCGGGTTTCGCATCCGCATCCTGCCGGCACCCGAGGGCATTGCCGACGCCAACATGCGCGTTGCCTGCACCGCGCTCAATCGCGGTGTCGAACAATGCGTCAATCTTGCCTTCCCGCAATACCAGTGGACCTACAAGCGTTGGGCCGAGCGGCCCGACCCGCTGGAGCACGATCCGTATTGGCTTGCGCGAAACGGGATGTCGGACAGGTTGGGCTGATGCCGGACTTGGTCCGACGGAAGCCCAACGTCGTGCCGTCGCGCGGAAATGTTGGGCTTCCCCGGCAAAGCGTCGGGTCAGTCCAACCTACAGTGGGGTGAAACTTTTTGGGAAAACGCGCAATGCAACCCATCACCTGCATCGAAGACCTGCACCGGCTTTACCTGAAGCGCGTGCCGCGAATGTTCGTGGATTACTGCGAATCGGGTTCGTGGACGGAAGCGACGTTGCGCAGGAATCTGGACGATTTCGCGCGCATCCAGCTGCACCAGCGCGTCGCGGCCGGCGTGGAAGGCGGCACCACGACCACGACGATGCTGGGCGGGAAAGTGGCGCTCCCGGTGGCCTTGGCGCCGGTCGGCCTGTGCGGCATGCAGCACGCCGACGGTGAAATGCTGGCGGCGAAGGCGGCGCTGGACTTCGGCGTGCCGTTCACGCTCTCGACCATGAGCGTGTGCTCGATCGAGGACGTGGCCGCGTTCGTGAAGCGTCCGTTCTGGTTCCAGTTGTACGTGATGCGTGATCACGCCTTCATCGAACGCCTGATCGATCGCGCGAAAACGGCCGGCTGTTCCGCGCTGGTGCTGACGCTGGACCTGCAGGTGATGGGCCAGCGTCACCGCGACATCAAGAACGGGTTGTCCACGCCGCCCAAGCCGACGCTGAAGAACCTCGCGAATCTTGCGATGCATCCGCGCTGGTGCCTCGGCATGGCGCGCACGCACCGCCACCGGTTCGGAAACATAACGGGCCACGTCGAAGGCGTCAGCGACATGTCCTCGCTGGCGGCATGGACGTCCGAACAGTTCGACCGCGGCCTGAACTGGAACGACGTCGAATGGATCAAGAACCGCTGGGGCGGCAGGCTGATCATGAAGGGCGTGCTCGATCCCGATGACGCACGTCGCGCGGTGGATTGCGGTGCCGACGCGGTCGTGGTTTCGAACCACGGCGGACGCCAACTCGACGGCGCGCCGTCGTCGATCAGCGTGCTGCCGGAAATCGCATCGCGAGTCGGCAGGGATTGCGAGGTGTGGCTGGACGGCGGCGTGCGTTCCGGGCAGGACGTGCTGAAAGCGATCGCGCTGGGCGCGCGCGCGGTGATGATCGGCCGCGCGTTCGTGTATGGACTCGGTGCAATGGGCGAAGCCGGCGTCGCCACGATGCTGGAACTGATCCGGCGCGAGCTTGATTTGACGATGGTGTTGTGCGGCGTGCGTTCGGTTGCCGAAATCGACCGGCGGGTGTTGCACGAACCCGCGCCTTGAGCGCTTGGCCAGTGGCGAAACGCCTCCACGGGTTCGCCGTGCTCCATCAGGGTTTCCGGCTCACGGCGGCCGGTCATTCGCATGCCGGTTCCGGCAGGTGTAGGCGCGCGGCAAGCGGAGTAGAGTGAACGCCCCGGTCGGCGTCGCTCATCGTCGTGCGGGCTCGCTACCGGCGTTCGATCTCAATCGATCCTGGAGGCAGGTATGAATACCCAAGGTTCAGTGGTCAGGTATGGGGTCATTGCCCTCGCAATGGTCGTGGCGGCCGCGACGCAGACGGCCGAGGCAAAAACCAAGGCCCCGAGCGATGCGCGGTTGATCGCCAGCGCGGAACGCGCCGCGCCTGCGGCCGTGGCGAAGGGCGCGACCATCGTATCGGTGGGCGCGGACGGCAAAATGCGCACCCTGCGCGAGGGTCACAACGGCTGGACGTGCATGCCCGATTCGCCGGCCACGCCGGGTCCGGATCCGATGTGCATGGACAAGAATGCGTTCGAATGGGCCGGCGCCTGGATGGGCCACAAGCCGCCTGCAAGCGGCAAGATCGGTTTCATGTACATGCTGGAGGGTGGTACCGATGCCAGCAACACCGATCCCTATGCGACCAAACCGAGCGCCGGCAATCACTGGATCAAGACCGGTCCGCACGTCATGATCGTCGGCGCCGACCAGGGCTTCTACGATCTGTATCCGAAGAATGCGGATCCTGACACCAAGGCACCCTACATGATGTGGGCGGGGACGCCGTACCAGCACCTGATGGTGCCGATAAAGTAACCGGCTGACGAGTTTGCGGCAGGGCGGCGCGGGACGCTGCCCTGCCCGGATGCCGCGCGAGCCCCACGCTGATCGGGACTCAGTGCAACAACACGGCGGCAACGATCAGCGCGGTGGCGACGAGATACGGAACCGACCACGCGTGGAAACGCCAGCCGATGCCACGGCTGCCGTCGAGGCGCAGTGCGATCAAGTTCGCCAGCGAACCGATCATCAGCCCCGCACCGCCGACATTCACCGCCGCCGCGAGCAGCGTCAGGTTCGGTGCGTAATGCAGCAGCGCCACGGCGGTCGGCACGTTGCTGATGAATTGCGACAGCACGATGCCGCCCGCGTACGTCGCACGCGGATCGTGCCAAGCCAGCACGCCGACGTGTGCTTGCACGGAAGGCAGTGCAGCGAGATGGCCCAGGCCCACGAACATCGCGGCAAACGTCACCAGCAGCCCCCAATCCACGCTGGCCAGCACGCGCCGGAAAAACAGGATGCCGATTGCGATCAGGATCAATGCCGCGGGCATCGCGTAACCCCATTGCAGCGCGAAGACCATCACGGCCAGCAGCAGCGCCGACCCCGCGAACAGCGGGGTTTCGGGACGCATCGAACGATCGGCTTTGTCTTCATCGAGTTGCAGCGGCGCGGTTGAAAACGCAAATCCGCACGCGGCCAGCAGCACGCCGAGCAACACCGCGCCGGTCGGCGCCAGCGCCGCGGCGTAACCGAAGAATCCCATCCCCGAGTGCTGCCACAGCAACAGGTTCTGCGGGTTGCCGATCGGGCTGAAGGTGGAACCCGCGTTCACCGCCAGTGCCTCGAAGATCACCAGCCGCTGGCGCGGAATGCGCGCGATCCGATCGATCGCGAGCGTCAACGGCACCACGAGAAACAACGCGACGTCGTTGGTCAGCACGGTCGCGAACGTTGCGGCAAGCAGTACCAGCACGAACGCCAGCGCGCGGACGTTGTGCAGGCGCGCGACCAGGTGCAGCGCGAAGCGTTGCACATGACCGCTCGCGCGCACGCCTTCGGTGAGGATCAGGAGGCCGGTCAGGCCCGCAAGGGTCGGCAGGTCCAGCCAGCCGAGGTAGGTGCGCGGCGTGCGTGGGTCGAGAATCGCAAGCGCGAGCACCAGCAGCAACAGCGCCTGCAGCAGGCGGTCGCGTCGAAGGCGGTGCAGCGGGGCGGTGAAGTCGGGCAAGGGCCTTCCGGGCGATTCGAGACATGCTGCACCGGCGCACGGCCGCAGGTAAAGGGCCGCACGTACCGTTCACTTGCCGCCGCGCATGCTGGAAGGCATGTTGTCGCGTGAGCCATGGCGGTGGTTGCTGCGTGGCGGGTTGGTCGTGGTTGCCGTCGGCGCCGTGACGGCCTTTTTCGTTTCCGGTGCGCAGAATCATCTCGATCTCGAAACGCTCCAGCGAAGCCGCGCATGGCTCGCCGCCATGCAGGCGACGCACCCGTGGCGGCTGGCGTTCACTTTCCTGGGGGTGTTGATCGCGATGGTGCTGTTGTCGCTGCCGCTGCTGACCGTGATGACGCTGGCGGCGGGCGCGATCTTCGGCTTGTTCGAAGGTACGGTGCTGATGTCGTTCGGGTCAGCGATCGGTGCCGCGCTCGTGATGCTGGCGTCGCGATTCGTGTTCAAGGACGCGTTGCGCCGGCGCTTCGCGCATCGACTGCACAAGATCGACGCGGGCATCGAGCGTGACGGCGCGTTCTATCTGCTCAACATCCGGCTGGTGCCGATCGTCCCGTTCTTCGTCGTGAACCTGCTGATGGGCCTGACCCACATGCGGGTATGGACGTTTTACTGGGTGACGCAAACCGGAATGCTGATCGGCACCGCGGCGTACGTGAATGCCGGCACCCGCGTCGCGCAAGCCGGGAGTGTGCGGGAATTGGTGTCGATGCCGATGATCGTTTCGCTGGCGCTCCTGGCGGTGCTGCCGTTCGCGTCGCGCTGGGCGATCAAGCGAGCACGGCATTGGAGGCATGAGCAGCGTTGGCGCAAGCATCCGTGAGTTCGCAGGTTGGGCTGAATGCAATGAAGCCCAACGTGGATGGCGATGGCGTTGGGCTTCGCGTTGCTCAGCCCAACCTACTGTGCATCAAATGCCGGCGTACCACTGGTAACCCTGATCCTCCCAGTAACCGCCGCGGCCGCCTTCGATGGATTTGAAGGAGTCGACCAGATCGATGCGGCGCAGGTATTTCGCCATCTTGTAGCCCAGTTGGCGCGGCACGCGCAGCCGCAGTGGCGCGCCGTTCGGAATCGGCAACGCCTTGCCGTTGAGTTCCCACGCCAGCAGGGTTTGCGGATGGTACGCATCGTCGAAGCCCAGCGATTCGTAGTATTCGCTGCCGTCGTCCATGGCGTCGTAGCAGCGGAACACCACGTAACGCGCGGCCCTGGCCGGTTGCGCCATCTGCAGCACGCGCGACAATTGCACGCCGGTCCACTGACCGATCACGCTCCAGCCTTCCACGCAATCGTGGCGGGTGATCTGGGTGCGATTCGGCAACGCGCGCAACTGCTCCAGCGACAACGACAGCGGGTGCGCCACCAGTCCGCCTACGCCCAGCCGGTAATCGCGAAAACCGTTGGCGGCGAGCGCGCGGTAGGCAGGCGCCTGCGGATCGGTGCTGCCATTGGGACGAAACACCGGCGAGATGTCGGCTTCGCTGTATTCGCGCGCCATGGCGTCGCGCGACAACGCGCGTTGCGCGGCGTGGCTCAACGCTGTCGCGCTGCCCAGCACCTTGGGTACCCAGGTTGTTTGCGACAACTTGTCGCAACCACCCAGCGCAACCGCGCCGGTGAGCGCCAGCGCATCGCGCAGGAAGCGCCGGCGTTTATTGATGAGTTTCATCGTGTTCCTCCGACTCCGAGGTTTCGATGGAGTAGCTCCCGGTGATGATCGAGCGCAGGTTGTTGCCGACGCCGGTCACGATCACCTCGAAGATGTGGATCAGGAAGAACGCGATGAAACCCATCGCGAACAGGAAATGGATGCTGCGCGCCGATTGCCGGCCGCCGACGAGATCCACCAGCCAGCCCAGCACGCTGTCCATGCGTGGCGACATCGCGAGGCCCATCAGCACCACGCCACCGCCGAAAAGGAAGATCACGACCAGATAAGCGAGGCGCTGCAGCACGTTGTAGCGCGCGGCCTCTTCGCCGTGCGGATGCCGCAGCAGCGCATGGTCGATGATCGAACGGCCAATGCCACGCCAGTCGCGCCTGGTCGGGATCAAGTCGCGCGTGAGGTGCCGTGTCCACAATGCATACGCAAAAAAGCACACGCCATTGATCACGAAAATCCACGCAAAGAAAAAGTGCCACGCGCGGCCCATCGCCAGCCATTGCGGACCGGGGATCGTCGCCCACGCGGGAAACCCGCGCACCGCCGGTTGGCCATTCACCTTCGACACGCCGAACCATCCCGTGGTGCCGAAACGATGCGCCCCGATCGTGGTGACACCTTGCAGCTTTCCGTCGCGCGTTTGGGTGGCGCCGAGACTCAGCCACGGATGCTCGAAGGTCGAACGCTGGCCCCAATACAGCGCCGGATGCGCGTTGAAGATCTGCAGCCCGCTGCCCAGCAGGACCAGCAGGCAGATCGCGTTGATCCAGTGCATGATCCGCAGCGGCAGCGTGTGGCGACGGATCACGCGACGCATGGGCCGCGCGGTGTTCGCCGGGCCGGGCTGCGGCGGGAGCGTGTCTTCCGGAATGCTGGCCATGAGGGGTACCAGGCGCGGTGACGGCCCAAGCGTACTCCCAACCGGGCGGTACGGCGCACGCGGGTTTTACGCTGCCCGGCGCCGGGCGATATGCTTGCGCTTTGCTTGACGCGCAGGAGAACAGCATGTCACTTGCAGGCAAACGCATAGCGATCACCGGCGCGTTCGGTTCGCTCGGGGCGGCGGTGGTGCAGGCCGCGCTCGACGCGGGCGCGAAAGTGGCCGCCATCGATCGTGCCGATGCACCTCCGGCCGGGATGGATCTCGGCGATGCACAACGCTTCGGTGGCGTCGATCTTTCCGACACCGCGCAAGCAAAAACCGCGATCGACGCCGCCGCGAAGGCGCTGGGCGGGCTCGATGCGCTGGTCAACATCGCGGGCACCTTCCGCTGGGAGACGCTTGCCGATGGCAGCCCCGAGACCTTCGACCTCCTGTACCGCATCAATTTGCGCACCGCGGTTGCGGCGAGCAAGGCGGCGCTGGCGCACCTGCCGGACGGTGGGCGCATCGTCAACATCGGTGCGGCCTCGGCGTTCAAGGGCAATGCCGGCGTTGCCGCCTACGCGGCATCGAAATCAGGCGTGATGCGTCTTACCGAATCCTTGGCCGAGGAATTGAAGGCGCGCGGCATCACCGTCAACGCGGTGCTGCCGTCGATCATCGACACGCCGCCCAACCGCAAGGACATGCCGAAAGCCGATTTCGACAAGTGGGTGAAACCCGCGCAACTCGCGGACGTGATCGTGTTCCTGCTGTCGGAGCGGGCATCCGCGATCACCGGCGCGCTGATTCCGGTGGTCGGCAGGGTGTAGGAGGGCTGGAAGGCCCGACTGTATCGCGTTACAGGTCGCCCCTGCACGGAGGCCTGCGAGCGCGGGGTCGCGGCTTCCGCCGCTCCTACATGTGGTACCGGACGGCGGTTTCGACCTCGTGCTTCGAACCCAGGAACACCGGCACGCGCTGGTGCAGTTGCATCGGTTGCACATCGAGGATGCGCGAGCGTCCGGTCGCCGCCGCGCCGCCGGCCTGCTCGACGATGAAGCTCATCGGGTTGGCCTCGTACATCAGGCGCAGCTTGCCGCCGTTGGACTTCACCTTTTCATCGAGCGGGTAGATGAAGATGCCGCCGCGCGTGAGGATGCGATGCACGTCGGCCACCATCGACGCCACCCAGCGCATGTTGAAATCGCGTCCGCGCGGCCCGGCCTTGCCGGCCAGCAGGTCCGCGACGTAGCGCTGCATCGGCGCTTCCCAGTAGCGCTGGTTGGACATGTTGACAGCGAACTCGGAGGTGTCTTCAGGAATCGTCGCATTGGCGCGCGTGAGCCGGAAGCTGCCGACTTCACGATCCAGCGTGAACACGTTGACGCCGTGGCCGGTGGTCAGCACCAGCAACGTCGAAGGGCCGTACACGCAGTAACCCGCCGCGACCTGTTGGGTGCCCGGTTGCAGAAAGTCTTTCTCGGTCGCCTGCGTCACGCCTTCCGGGCAACGCAGCACCGAGAAGATCGTGCCGACGGAGATGTTCACGTCGATGTTGCTGGAGCCGTCCAGCGGGTCGAACAGCAACAAATAGTTTCCCTTCGGATACGCGTCCGGGATCGGATACGGCTCGGCCATTTCCTCCGAGGCGCAGGCCGCGAGGTGGCCGCCCCATGCGTTCGCCTCCAAAAGGATCTC
>DATFGL010000246.1:0-4302 GCA_035249465.1 Rhodanobacteraceae bacterium | reverse complement strand
ACCCACTGCTGAAGACGTTGCTGCACACCGGCAAGCGCGACGTGCCGGTGACGGTCGCGCTGCGCAACACCGCGGCCATCGTGTTGCCGTTGCTCGTCGGCGCGCTGACCGATCACCTGTTCGCAGGTCTCGGCGTTTCGGTCGGCGCGCTCAACACTATGTTCGCCGATCAGCCGGGGCCTTACCGGTTGCGTCTGCGACGCATGCTGTTGACCGCGATTGCGGCCGGCATCGCCGCGTTCACCGGCGCGGTGCTCGGCCAATGGCCGGTGGCGCTGCTGCTCGCCGCGGCGTTGTGGGGTTTCGGCGCCGCACTGCTGGTCGCGGTTGACGCACACCTAACGCGCGTGGGCCTGACCAGCCTGATCCTGCTGCTGGTGCTGGGCGCGGAACCCCAGACGCCGCTGCAGGCGGTGCCCGAGGCATTGCTGATCTTCGCGGGCGGCTTGCTGCAGACGCTGTTCGCGATCGCGGCATGGCCGCTGCAACGCTACCGGCCCGAGCGTCTGGCGCTCGCGCAAGGATTCCGGGGACTCGCCGATTTCGCGCGCACCGACGACGACGACATCACGACCGCGCTGCCGCCATCGCTCAACGATCTCCAGGCACTGCTGTTCGGCGCCGGCCGCGCGCGCGGCCGCGCGGTCGAAGCCTTCCGCGTGCTTGCGGAACTCTCGGAACGGATCCGGCTGGAGTTGTTCGCGCTTGCAAGCCAACAAGCTGCATGCGAACCGGCGGAGATGCGCGCAATCCTGGCGGGCGCGCGCAGCGCCGCGGCAGAGGTGTTGACCACGATCGCGAATGCGCTGGAACAGGCGGTGCCACCCGCCTCCACGGCGGCGCTCGAGGCCTTTGCGCAGGCAATCGCGCGCATCGAATCGGCGCCCGCCTCGGCCGACGCGGAAATCGCGAATGTCCGCATCGCAGCGTTGGGCGGGCAATTGCGCGCCGCCGTCCGCAACACCGACACCGCCGGCAGCCGCGGCGAGATCCGCGCGCTGCGTTCGGAATTCCGGCTGCCACGTGCATTGCAATCGAACAACCCGTTCCCCACCCTGCGCGCCAACCTGCGCCTTTCGTCGCCGGCTTTCCGGCACGCAATCCGCTGCGGCGCATGCGTGGCGATCGCACTGGCGCTGACGCACATGTTGCCGTTGTCGCGCGGTTACTGGATGCCCATGACGGTGGCGATCGTGCTGAAGCCCGATTTCGGCGCCACTTGGCGCTACGGTTCGCTGCGCGTGGCCGGCACGCTCGGCGGACTGTTGCTCACCACGGCCGTGCTGCACTTCGGTGGATTCGGCGGTTTCTGGACATCGCTCGCGTTGATGGCGGTATTGTGCTTCGCCTTCCGCGAACTCGCGAGCGTGCATTACGGCATCGCCGTCGTGTGCCTGACCGGCCTGGTGGTCATCCTGCTCTCGTTCTATGGCATTCCGGCGGCGGATTCGGTACTCGCGCGCAGCATCGACACCGCCCTCGGCAGTGCGCTGGCACTGCTGGCCTACCTGGTGTGGCCGACGTGGGAACGCGGCCGCGAACGCGAAGTGGTGGCGCGCATGCTGGATGCGTATCGCGCCTATCTGCTCGCGGCCCTGCGAGGCAGCACACAGGCACGCCACGACACCCGCATCGAGGCGCGTGCCGCGCGCAGCGCCGCACAGGCATCGCTGGACCGGCTGCGCAGCGAACCCGCCAGCCGCGCCAACGCACCGCGCGCCGAAGCGCTGGTCGCGCAAGCCAATCGCGTGGTCCGCGCGGCAATGATGCTGGAAGCGGCGCGAGGCGATACCGACGATGCTCCCGCCCCGCAGGTGGACGCATTCGCAGGCGCCTGCGATGCCGCCATGCGCGAAGCCGCGGATGCACTGCGCGAGGCGCGCGCCCCGCAAGGCGAGTTCCATTTGCGTTCCGGGCAACGCGTGCTGGTGGCGTCACTGGCCGAAAGCACCGGCGCCTTCGCGGTGACGCTGCGAGACGCCAGCGACCGCATCGTGGATGCCATCGACAGCCTGCTGCACGTATTGGGACAACCGCGCGACGCGGTACAGCCGGGCAATCGCTGATTCCCGCGTTCGCGAAAACGACGAGGCAAAAGTCTCCAATCGGATAGCGGTCGCAGGATTTATTTCATCGCCACCGCATCGGTGGCGGTGGGCAGGCCCACTTTCTTGCAGAACGCGGCAAAGCGCGGGTCGGTTTGGTAGCGCAGAATCAACGGATCGGAGAGCAGATTCGAGATGCCCGGGTCACGCTGGGTCGAGGCGCGGTCCAGCCATTGGAACATGGCGTCGGGGTTCTTGCGCAACGCGTACATCTCCGCGATCTGGTAAGCGGCAGCGTCAGCCTGATTCTTGATCAGCTTCGCGAGCGCGGCATTGGCGGCGTTGCGATCGGTGCCGATTTGCGCGACGAGGAAACCGATCGCCAACGCCAGGATGACGACTTGCTCGATGCGCTCCGGTCAACCGAAGCGCTGCGCCACCACGTCCAGTCCCTGCACGAACGCAAACGCCGCGGCGACATAGGCCAACGCCCATTGCACCAGCTTGCGTTGCTTCAACCCCACCCAGAATGCGCTGTTCACCCCGATCCCCAACCGCGCGCCATCCGCTGTGATGCCGCAATTTGCACACGATGCGGCATTCCGTCACGAAATGGCGCGGTCCGGGAACGAGGCCAGCGCGGCCAACTTGCGCGCCTGACCTATACTTGCCGCATGCTGAAGATCGACGTCCATTCGCACATCCTGCCGCCGGACTGGCCCAATCTCGCCGAAAAATATGGCGATCCGCGCTTTCCGGTGATGGTGAACGCGGGCGGACATCATCGCATCTATCGCGGCAACAAATTCTTCCGTGAGGTATGGCAAAACTCGTTCGATGCCGCATTCCGGATCGAGGAATGCAAGAAGCTCGGCCTGGACGTGCAGGTGATCTCCACCGTGCCGGTGCTGTTTTCCTACTGGGCGAAGCCGAACCAGGCGCGCGAACTGCACCGGCACTTGAACGCCCACACCGCGGAAATCTGCCGCGATCATCCACGGCATTACGCCGGCATCGGTACCGTGCCGCTGCAATCGCCGCGTCTCGCGATCGAGGAAATGGAACACTGCATCGAGCAACTCGGCTTGCAGGGCGTGCAGATCGGCTCGCACGTCAACGACTGGAACCTCGACGCGCAGGAACTGTTTCCCTTCTTCGAGGCCGCTGCCGATCTCGGCGCCGCGATCCTGATCCATCCGTGGGACATGATGGGCAAGGACACGATGCCCAAATACTGGCTGCCGTGGCTGGTCGGGATGCCGGCCGAGCAGTCGCGCGCGGCCTGCTGCTTGATCTTCGGCGGCGTGTTGGAACGCCTGCCCGCGTTGCGCATTGCATTTGCGCACGGTGGTGGTTCGTTTCCTTACACGATCGGCCGAATCGAACACGGCTACCGGATGCGCCCGGACCTGGTCGCGACCGACAACGCGCGCGCACCGCGCGAATATTTCAAGCGCCTGTTTTTCGATTCCTGCGTGCACGACCCACAGGCGCTGCGCTATCTTCTCGACGTGGCCGGGGAAGATCGTGTGATGCTGGGCACGGACTATCCGTTTCCGCTGGGCGAGCAGCAGCCCGGCAGCGGCATCGACGCGCTCAAATTGCAACCGCGGCAGCGCGACCGCGTATTCCACGGCGCCGCGCTGGAATGGCTTGGATTGCCCAAACAACGATTCGCCGCCTCGGAGGTTTCATGAATCGCAACACAGGTTCGCTGTTGGCATTGTTTGGCGCGTGTGCGCTGGCGATCGCACCCGCCGCATCCGCGGCCGATTATTCGCTGGCCAATGGCGTGGTGAAATTTGCCGCGCCCGATGCATGGCCGATGCTGATGGAGAAGCTGGACGGCCCACGCCAATTCGTCGCACTGCAGGTGAAAAGTCCGGGCGATGCCAATGCACTGGCACGCATCACGGTCACGGCCGAACAGGTCGATGGCGTGCAAGGCTTCCAGAAGTTCCTCGACGCCGGCACCGCGCGTGCGCGGAAATTGCCGGGTTATCTGGCCGCGAACTCGCTGGGCGATTCGTCCAGCCTGCGTTACACCGCCAGCGAAAATCACGAAAAAAATGCATACACCGAGGTTTACGCGTACCGTTCCAACCTCGCGATCCAGGTACGCTGCATCCGCCCCGCTGGCGCGCCGGGCGATTGGCGCGCGACATTCGACGTGGGATGCCAGTCGATCGTGAGCGCAGTGGAAAAATAGCTTCTGCGATTCGTCGATGGTCGCGGCGAAGCGATATCTACCACGCCG
>DATFGL010000245.1:0-14930 GCA_035249465.1 Rhodanobacteraceae bacterium | reverse complement strand
CGCGCATAGGCTTCGACCAGGCGGATCTGCTCTTCGCTGCGGTTCGACAGGCGCAGGTAGGTCAGCGCCTCGTTGTCGATCGGGAAGATGCCGCAGGTCGCGCCGTACTCCGGCGCCATGTTGGCGATGGTGGCGCGGTCGGCCAGCGGGAGGTGCTGCAGGCCGGGGCCGAAGAATTCCACGAACTTGCCGACCACACCGTGCTTGCGCAGCATCTGCGTGACGGTCAGCACCAGGTCGGTGGCGGTCGCGCCTTCCGGCAACTTGCCGGTGAAGCGGAAGCCGACCACCTGCGGAATCAACATGGACGACGGCTGGCCCAGCATCGCGGCCTCGGCCTCGATGCCGCCGACACCCCAGCCCAGCACGCCGAGGCCGTTCACCATGGTGGTGTGCGAGTCGGTGCCGAACAGGGTGTCGGGGAACGCCCAGGTTGCACCGCCGATATCGCGCGTCATCACCACGCGCGAGAGGTATTCGAGGTTCACCTGGTGCACGATGCCGGTTGCGGGCGGGACCACCTTGAAATCGTCCAGCGCCTTCTGGCCCCAGCGCAGGAAGGCGTAACGCTCGTGGTTGCGCTTGAACTCGATCTCGGCGTTGCGCGCCAGCGCGTCGGCCTCGCCGAACACGTCCACCTGCACCGAGTGGTCGATCACGAGTTCGGCCGGGGAGAGCGGGTTGATCTTCTTCGGGTCGCCGCCCAGCGCGACCATCGCGTCGCGCATCGCGGCGAGGTCCACCACACACGGCACGCCCGTGAAATCCTGCAGCACCACGCGCGCCGGCAGGAAGGAAATCTCGGTCGAGGGTTCGGCCTTCGGATCCCACTTCAGCACCGCTTCGATCTGGGCCTTGGTGACTTCGCTGCCGTCTTCGTTGCGGAGCAGGTTTTCCAGCAGCACCTTCATCGAGTAGGGCAGGCGCTTCAGGTCGTACTGCTTGCCGAGCTTGGCGAAGCTGGCGATCTGGTAGGACTTGCCGCCGACCGTGAGAGTGTCGCGAATCCCGAACGAATCTTGCATGGTGTTCTCCTTGTTGCCGCACGGGGGCTCTCCCGCTGCGTGCGAATGGCGTCGGATGGACCGCCCATTATCGCGCAAACGCCGCCGCGATGCCCGCGCACCTGCGTCGCAGGGAGCGACTCGGTAGACTCACGCGAACCGGGGCGGAACGTCACTCAAGTTGGGGGCAAGCTCGACAGACCATGATCGCACCCGTCCGCCTGTTGCTCCGCATCTACGAGAAGTGGAAGCGCGACACCCTTTACGAGGGTGATTTCCGTCCCAGCATCAGCATCCTCAAGCTTTCCTTCATCGCGCTTTTCATCGGCGGCGCGGCGGCCGTCATCGCGTGGATCCTGTACCGGCTGATCGGCCTGGTTACGCACCTTGCATTTGCCGGCCAATGGAACTTCGACTTCGTCCAGCCGGCCGCATTGCACGCGCCATGGTGGCTGATCATCCTGGCGCCGGTGATTGGTGGCGTGATCATCGGCTTCATGGCGCGCTACGGCACCGAGCGCATCCGCGGCCACGGCATTCCCGAAGCGCTGGAAGCGATCCTGTTCCGGCGCAGCAAGATGATGGCCAAGGTCGCGATCCTGAAGCCGATATCGTCGGCGATCGCGATCGGCACCGGCGGTCCGTTCGGCGCCGAAGGCCCGATCATCATGACCGGCGGTGCGGTCGGCTCACTGATCGGGCAGGTGTTCTCGCTGACATCGATCGAACGCCGCACGCTGCTGGTGGCGGGCGCCTGCGCCGGAATGTCCGCAACCTTCGCCACGCCGATCGCGGCCACGCTGGTGGGCGTCGAGATGCTGCTGTTCGAGATGCGCCCGCGCAGCACCATCCCGGTCGCGGTCGCATGTTTTGTTGCGGCGGTGTTGCGGCCGTTCCTGATCGGTCCGGGACCGCTGTTTCCGATCACGGTTCAGTTCCACCTGCACATCGCCGAGTTCGGGATGGCCGCGGTCAGCGGCCTGATGGCCGGCCTCCTGGCAACCGCGGTGACGTTTCTTGTCTACAAGGTCGAGGACGGCTATCGCAAGTTGCCGATCCACTGGATGTGGTGGCCCGCCATAGGCGCGCTGGTGGTCGGCATCGGCGGCGTCATCGATCCACAAACGCTGGGTGTGGGCTACGACATCATTTACCAGTTGCTGACCGGCAAGATCGTCGGCGCCGCGATCGTCACCTTCATGATCGTCAAGGCGCTGATCTGGATCGTCTACCTGAGTTCCGGCACCTCGGGCGGCACACTGGCGCCGTTGCTGGCACTGGGCGCGGGGCTGGGCGGGCTGGAGGCAATGATTTTCCCCGGACCCTATCCGCTGCTGTGGCCGCTGCTCGGGATGGGCGCGATGCTGGCCGCCGTGATGCGGATGCCATTCACGTCCATCCTGTTCGCGCTGGAATTGACCGGCAACGCCAGCATGCTGCCGGCATTGCTGATCACCTGTACCACGGCCTATGGCGCGAGCGTGTTCCTGATGAAACGATCCATCCTCACCGAGAAGATCGCGCGGCGCGGCTTGAACATCTTCCGCCCGTACACACTCAACCGGCTCGAATACATGGCCGTGAAGGAAGTGATGACGCGCGAGGTCGTCAGCGTTCCGGCGGACATGACGGTGCGGGACCTGCG
Source organism: Rhodanobacteraceae bacterium (assembly GCA_035249465.1). Classification (GTDB taxonomy): domain Bacteria; phylum Pseudomonadota; class Gammaproteobacteria; order Xanthomonadales; family Rhodanobacteraceae; genus 66-474. The sequence goes on along the minus strand of DATFGL010000245.1, from coordinate 12,281 downwards.
CGACCAGTATTTCGGGAGCGAGCAAAAGTATCGTGCCTATCCGGTGGTGGATGCGAAGGGCACGTTGCTGGGCATCGTCGACCGCGCGCGGTTGCGTGCGTGGCTGGAAAGCGACGCCTCCGGGACATCACGCCTGTCCGACCTGATGAGCGGAGATCCGGTGGTCGTTTTCCCCGAGGAGAGCTGCCAGAGCGTCGCCATCCGCATGGCGGTGGAAAAACGCGACCGCATCCCCGTGGTGAGTCGCGGGGAAGGGCGCCTGCTTGGCATGGTCACCCGTTACGACCTGCTCACGCCGTACCAGCAGACCCACGACGAGGAACTGTTGCGCGAGCGGGTGTTCCACGGGCGTGGGCAATCACACTGACGAACTCCACATGCTTTCCCTCTCCCTCCGGGAGAGGGTGGCGCGAAGCGCCGGGTGAGGGCATGCACCCGCGCACTCTTGTCGATGAGACGTCCCTGTCTTTTTCCGTCCGCCTCACCTAGAGCGGTTTCGCACGCCTTCGGCGCGCGAGTGACTTCCTGTTTCGGTAGAAAATCACCAAAGACCATTGCGCCTGCGGCGGTGATCTCGACAACGTCCTGTTGTCTCGATTGCCCTTGCCGCTCGCCGATCGCGCGCCGGCGCGAACTCCTGCGTCCCTGCAGTCGAACATGCGCGCCTTGCTCGCGCGATCGGCTGCACGGCTGCGGCACCGCCAACGGCGCGGCTGTCGCTCCGCTACCGGCCATCCATGGCCTGTGCCCTTCAAGATTGCCGAGCCCTAGGTCATGGATGACCGGCAACGAAGCAGAGCTTTTCCCGCGCCCTTGCACGACGCCGACTAAATCGGCAGGTACAGCCGATTTGAACGCCGAAGGCGGCCCTGAGCGTTAGCGAATTGCATCGCAGCGCCAAGCGGGAGCAAGGCGCGCATGTTTGAGCACAAGGATGTGCGACTAAATAGGCAGGGACTGCCGATTTGAACGCCATAGGCGGCCCTGAGCGTCAGCGAAGGGCGAGCCACAGGGATGTGGCGAGTAGTTCGCGCCGGCCCGCCTGGCGTGAGAAGCGCAGGGAAGTTGAGGCAACACGACGTTGCCGAAACCGGCGTGCCGGGCGAATGGTTTTGGCCACTTTTGCCGTAACAAAAGTGGCTCGCGCGCCGCCGAGGCGCGCGAAACCCAAGCGAAAACGCTTGGCACTCGCCAAAAACAAAAAAGACCCAAGTCTGCACGGGGCAAGCAAATCAACCGCGCAGCGCGACGCCCGTGAGCATCCCGCGCGCGATCATCACCTCGCGCTTCGAACGAAACAGGAGATGCCGCCGCCGCCCGCCGAGTTGCCGCCACAGCACGGCGGCACGTACCGCGGCCAGCAACAGAGCGCGGACGCGCTGGGCCTGCACGGGCTGTTGCAGGTACAGCGGGTTGCCGACGACGGTGATGCGCGGTTTCAGGCCCGACAGGTTGGTGCTGTAAAGGTCGGCGAGGCGGGCGATGATCGTGGGATGGGTGAGCGGGAAATGCTGGAGCTGGCGCTGCATGCCGGTCAGGCCCTCACCAAGTTGACGGTTGATGTCGGGGTGGACCGCAAGGCCACGTTCCAGCTTCATCACGTTGATCAGCATGTGGAACAGCGGCAGGTCGCGATCGTTGCCTTCGACTTGTTCGACCAGCACGCGCAGGCCGCGCCGCACGCCGCGGTTGCCGCCGAACACGTCGGCTGCGCTGGCGGATTCCAGTTTGAACACGCTGGCCAGGCTGGCCTCCATCGCTTCGGGATCGCAGTCGCCCTCGCGCGCCAGCTCACGCACCAGCGACAGCGCCTGGAACACACCCGCGAGCGCCAGCACGCGCGATTCCTTCATTGCGGGCCTCCAATCGGCGGCGCGTCGGTGGCATCGATGACGGCGCCACCGAGGCATTCGTCGCCGCGATAGAACACCACCGATTGTCCCGGCGCGACAGCACGCTGCGTTTCATCGAAGCGTACCACGCAAGAATCGCCATCCATCTCGACATGGCATGTCTGCGGCGGCTGGCGGTAACGCGTCATGGCCGCGCATTCGAATGACGCGGCCGGTGGCGCGCCGGCGATCCAGCGCGCGCCGCTTGCGGTCAGCGAGTGCGATTGCAGCCACCGGCTGTCGTGGCCCTGGTCGACATACACGATGTTGGCGGCGACATCCTTGCCGACCACGTACCAGGGCTCGCCGCTGCCGTCGGCGCGGCCACCGATGTGCAAGCCAGAGCGCTGGCCCGGCGTGTAGAACATCGCGCCCTGGTGTTCGCCCAGTGCGTGGCCATCCGGGTCGCGCAATTCGCCGGCCTGTGCAGGCAGGTAGGTGGAAAGGAATGCCCGGAAATCCCGCTCACCGATGAAACAGATGCCGGTGGAATCCTTTTTCGCGGCGACCGGCAGGCCCGCATCATTGGCCATGCGGCGTACTTCGGTCTTGTGCAGGTCGCCCAGCGGGAACATCGCCGCGCCGAGCTGATCCTGATCCAGCATGTGCAGAAAATAAGTCTGGTCCTTGCCGGTGTCGTGCGCGCGCAGCAGCCGCCAGCGGCCGTCAATGCAATCGTTGCGGGCATAGTGGCCCGTCGCGATTTTTTCCGCGCCGTCCTCGCGTGCAGCCTCAAGAAACGTGCCGAATTTGATCTCGCGGTTGCACAGCACGTCGGGATTGGGTGTGCGTCCGGCGCGGTACTCGTCGAGGAAGTACGCGAACACCCGTTCGCGGTACTCGGCCGCGAAGTTGGCGCTGCGGAACGGAATGCCAAGCTTTGCGCACACGGCCAAGGCATCCTTGCGATCGGCGTCGGCATGGCACCCTGACCCGGGGTCTTCGTCTTCCCAATTCAGCATGAAGAAGCCGGAGACATCGTGACCAACGCGCTTCAGCAGCAACGCCGCCACCGACGAATCGACACCTCCCGACATGCCAACCGTGACACGCATGTTCACGCGGGGGCCGGCAGCAAGGAGCGCAGCGTCGAAAGCGGAAGGCGTTGCCCGGCAAGCCAGTCATCGAGCGTGGTCAGCACCAATTCGCTGCGCAGACGCCTTGCGTTGGCCGCAATGTCCGCGTAGCTCAGCCACAGTGCACGGGCGATACCCGAATCCAGCGGACGCCCGGGCTGGTGTCTCAGCGGACGCCCCGCGAACGCGAAGCGCACGATGTGGTGATCGTGCACCGGGCTGTGCCATTGCTGTACGCCAATGAAATGATCCAGCACAACCTCCCACCCCGTTTCTTCCAGGGTTTCGCGCACCGCGGCTTCCACCAGCGATTCGTGGTCTTCGAGGTGTCCCGCCGGCTGGTTGAGCCGCAACTCGCCGCGGATGTCTTCCTCGACCATCAGGAACCGGTCGCCATCGGCGATCACGCAGGCCACGGTGACGTGCGGGCACCAGATGGTTTCCCGTTCCTCCTCGGTTGTCGGTTCGTCCATGGGGTCTGTCAGCACCATGCCAGACGAGTCGCGTTGCTTCCGCAGCGGTTGCCAGACAAGGTTGCGCGACGCAGCACCATAGTGGTTCTATGGTCAAGTCGCGCGCCGATGGATGGCGGCCGCTGCAGAGCAACCCTTCGGGCCGTGGCCCATTGCCCGCAGGACTTTGTCATCGCTCGTCTATGTATCGACATACATCTTCCTCACTCTTCCTTGCCCTGCAAGCAATGGGCCGACGGCGCGACCGTCTGGCGTGGCGCTGACAGACCCCTTGATCGTGCACTGGAATTTCCATCATTTTGCCATCATCTGATGTGACGTTTCGTCACCACCGGCTCGCGTCCGCGGGCATATACTCGGGCCAAAGAGCAGGACCCACATGACGCCAGGAAAAACGCACGACAACGAAACCGAGCATGAGCAGGGCGTGGCCGTCGAAACCAGCCGTCCGGAAACGGCACGGCCGCCGCTGTTCCAGGTGGTATTGCTCAATGATGACTACACGCCGATGGAGTTCGTGGTGGTGGTGCTGGAGACATTTTTCAACATGGCACGGGAACGCGCGACGCAGGTGATGTTGCACGTGCATACACGGGGCAAGGGCGTCTGCGGCGTGTTCAGCCGCGAGGTGGCCGAGAGCAAGGTTGCGCAGGTGAACGAATTCTCGCGCATCCACCAGCACCCGCTGTTGTGCACGATGGAAAAGTTGTAAGCGCCCCCATATCGTGGGGCAGAGAGATCCCGGAGACCCAGGCAATGTTCAGCAAGGACCTCGAATACACCATCGGGCAGTGCTACAAGGAGGCCCGCGAGCAACGCCACGAGTTCATGACCGTGGAACACCTGTTGCTGGCGCTGCTCACCAATCCCACCGCGGCGGCGGTGCTGCGAGGCTGTGGCGCAGACATCGACAAGCTCGCCAAGGACCTGCGCTCCATCATCACCGAAACGGTGCCGGTATTGCCGTCGGGTGACGAACGCGACACGCAGCCCACGCTGGGTTTCCAGCGGGTGCTGCAGCGTGCCGTCTATCACGTGCAATCCTCGGGCCGCAAGGAAGTGACGGGTGCGAACGTGCTTGTCGCGATCTTCGGCGAGAAGGATTCGCATGCCGTGTACTTCCTGCACCAGCAGGAAGTCGAACGGCTGGACGTGGTCAATTACGTTTCGCATGGCATCGCCAAGATCGGGCATGAATCCGACGCCGCGCCCGCGGCGGGCGAGGCGGGCACGGAAACCGAGCAGGAGGCCAAGGACAAGGACAACGCACTGGCGGAATACGCGTCCAACCTCAACGAGCGCGCCGAACAGGGCAAGATCGACCCGCTGGTCGGCCGCGAAGAGGAAGTCGAGCGCACGATCCAGGTACTGTGCCGCCGGCGCAAGAACAACCCGCTGTACGTGGGCGAATCCGGCGTGGGCAAGACCGCGCTGGCGGAAGGCCTGGCGCGCCGCATCGTCGAGGGCAAGGTGCCCGAAGTGCTGGAGGACGCCACGATCTGGGCACTGGACCTGGGCGCGCTGGTCGCCGGCACCAAGTACCGCGGCGACTTCGAAAAGCGCCTGAAAGCCGTGATCGCGCAACTCAAGAAGGATCCGAAAGCGATCCTGTTCGTCGACGAAATCCACACCATCATCGGCGCGGGTTCCGCATCGGGCGGCACCATGGATGCGTCCAACCTGATCAAGCCGGCGCTGGCGTCGGGCGATCTGCGCTGCATCGGCTCCACGACTTTCCAGGAATTCCGCGGCGTGTTCGAGAAGGATCGCGCGCTGGCGCGGCGCTTCCAGAAGATCGACGTGGTCGAACCCTCCGTGGCCGAGAGCGTCGAAATCCTGAAGGGCCTGAAGACGCGTTTCGAGGAACACCACAACGTCAGCTACAGCGACGAAGCGCTGAAGGCCGCGGTGGATTTGTCGGTCAAGCACATCCCCGACCGCCTGCTGCCGGATAAGGCCATCGACGTGATCGACGAAGCCGGCGCGCACCAGCGCCTGCTGCCCGACGACAAACGCACCGGCAAGGTGGACGTGGAAGAGGTCGAGTACATCGTCGCGCGGATGGCGCGCATTCCGCAGAAGCAGGTCTCGGCGTCCGACCGCGACGTGCTGCGCAACCTCGATCGCAACCTGAAGATGGTGATTTTCGGCCAGGACCAGGCCATCGATACGCTGGCGTCGGCCATCAAGATGGCGCGTTCGGGCCTTGGCAGCCCCGACAAGCCGATCGGCAACTTCCTGTTTGCAGGCCCGACCGGTGTCGGCAAGACCGAAGTCACGCGGCAGCTTGCGTTGCAGCTTGGCATCGAGCTGGTGCGCTTCGACATGTCCGAATACATGGAACCGCATTCGGTGTCGCGCCTGATCGGCGCGCCCCCGGGTTACGTCGGGTTCGACCAGGGCGGGCTGCTCACCGAGTCGGTGGTCAAGCATCCGCACTGCGTGCTGCTTCTGGATGAAATCGAAAAGGCCCATCCGGACCTGTTCAACATCCTTCTGCAGATCATGGACCACGGCGTGCTCACCGACACCAACGGCCGCGAAGCGAACTTCCGCAACGTGATCCTGGTGATGACAACCAACGCGGGTGCGCGCCAGGCCGCACGGCGCAGCATCGGCTTCGTGGAGCAGGAACACGCCACCGACGCGATGGAGGTGATCCGACGGATCTTCACGCCGGAGTTCCGCAACCGCCTCGATGCCGTCGTGCAGTTCAAATCGCTGGACTTCGAACACATCCTGCGTGTCGTCGACAAGTTCCTGATCGAGCTGGAATCGCAGTTGTTGGAGAAGCGCGTCAGTTTGAACGTCACGCCGGAAGCACGGCGCTGGCTGGCCGAGCACGGGTTCGATCCGCAAATGGGTGCGCGGCCGATGGCAAGGCTGATCCAGGACAAGGTGAAGCGTGCGATTGCCGACGAGTTGCTGTTCGGCAAGCTGGCGGACGGCGGCAAGGTCAACCTCGGCGTGCACGACGGCGAACTGACGGTGGAAACCGAGGCCGCGGAGAAATTGCCGGCGGTCGTCGAATAGCGGCCCGCAGCCGGTTTCGCCCCAAACAAAAACGGCGGCCGAGGGCCGCCGTTTTTGCACGGATGAGAAGAGGCACCGGATCCCGGATCAGCGCACCGCTGGCTTCAGCGTCCGTGCTTCAAGCATGCGGCCGGCCTCCGACACCCTGCATGCGGCGCTCACCACCGGGCGCGATGCGATTCAATGTATCGCGCAAACGCGGTGTCTCACCCTCCACGGGGTGAACATCCCGTGCTTATTTGTTGCGGTAGGTGATGCGCCCCTTGGTGAGATCGTAGGGTGTCATCTCGACCTTCACCTTGTCGCCGGTGAGGATGCGGATGTAGTGCTTGCGCATGCGTCCGGAGATGTGCGCGGTGACGACGTGCCCGTTTTCCAGCTGCACGCGGAACATGGTGTTGGGCAGGGTTTCCTGCACCGTGCCTTCCATTTCGATGACGTCGTCTTTGGCCATGGGCTGCGCTTGGCACGAATCGTTAAACCGTGCATTCTGCCACGACGCGGGCTTGCGCGAAAGCGCGAAGGCGAATATCAGCCCACACGCTCCCGCAGCCGGCCGCGGATGTTGCATTGCGCCATGCTACATTGGCGCGCAATTCCGCAAGGCTTGTCATGCGCGTCGTTTGCGTCCATCCAGCCCGTGATACGGTTCCCTGCGGTGCGGGCCCCGTGCGCATCGGCAGTGCGCCGGACAACGACATCATGCCCGTCGGGGCGGGCGTCGATCCGCACCATGTGGCGGTGACCGCTGCTCCATCGGGCCTGTTGTTGACCGTGCTGCCGGGTTGCCAGCGCGTGTATGTCAACGCGCGCGCCGTGCGCGAAAAGGCGCTGCTTCACTACGGCGACACCGTGACGCTGGGCGCAAACAAATTCCTGCTGGTGGCCGACGCAGCGCCGGCGGAAACCCGGGACGTGGGCGACGCGGTTGCATATCCCGGCCAGGCGGGTTTGCGGATCATGTCGGGTGCGGCATCGGGACAGTTGCTGCCGATCGCGCCGGAACTGCGGCTGGGAGCGGGCAGCCGGCATTTCGGCGATCTGTCGTATGCCTGCCGTGTGGCGCAGACGGAAGACGGATTGGTATTCGAATCCGAAAGTGCCGCGCCACGCGTCAATGGGTGGCGCTGCCAGCGCGCACGCCTGTCGCCCGACGACCAGATCGTGCTGGGCGAACACAGGTTCGTCGTCGAAGCGCCGGGGTTGCAGTGCGCGGCCCACGCCATCGCCCAGCCCGCACCCGTGGCGCCCGTCCCGGAGCCGGAACCCGACGATTCGCCGCACACCGAAATCTGGTGGCTGATCGGCGCAGCGGTCGTGCTTGCCGGGTTGATCGCGCTGTTTTTGTATTTCCGCTGGTAATCCCGGCCCCTTGCAGGAACCTTGAGCCATGTCGCGAGCGTGGAACTTCAGTGCCGGTCCGGCCGCGATGCCGGAAGACGTGTTGAAACGCGCCCGGCAGGAATTGCTGGAATGGAACGGCGCGCGCGCATCGGTGATGGAGGTGAGTCATCGCGGCAAGGCGTTCATGGAGATGGCGGCGCGCGTCGAAGCCGACCTGCGCGGATTGCTGGGCATTCCCACGAATTACAAGGTTCTGTTCCTGCAGGGCGGGGCGACCCAGCATTTCGCGCAGGTGCCGATGAACATTGCCGCCGATGGCCAACGCGCGGATTACATCGTCAACGGGCACTGGGGCGAGAAGGCGGCCAGCGAAGCCGCGTTGTACGCGGCGCCGCACGTGGCCGCGACCTCGAAGGAGAATGGATACCGAACTATTCCGGATCGCGCGAGCTGGGACCTCGATCCCGGGGCCGCGTACGTGCACATCACCACCAACGAAACCATCCACGGTGTCGAGATGCGCGACATTCCGGATACCGGTGACGCGCCGCTGGTGGCCGACATGTCGTCGGACATCCTGTCGCGCCCACTGGATGTCTCGAAATTCGGGCTGATCTACGCGGGGGCACAGAAGAACATCGGTCCATCCGGGCTGGTGGTGATGATCGTGCGCGAGGATCTGTTGCAACGCCATCCGCGCCCGCTGCCGCGCATTTTCCGCTACGCGGAATACGCCGCCGCGGGTTCGATGTTGAACACACCCAATACCTGGGGCTGGTACCTCGCCGGCCTGACTTTCCAGTGGTTGAAGCAGCAGGGTGGGCTGGTGGAAATGGAACGCCGCAACCGTGCCAAGGCGGATTCACTTTACGCGGCCATCGATGGCTCCGGCGGGTTTTACGGCAATCGTGTCGAACCCGCGGCGCGTTCCCGCATGAACGTGATCTTCAACCTGCACGATGCCGCGCTGGAGCCCGTATTCGTCGCCGAAGCCGACAGTGCCGGTTTGCTTGCATTGAAAGGCCACCGCGCCCTGGGCGGCATTCGTGCTTCCCTCTACAACGCGGTGCCGATCGAAGGCGTGGGGGCCTTGTGCGATTTCATGGCCGAGTTCAAGCGTCGTCATGGCTAGCTCCCCGCGTTCACGCAAACCCGAGCCCGCGTTTGACGCCTCGCGACTGGTCAACGCCGCCATCGCGAAATTGCGCGCCTACGATCCGGGCCACGACCTGCCCACCTTGCGATCGCGCTTTGGCGCTGCGATCGCGGAATTGGGTTCCAACGAAAACCCGCTCGGCCCGAGTCCACGCGCGCTGAAGGCGATGCGCGCGGCGCTGACCGAAACATTCCGTTATCCCGATCCGCGCGGCATGCCATTGAAACGCGCATTGGCCGGACACCTTGGCGTCGATGCCGCATGCATTGCGCTGGGCAACGGATCGCACGAGTTGTTGATGCTGCTGGCGCAATGCTTCGCGGACACGAAGCACTCGATCGCGTTTTCGCAATTCGGCTTCGCGGTCTTTCCGATCGCGACGACCGCGGCAGGCGCGCGCGCGATCCGCGTGCCCGCGTTGCCGCGAAGTCATCGCAGTGCGCCATACGGACACGATCTCGATGCGATGGCCAGGGCAGTGCGCGCCAGCACGCGGATCGTCTACCTCGCCAATCCGAATAATCCCACCGGCACATGGTTCGACGATGCGGCGTTGGCGTCATTCCTGGAGAAGGTGCCGCGCAACGTGTTGGTGGTCGTGGACGAGGCTTATCACGAATACGTGGATGCGCCCGGACTCACGACCGCGCTGACTTTTGCGGGCAAGCATCCAAACCTCGTCGTCACGCGCACGTTCTCCAAGGCGTACGGGCTGGCAGGCCTGCGTGTGGGTTATCTGGTTGCGCAGCCGAGCGTAGTCGCGATGCTGGAACGCTTGCGCGAATCGTTCAACGTCAACAATGTGGCGCTTGCGGGGGCCGCCGCCGCGCTGGCCGACAAGCCGTGGCTGGCGAAGGCGCGCGCCTTCAACCGTGCAGAACGCGAATGGTTGCGCGAAGAACTGTTGGAGTGCGGCTATCGCTGCTTGCCGTCGCAGACCAATTTCCTGTTGTGCGTGTTGCCGCGCGATGCAGACAGGCTGGAACGCCATCTGTTCGAGCGCGGCGTGATCGTACGCCCGATGGGTGGCTATGATCTCCCGCGTGCGTTGCGGATCAGCGTGGGCAGCCGTGCCGAAAATCGCCGATTGCTGAGAGCGCTGCCTTGAATGTGCGGCTGGACTGGATCAGTTCGCCGGCGCGCGCATTGCGCGGCCGGGTTCGCGTACCCGGTGACAAATCCGTTTCACACCGCGCCATCATCCTGTCCGCGCTGGCCGAGGGGGCCTCGCGCATTACGGGGTTCCTGGAAGGCGAAGATACCCGTGCCACCGCGCGCATCTTCAGGCAGATGGGCGTGCGCATCGAAACACCGGCCGATGGGGAACGCGTCGTGCATGGCGCCGGCTTGCACGGTTTGCGTACGCCGGACGGCGCACTCGACTGCGGCAATTCCGGCACCGCGATGCGCTTGCTGTGCGGCGTGCTGGCGGGGCAGGCATTCGATTCGACCTTGAGGGGCGATGCATCGCTGTCGACGCGCCCGATGCGGCGCGTGACCGAGCCGCTGGCGCGAATGGGTGCGGTCATCGAAACCGGCGGCGACGGCACACCGCCATTGCGCGTGCGCGGCGTGCGACATTTGCGCGGAATCGATTACGCATCACCGATCGCCAGTGCCCAGGTGAAATCGGCGCTGCTGCTGGCAGGCTTGTATGCGGACGGCGAAACCACCGTCACCGAACCGCGCCCCACGCGTGAATACACCGAACGCATGCTTGCTGCGTTCGGCTGGCCGATCGCATTCGAGCCAGGCAAGGCAAGCCTGTCGGGCGGCCACGCATTGCGCGCGGTCGATATCGGGATCCCGGCCGATTTTTCTTCGGCGGCATTCTTCATCGTGGCCGCAACCCTCGTTCCGGGTTCGGAACTGGTGTTGCGCAATGTCGGCATGAACCCGCGCCGCACCGGCCTGCTGCACGTGCTGCGCGGGATGGGCGCGGACATCGGCGAAGAAAACCGGCGCGAGGCGGGCGGCGAGCCGGTCGCGGATCTGGTCGTGCGCCATGCGCATTTGCGTGGAGTCGAAGTTCCGGTTGAACACGTCGCCGACATGATCGATGAATTCCCCGCGCTGTTCGTCGCGGCCGCCTGTGCGGAGGGTGTCACCACGATCCGTGGCGCAGGAGAACTGCGGGTGAAGGAATCCGACCGCATCGCGGCGATGGCCGCAGGCCTGCGCGCGCTGGGCGCTCGCATCGAGGAAACGCCGGATGGCGCCGGCATCGAGGGTTGCGTCTTGCATGGCGGTACGGTCGAAGCGCGCGGCGACCATCGCTGTGCGATGGCGTTCGTGGTGGCTGGCGCCGTGGCGGACGGCGCGATCACGATCCGCGATTGCGCGAATGTCGCAACCTCGTTTCCGGGCTTCGTCGAACTGGCGAACGGCTGCGGCTTGGCAATGCGCGCAGCCTGATCCGGACGGGCATCGGCTAAAATTCACCGGATGACGATGAACGATTCCGTGCCGGTACTCGCCATCGACGGCCCATCGGGGGCCGGCAAGGGCACCATCGCCCGTGCCGTGGCGGATCGGCTGGGTTGGCACATGCTGGATTCCGGCGCGATCTATCGCGCGATCGGCCATGCGTCGGGTGCGAAGGGCCTGGATCTGTCCGATGCCGAGGCCGTTGCACGTTGTGCCGCCACCACACGCATCGAATTCCGCGATCCGGGCGATGGCGGCGACACCCGGGTGATCATCGACGGTGAAGACGCGACCGACGCGATCCGCACCGAAACCGCGGGCGCGGCGGCATCGGCCATCGCGGCACTGCCGGAGGTGAGAAAAGCCCTGGTGGACAAGCAGTTGGCCTTCCGCAGGCCGCCCGGCCTGGTGGCCGACGGGCGCGACATGGGTACGGTGATCTTCCCCGATGCCGCGTTCAAGGTGTTCCTGACCGCCAGCGCCGCCGAACGGGCGGAAAGGCGCTATAAGCAGTTGAAGGCAAAGGGACTTGACGTTACACTAGCCAGCCTTTTGCACGAGATCGAGCTGCGTGACGCGCGTGACGCGTTGCGCGCGGTTGCGCCGTTGCGGCCGGCTGCCGACGCCGTGGTGATCGACACCACCGGGCAGCCGATTCCGATGGTCGTGGACCGGGTGCTCGCGGTCGTGCGGGAGGTTTGATTGCACCAACGTGCCGCGTTCGCGCGGTTTTTCCAACCGGATGCATCGATGCATCCCCCAACCGGCGGATCGTCGCCTGTGGAATCGACATCAATGGAACTTGCAGGCCTCGCGATCCATTCCCAACCTGGAATCCCCATGACCGAAAGTTTTGCCGAACTGTTTGAACAGAGCCAGT
>DATFGL010000244.1:0-7595 GCA_035249465.1 Rhodanobacteraceae bacterium | reverse complement strand
TGAGCAAACGGCAGGCATACTGGCGGGATCACGTCCGGGCACCTCGCATGTTCAGACTCGTCACCTCCAATGACGCCGCCAGGTTGGCCGACGAACTCGGCGCACGACTGGCCGCGTCGCGCGAAAACCCGCTGGTCCCCGTGCGTGTGTTGGTGCCGCAGGTGGGGCTCAGGCGCTGGCTGCAGGCGCATCTGGCGGAAAAAAATGGCGTGATCGCGAACGTGGAATTCACGCCGCCCGCGCTGTTCACGTGGGAATTGTTGCGCGCCGCCCGCCCCGACTTGCCGCCGCAGTCGCCGTTCGAGGTCGAAGTATTGCGATGGCACGTGTATGCCCTGTTGCACGAACCGCTGACGGGTGCAGCGCTGGCGCCCTTGCGCGAATACCTCGGCGGCGGCGGCGACCTTTTGCGGCGTTACGCACTGAGCCTGGAACTGGCGCGCGTGTACGAACGGATGCAGGGCTACCGGCGCGAGAAATTGTTGCGTTGGGAACGCGGTGGCGACAAGGACGACTGGCAGGCCGAATTGTGGCGCCGGTTGTTGCCGCGGGTGGGCGGCATGTCGCGCGCGGCGCGGGTGGACGAATGGTTGCGCGCGTACGATCCGGAATATCCGCGCGACGAATACGTCGAAAAGCCCGCGCCTCCCGGTCTGCCCGAACACTTTGCGTGTTTCGCTTGCGCCAACGTGTCGCCCGACGTGCTGCGGATGCTGGCGGTCGCGGGACGCCATTGCGACGTGGACTTCTTCCTGCCGCTGCCCTCGCACGAATACCTGGGCGACACACCCACGACGCGCCACGAAGTCCGCGAACGCCTGCAGCAAAAAGACGACGGCAATCCGCTGATCGTGTCGCTGGGCGGCGCGGCAGCAGGGTTCCTGGAGCTGCTCTACGGCTACGGGCATGTGCAGCCGGACGATGAAATCGATTTGTTCGACGAGAACATCGTGCAAGACACGCTGCTGGGTCGCGTGCGCAACGACATCCTGCAGCACAACGCGCCAGGCAAGGACACGCGCTTCGCGGAACCCGACGACTCGCTGCAGTTCCACGCCTGCCATACGCCGCTGCGCGAAGTGCAAACGCTGCACGACGCACTGCTGGCGCTGTTCGAAAAACACGAGAGCCTGCAACCGCGCGACATCGCGGTGATGATGCCCGACGTCGCCACCTACCGTCCCGCGATCGAAGCGGTGTTCGGCGGCATCCATCGCGGCGACGCGCGTTTCATTCCCTGGAACCTCGGCGACCTCGGTGCCGCGGCCCAGCATCCTGCCGCGGAATTGTTCTTGAAGCTGCTGGATGCGCCGGCCTCGCGCTGGGAACTGGACGAGCTGACCGGGGTGCTGGCCGCAACCGGCGTCACGCGGCGCTTCGACCTCGACACCGATGTGCTGGAGCGCCTGCGCGCGCGACTGCACGACGCGGGCGCGCGTTGGGGCGAGGACGAACACGCGCGCGAACGCGCGGGCGCCGGCGACTACCGCGAATTCAGCTGGGCATTCGCGATCGACCGCATCGTGGCGGGGTTCGCCTGTGGCGACGTCGGCGACGCACTGGTCGGCGACACCGCGCCGCTGCCCGGCGTGGAGGGCCAGGCCATCGCGCATCTGGACGCCGCGCTCGCGATCACCGAAACCTGGCGGCGCCTGCGCGAGGAATCGCGGCATCCGCGTCCAGCCGTGGACTGGCAACGCCTGCTCAACGAAACCTTCGACGCGTTGTACCAGCCCGATCCCGACGACCTGGCCGAAACCCGCGCGCTGGAACGCGTGCGCGCGGCGCTGGCCCAGCTTGCTGCCGACTGTGCCGCAGCCCGCCCCGTGCAGGCACTGCCATGGACGGACCTGCGTGCATACCTCGTCGATGCGCTCGCGTCACCCGATCCGGCCGAGCGCCTGTTCACCGGCGGCATCACCTTCTGCGGCATGGTGCCGTTGCGGGTGGTGCCGTTTCGGGTGATCTGCCTGCTCGGGATGCACGAGGACGCGTTTCCGCGCCGCGAATCCGGCGGGCTCGATCCGCTGGCGGCCGACCGTCGCGCCGGAAATGCGAGGCGCGGCGACCGCGACGTGCGCGCCGATGATCGCCTGCTGTTCCTGCAACTGCTGGCCGCCACGCGCGATGCCTTCTATGTCAGTTGGGTCGGCCGTGACGCGCAGACCAACAAGAACCTGCCGCCGGCCGCGATGGTCGCCGACCTCATGCGGCTGCTGCGCGACGATTACCTCGCCGATGACGCCGGCAAGGACGCGCTGCCGCGCAAGGCGCCGCTGCACCCGTTTTCCGTCGGACTGTTCAAGGCCGGCGCACCGCAAAGCTACGCCGGACAGTGGCTGCCCGCGGCGCACACGCGGGTGCACGGTGATCACGCCGCACCACCGTTCATCATGGACGAGCTTGCACCGACCACGGATGCGCCGACGGAAATCGGCCTCGATGACCTGAAACGCTTTCTGGAAAATCCCGCCCTCGGATTCCTGCGGCACGCACTGCGGATGCGCTTGCCGCGCGACGTGGATGCCGAAGCCAACCTCGAACCGTTGCAGCCGGACCACCCTCTGCTGCGCTACCAACTGACGCGCGCCGCGCTGGACCACGGTGATGCCGCGGCCGAAGAACAGAAAGCATTGTTCAGCGCGCGCGGACTGCTGCCGCCCGGCGCGCTGGCCGACGCCGCACTCGCAATCGCACGTGCCCGCGCAGAGCTGCTGCGCGGCGAGCGCGACGCATACGTGCAGGGCGCGGCACCGACGCGTTGCGAAGGTACGCTGGATTTCAATGACGGACTGCACCTGAGCGGTGCGGTGGACGGCGTGTACCCGCACGGCCTGTTGCGCGCCGATCCCGGCAAGCTCGACGGCAAGCGCGCGCTGCGCGCCTGGATCGACACCCTGTTCGCCGTTGCAGTCCGTGGCGAAGCCATGGGTTGCCGCCTGCTCTGGCTGGACAGGGCAAATGGAAACGATGTCGTCAAACGCGCCGATATAGCGCCCATTGATTCCGCGGCGGCACGCCAACAACTCGCTTGCCTCTCGGGACTCGTGCAGGCGGGCCTGCGCTCGCCACTGCCGTTCCAGGCGCAAGCATCCTGGGACAGCCTGAAACGCTGGCGTGTCCGCGACGGTGAAGCCGACGTGCGCGAGTTTGCCGAACACTTGCGCAAGGCGGCCGCGAAAGCCGAGGACGACAACGGCTTCGGTGGCAAAACCGACTTCGACGATGCGGCGGTACGGATCGCCTGGCGCGGCATCGACATTGCCAACGCGGATTCACTCGACGACTGGTACCGAATCGCCGTCCGCGTCCTGCCGCGGGTCGAAGCCGTGCACGACAAGCACGGTGACGCAGCATGACCTCACCGCGCGACGCGCTGGATCTGCCGCTTGCCGGCATCCGCACGGTCGAGGCCAATGCCGGTACCGGCAAGACCTTCACCATCGCGGCGTTGTACCTGCGCCTGATCCTGGAGGAAGGCCTGAAGCCGGAGGAAATCGTGGTCGCGACGTTCACGCGCGCGGCCACCGCCGAACTGTCCGAACGCCTGCGCGACTGGCTGGCACAAGCCGGGCAGGCACTCCTGGACGACCAACCCGAATGCGCGCGCGACGGTGATACTGGCGAACTGTCGATGATCCGTCGCATCATCGCCCAGGCGCGCCAGCAGGCCGAGCAAGCCGGTGACACCGACGCCCTGGACACCTTGCGCCAGCGCGCGCGCGATGCGTCGCTCGCGATCGACACCGCGCAGATTTCCACCCTGCACGGCTTCTGCTTCCGGGTACTCGGCGAATTCGGTTTCGATACCGGCGGCAGCTTGCGCCGTCCCGAACTGATCGAGGACATGCGTGCGCTCGACCTGGAGATCGTCCGCGACTTCTGGCGCCGCGGCGCCGGCGATGTCGCGTCGGCGGCCTTGCTCGCCGACACCTGGGGCAGCCCCGACAGCCTGGCGAAGCAGGTGGGCGATGCGCGCTGGGAAGATCGCACGGTCGAACTGCCACGACCGGACTTCGCCGTGCTCGATGCCGGCTTCGAGGCAGCGCGCACGCGCATCGCCGCATGGGGTGATGCCGAGCGCACCGCGTTCGAAACCGAACTGCAGCGCTGCGTGAAATCCTCGAGTACCCGTACGGGGCGCCTGCAGGCCTGGGAGTCTGTACGTGCGGGAGCGTCCGGCTCATCAGCGCGCGCGGCATTCCAAAATTTCGACGGCAAGCTTGTCGCCAGCATCGGTGCGGACAACATCGAAGGACTGCAGCCCAAGGGCGTGCGTCCGGAAAGCCGGGTGTTCGACGACGTCGCCGCGCTGGCGAATGCACATGCCGCGATCGTCGCTGCCCGCAAGCACGAGGAAGCGCGCCGTGGCGCCGAACTGCTGTACGAAGCGCGCAAGTTTCTGGAACACGAGCGAGCACGCCGACTCGACGAACGCGGGCTGATGAGCCACGACCAGGCGGTGCGCACACTCGAGGCGGCCCTGGCGAAGGATGACGCGGCTCGCGTCATCGCCGCGATCCAGCGGCGCTGGAAGGCGGCACTGATCGACGAATTCCAGGACACCGACACTGCACAGTGGAACGTGGTGCGCAAGTTGTTCGGAGACACCACGCTGATCCTGGTCGGCGACCCCAAGCAGGCGATCTACGGCTTCCGTGGCGGCGACGTGTTTGCGTGGCGCAAGGCGACCGACCATGCAGCGGGCGAACGCCTCGCGCTCACGACCAGCTACCGCTCGGGTACGCGCTTGTGCAGTGCGGTCAACGCGCTGTTCGGCGTCCAGGACGCCTTCATCGACACGAACATCGGTTACCACGATGTCGCTGCGTCGGGGCGTTCGCAACGCTGCGTCGTGCTCCGTGATGATGTGGAATTACCGGGCATCGAATGCTGGTCGTTTTCCGCCGCCGATCTCGGGCAACCCGACGACAAGGCGGCATCCAAGGCCCGTGCACGAATCGCGCTGGAGCAGCGCACCGTGCACTGGATCGCCCAGATGCTGGCCTCGGCCTCGCTGCGCCACGGCAATGGCGAGCAGGAGCGGCTGCAACCCAGGCACATTGCGGTGCTGGTCAACAGCAACCGCGAAGCCGCCGCATTGCAGGCGGCGTTGGGTGCGGCCGGGATTCCCGCAGCCAGCAACCTGCGCGCCAGCGTGTATGCAAGCGACGAAGCCGATGACCTCGCACTGCTTCTGGAAGCGCTGGCCGAATCCGCCGACGCCGACCGCGCGCGTGCCGCCTGGGCCAGCCGGCTCATCGGCAGGTCCGCAAACGAGATCGCCGCAACCCTGGCCGGCGACGACGGCGCGCCGCAGCGTGAGGCGACCGAGTGGGCGGCCACGGTACACCGCCACGGCGTGCTGGCGTGGCTGCACCACCTGGTCGCCGATGCTGCGCCACGCCTGCTGGAACAACCAGACGGGCAGCGCCGCGTGTCGAACTACCTGCAGCTGGCCGAACTGTTGCAGGAAGACCAGGCCGCGGGATTCGGTGCGGCCGATCTTGCGACGCGCTTCGCGCGCCGGCGCGCCGAAGCCGGCGACGACAGCGACGCCGACAGCGCGCGCCTGCGCCTGGATACCGATGCCGACGCGGTCACGGTGTCCACCGTGCACGCCGCCAAGGGCCTCGAGTACGACGTGGTGCTGCTGCCGTGCGCGGGACTCGCCAAGGATCCGTCGAAGAAGCCGGCTGGCGTGGCGCTGCACTGGTACCACGACGGCAAAGGTGACGCGTGCGTCGCGCTCGGTTCCGGGCCGTTGCTCGCCGATGCCGAACGGCACGCGCAAGCGGAAGCGCTGGCCGAGGACGTGCGCAAGTTGTACGTCGCCGTGACCCGCGCACGCGCGCTGTGCGTGCTGCCGTGGGGACGCATCGGCCAAGCCGAGCACGGCGCGCTGTTTCGGCTGCTGCACGCGGCTGGACGCGAGAAACCGCTGGCCTTGGGCGACGCGGAATGCGCCACGGCACTCGCCGAACTGCGCCAGCGCGCACCCGACGCCATCGGCATCGTGGAATGGAACGACATTGCCGCCGCCGACCGTTGGCAGGCGCGTGAGCCGGATGCGGTCGCTTCCCATCCGCACCTCTTCATGCGCACCGGCATCGAACGCGACTGGACCGTGTGGTCGTTCTCGCGGCTGGTGCGCGGCAGCCCGAACCAGGCTGCCGCCGACCCGCGACCAGGCGCCGGTGACGGCGGTGCATCACAAGAACCCGGGCCCGCTGGCGCAGCTTTCGGCACCGCCGTGCACGCGGTGTTCGAACAAACCGATTTTGCCCTGTGGCGGGACGCATCCGGGGCTCCCGACTCCGAACGCGTCCTGATCGAACGCAGCCTGCGCGACCAGGGCATAGCCGGTGGCGACCGCGCATGGAAGCACGCGGTCGAGTCGACCGGCGCCTGCGTGCGCGACGCGTTGAACGCCCCGCTGCCCTGTGGCGTGCGGTTGTGTGACGTTGCGGCCGGGCAGCGCAAGGCCGAGGTTGAATTCCATCTCTCGCTGCATCCCGCACGCAGCAGCGAACTTTACGGACTGCTGCACGCGCACGGCTACCAACGGCAACGCAGCGGCGTCGCGCCCGAACGGCTGCACGGCCTGCTCACCGGCAAGATCGACCTCACCTTCGTGCACGCCGGCCGCTTCCACATCGTGGACTGGAAAACCAACCGCTGTGCGCCGTACGACGAGGACGCCGTGCGCGTGGAAATCGCGACGCACGACTACGACCTGCAATGGCTGGTCTACACGCTGGCATTGCACCGCTGGCTGAAACAGCGCATGGCCGATTACGACTACGACCGTCATGTGGGCGAGGTGTACTACCTGTTCGTGCGCGGCATGGCCGAAGGCCGCGGCATCCACGTCGACCGTCCGTCACGCGCCCTGGTCGAGGCGATGGATACGCTGTTCGATGCGAACGCACGGGAGGCTGCATGAGCACGAACCTGGCGGCGTTGCAAAAATCCGGACACCTGCGCCGCGTCGATGCGGCGCTCGGCGGATGGCTCGTCCGCGCGTTTCCCGCCACCACCGATGAATCCGTCCTGGCCGCGGCGCTGGCCGCGCGAGCGATCGCCGACGGCCACAGTGCGCTGGCGCTGGACCGGGCGCAGGCGTGGCTGGCCGGGTTGGATGGCAAGGGCAAGGCGCCGGCTTTGCCTGATCCATCGGCATGGTGCGAAGCCTTGCAACGCTCGCCAGCCGTGCAGGTACATGCGGCCGGCGTGTTCACCCCGGAACTGCCGCTGGTGCTGGATGCACAACACCGCATCTATCTCCGCCGCTACTTCGAATACGAACGCGAGCTTGCGCAGGCGTTGGTCGCACGCGCGGCCGTCGCGGCTCCGATTGCCGATACCTCCCTTCGTTCACGGGGGGAGGTGCCCGAAGGGCGGATGGGAGAGGCTCTTGATACCGGGCAACAGCGCGCCATCGACACCGCGTTGTCACACCGGTTCACGCTGATCACCGGCGGCCCCGGCACCGGCAAGACCCACAGCGTGCTGCGCATGCTCACCGCGCTGGCGCAACGCGCGCAAAACGGATCGTTGCGGATCGCGCTGGCCGCGCCCACCGGCAAGGCCGC